>NZ_JBHSNG010000005.1:0-246987 GCF_042657005.1 Rhodanobacter terrae
GGCCCACGATCAGCAGCGGCGCGACGTCCCGCTGGGCAACGGCAGCAACGATTCCACACATGGCAAAGCTTCCTCTGAGAGACACGGCGCCGGGCGGCCCCCGCGTGACGTCGGCCATTCTGGGCGGCCCGCATTACGGCAAACTTTCGTGGCGCGAACCGCAGGCAACGCCGCGCCCGACCCTCCGCTCAGTTCACCTTGCGGCGCAGATAGTTCAGCAGGTCGAGCCGGGTTGCGGAGACGCGTTCCATCGACATTTGCGCACCCATGCGCCGACCGGCTCGTAGCCTCCGATCACGGACGCGACACGTCTTACAGCGTGATGCGTGTATGGGCGGTGAGCGCAGTTCGAACCGCCGATCATCATGGTGCCGCATGCCAACCCTGCGAAGCGTATCGATCGGCCCCGGGGTACCGCACGGCGCGCGTTATCAGATGGCCAGTCCACGCAATTCGGCACCGTCGTCGTCTACCCGCAGCACAGATCCCTGCTCGTACCAGTCCCCCAGCACGATCCGCTCGGCGGCTTTTCCATCCAGCTCGAACGCATGTACCGCCGGCCGGTGCGTATGTCCATGAATCAGCCGCGTCACGCCGGCCTTGCGCATGGCCTCGGTCACCGCATCGCCATTCACGTCCATGATGCTTTCCATGGTGTTACCGGTATGCGCCTTGCTGTCTTCGCGCGCTTTCGCGGCGAACGCGCGGCGCGCTTCCAGCGGCATGGACAGGATCTGCTTTTGCCATTCGGGTTGGCGCACCTGCCGGCGCACGGCTTGGTAGGCGACGTCGTCGGTGCACAGCACGTCGCCGTGCATCAGTAACGTGGGGCGGTGGTGGATGTCATGCACGGTGCCGTCGTCGAGCAAGGTGAGGCCCGCCCGTTCGGCGAATGCCGCTCCGAGCAGGAAGTCGCGGTTGCCGGCCATGAAAAACACCGGCACGCCGGCGTCGCGCACGGCGCGGGTGGCGGCCGCGATGCGTTGCGGCAGCTCGGCATCGTCGTCGTCGCCCAGCCAGGCCTCGACCAGATCGCCCAGGATGTACAGCGCGTCGGCACGACGAACCTCGTCGCCGGCCAGATAGCTCTCGAACAGCTCGGTGATCTGCGGCCGGCTGGGATCCAGGTGCAGGTCGGAGATGAACAATGTGGACATCGGGATCAACCGCTGCCGGTGGGTTTGGCCGCTTTTCTGACCTTTTTGGCCACCGGTTTGGCGGGCGCCGGTCCGGCCTTGGCAGGCATCGCCGTGCTGCTGGCCGGGGTCGGGGTTTCCTCGCCGATGACGTGGGCGCTTTCGATCAGCACCAGCGGATCGGGCACGTCACCGGCGAACGGACCGAGCGCGCGGGTGGGCAGGGCGGCGATCTTGTCGACCACGTCCATGCCCTTGATCACCTTGCCGAACACGGCATAGCCCCAGGTCAGGCCGCTCTGGTTGCCGACAAAATCGAGCCGGCGGTTGTCGACCAGGTTGAAGAAGAATTGCGCGGTACCGGAATTCGGGTCGGCGCCGCGAGCTACCGCCACGGTGCCGCGCAGATTGGACAGGCCGTTGTCTGCCTCGCTGGGCACCGCCGGCCGCGTGCGCCTGGGCTGCAGGTCGCGCGTATACAGGCCGCCCTGCACCAGGTAGCCGGGAATGGCCCGGTGCAGCAAGGTGCCGTCGTAAAAGCCGTCGCGCACGTATTGCAGGAAATTCGCCACGCTTTTCGGCGCCTTGTCCGGGTACAGCTCCAGCGTGATATCGCCTTGCGAGGTGCGCAGCAGCACTTGCGGTGGCGGCGTGGCGGCGGCGGTGGCCGGTGGTGCCGGCTTGGCGGTTTGCGCCGTCAGCGTCAGCGGCAGGGCGAGAAGCAGCGTGGCGAGCAGGGATTTCAGCATGGGCGTCAAAGAGTTTGGGCGTCCGCACATGATACGCGGCCGCGGCGGGGCCTGGTTTGACGGGTTGGACCGAGCGGCACCATCAGCTGCTGGTGATGTCCAGCTTCAGGCCCAGTTCGGTCATCGGCGACTGCTCCTGCTGCAGATCGGCCTCGGTGAGTGGATGTTGCTCCAGCCAGCTCAGCGGCAGGGTCAGGCGCAGCGATTTGCTGCTGGCGGCCAGCCGCATCTGCGGCAGCGACTCGGCCCGGCGGGCACGCCGGAACAGCACGGCCAGGCGCAGCAGCGCGGTGGTGTAGCGGGCCAGCTGGCGGTAGCGTTGCGGCAGCGTGGCCACCATCGTCTTGTCCGGCTTGCGGCGATGCATTTCGACCACCGCGGCCAGCAGCTCCTGTTCCTGCCGCGAGAAGCCGGCCAGGTCGGCATGGCGCAGGATGTAGGCGCCGTGATGGTGATGCTGGCTGTGCGCGATGGCGAGGCCGATTTCATGCACACGCGATGCCCACGACAACCATTCGCGCGCGTCGGTGTCCAGCTTCCATGCGCCTGCGACCTGGTCGAACAGCATCAGCGCGGTCGATTCCACCCGGCGCGCCTGGGCGCGGTCCACGCCGTAGCGGGTGGCCAGGGCATCGATGCTGGCGGTGCGTGGATCGCTGCCGCCGGCGCGGCCGAGCAGGTCCCACAGCAGACCTTCGCGCATCGAGCTTGCGCATACGCGCAACCGCTCGATGCCGAGTGCGGCGAATGCTGCCTCGAAGATCACCACGCCGCCGGCGATCACCGGTGCTCGATCCTCGATCAGGCCAGGCAGCTTGAGCGCGCCGATCGAGCCCTGTTCGATCAGCGCGTCGCGCAGCGCGGCGAGCGATGCCGGGGTGATGCCGTCGTCGGAAAAATTCATTGCCTGCACGACCGCGCCGATCGACTTGGCGGTGCCGGAGGAGCCGTACGCATCCTGCCAGCCGGATTCGCGGTAGTCCTCAGCGAACTGCTGCAGCAGCACGCCAAGTTCACTGCGCGCGCGCTGCCAGCGCTTGCGGGTGAGCTTGCCGCCCGGGAAGAAACGCAAGGTCGAGGCGATGCAGCCGGCCTGCACGCTTTCGGTGTGCAGCGGAGCGACGCCACGGCCGATGATGAATTCGGTGCTGCCGCCGCCAACGTCGATCACCAGCCGCGGTTCGCGCGAGGCGGGCAGGTCGTGGGCAGCGCCGAGAAAGATCAGACGGCCTTCCTCGCGGCCGGACACGACTTCGACCGGATGCCCCAGCGCGGCTTCGGCGGCGGTCAGGAACGCGTGCGGCGAGGCCAGCCGGCGCACGGTATTGGTGGCCACCGCGCGCACCCGGATCGAGGGCAAACCCGCGATGCGCTGGCCGAAACGGGCCAGGCACGCCATGGCGCGGGCGCGCCGTTCGGCATCCAGCGTGCCGTCGGCGCGCAGGCCGGCCGCCAGACGCACGGTGTCGCGCAGGCGGTCGATCACCCGCGGCTCGCCGTGTTCCATGCGCGCCACCACCATGTGGAAGCTGTTCGAGCCCATGTCCACGGCGGCGATCAGTTCGCCATCGCGGATCGGTGTCTGTTCGGCTGGACTCACGCCCACGCTCCCGCAATGACAAAGCGCGGATTCTCGCATGGGTGCGAGAGGCTGAGAGGCTGTGCATTGAACGGCCTCTCAGCCCGGCCATGGATGGCCGGGCGCGAATCGGGCACGCAAGTGCCTGGTTCGCGTGAGCGAGTCCGGACCTGTGCCGGACTCGCGATGGGAAAAAACCACAGGAAGTGGTTTTTTTCACAAGCTCTGATGCGAAGCCGGCTCACTGGCAGAACCTGTCGAGCAGGGCTTGCTGTGCGTTGTAAGGCGGATTCTCGCCGGGGTCCGCGTGCACGTAGCGGCCGTCGCTGCCGAGCAGCCACGCCTGGGTGTTGTCGGCCAGCCCGTTGGCCAGGGTTTCCTCGAACACCCGTGCCGCCAGCTCGGGGTCGAGGATGGGGAAGGCCACCTCGATCCGCCGCATCAGGTTGCGCTCCATCCAGTCGGCGCTGGCGCAATACAGTTCCGCGTCGCCGTCGTTGGCAAACCAGTACACCCGGCTGTGTTCGAGAAAGCGGCCGACGATGGAGCGCACGCGGATGCGCTCGGAAATGCCGGGCAGACCGGGGCGCAACGTGCACGCGCCGCGCACGATGAGGTCGATCTCCACCCCGGCCTGCGAGGCGCGGTACAACGACTGGATCACGCGGGCCTCGTTCAGCGCGTTGAGCTTGGCCACGATGCGCGCGGGCCGGCCGGCCCTGGCATGCGCGATCTCACGCTCGATCTTGGCGAGCACGCTGGGGTACAGCGTGAACGGCGAATGCAGCAGCTGCTTCAGCTCGATCATCGGTCCGAGCCCGGACAGCTGCTGGAAGACCTTGTGCAAGTCCTCGCCGATCTCGGGGTTCGCCGTCATCAGGCCGATGTCGGTATACAAGCGACTGTTGGCCTGGTGGTAATTGCCGGTGGACAGATGCACGTAGCGACGCAGCGCCTCGCCTTCGCGTCGCACGATCAGCATCATCTTGGCGTGGGTCTTGTAGCCGACCACGCCGTAGACCACCTGCACGCCAGCCTCCTGCAGCCGGGTGGCGAGGCGGATATTGGCCTCTTCGTCGAAACGCGCGCGCAGCTCGATCACCACGGTGACGTCCTTGCCGTTGCGGGCCGCCTCCACCAGCAGGCCGACCAGCGGCGTGTCCTCGCCGGCGCGATACAAGGTCTGCTTGATCGCCAGCACCTGCGGATCGGCGGTGGCCTGGCGCAGCAGGTCGATCACCGCGGCGAAGCTCTGGTAGGGATGGTGCAGCAGCACGTCGCGCTGGCCGATCAGGTCGAACTTGTTGCGGCTGCTTTCCAGTGCCGGGGGCAGCTGCGAATTGAAGCGGGGGAACTTCAGCTCCGGCCGGTCCAGCCAGTCGTAGATCAGCCCGGCACGGATGATGTTGACCGGACCGTCGCAGCGGTACACATCGGTCTCTTCCAGCTGGAAGTTCTCGATCAGCATGGCGGTGATCGCCTTCGGGCAATCGTTGGCGATCTCCAGCCGCACCGGCCGCGCGTAGCCGCGACCGATCAATTCTTCGCTGAGCGCGAGCGCGAGGTTCTCCACCTCGGCTTCCTCGACGATCAGCTCGCTGTTGCGGGTGACCCGGAACTGGTACGAGCCGACCACCTTGAGGCCGGGAAACATCAGGTCGACGAACGCCTGCAGCAATTCCGCCAGAAACACGAAATGGTCGCCCGCGCCGCTGACTTCGGCCGGTACGCGGATGATGCGCGGCAGCGAACGCGGCGCGCGCACCAGCGCCATGTGGCCTTCGTGGCCGAACGCATCGCGGCCCTTCAGCACCACGGCGATGTTCAGCGTCTTGTTGAGAATGCGCGGAAACGGATGCGCCGGATCCAGTCCCAGCGGCGACAGCACCGGCAGTACTTCGTGTTCGAAATAACCCTGCAGCCAGCGCCGCTGGCGCGGCGTCCAGCGCCTGCGGGTGAGGATGTGGATCTGCGCGGCACCGAGCTGCGGGCTGATCTGTTCCTGCCAGGCGGCGTATTGCTCGGCGACCAGGTCCAGCGCCCGGGTGCGTATCCGCGCCAGCAATTCGCCGGAGGGGATGCCGTCCGGTCCTGGCGCGGCCGAGCCGTATGCATGATGGTGCTTGAGCATCGCCACCCGCACCTCGAAGAATTCATCGAGGTTGTTGGCCACGATGCTGAGGTAGCGCAACCGCTCCAGCAGCGGCACGGCGGGATCGCGCGCCATCGCGAGTACGCGGAAGTTGAATTCCAGCGCGGCCAGTTCGCGGCTTAAATAGAGGCCCGGAGCGGTCAGGTCGGGTTCGCTGGGCAGGGCAGGCGATGGATGATGCATGCCTCATTCTGGCCCATGGCGCGGGCCAAGGAAACGCCGTCGTGGATCGGAGCATCCCTAGCCGTCGTCGCTGCCACCGGGAGTCAGCAGGCGTGCATGACCGAAGTGGCAGGCGAAGGTGGAGCCGACGCCGGGCGCGCTCTCGATCCGCAACTGCGCCTGATGCAGGTTCAGCACGTGCTTGACGATGGACAGGCCCAGTCCGGTGCCGCCGCTGTCGCGCGATCGGCTGGAGGAGATCCGGTAGAACCGCTCGGTGAGCCGGGCCAGGTGCGTGGCCGGGATGCCGAAGCCGGTATCGCTGACCGAATACACCGCGCCGCCGGGTTCGCGCTGCCAGCGGATCGTGATGCTGCCGCCGGCCGGCGTGTAGCGCACCGCGTTGCTGACCAGGTTCGACAGCGCGCTGTGCAGGTCTTTCGGCGAGCCCAGCAGGTCCGCCTCGGCGGTGGATTCGAGCAGGATACGGTGACGGCCCTGGCTGAGCGCATCGGCTTCCTTGCGCACCGTCGCCAGCAGCGAGGCCATCGGTACCCGTTCGTCGGCGATCTGATGCTGGGTTTCCAGCCGCGACAAGGTCAGCAGATCCTCGACGATCTGGCCCATCCGTTTCGACTGCGCACGCATCTCGCTCAGCACCGGCGCCAGTTCGGGCACGTCTTCGGGATCGATCAGTTCGAGATAACCGTGGATCACCGTCAGCGGCGTGCGCAATTCGTGCGAGACGTTCGCCACGAAGTCACGACGAATTTGTTCGAGCCGGTTCAGATGGCTGATATCGCGCGCCAGCAGCAACTGTTCGTGGTCGCCGAACGGCAGCATGCTGACATTGAGCTGGCTGTCCGCCTGCCCGGGTGCGGTCGCGTCGTTGAGCGGCTCCAGCGCGCCATCACGCAGCCAGCCGGCCAGCGCCGAATTGGCCATCCGCTGTTGCAGCAACACGCCGCGGTCCTGCGGCCGGCGCAGCCCCAGCAGATTTTCGGCGGCATGGTTGAACCAGCGTATGTGTTGTTGCTGGTCGATCAGTACCACCGCGTCCGGCAACTGGCTGGCGGCGTTGCGCAGATCGCGAAGATTGGCGGCAAGGCGGCGGGAACGCGTCATGAAACGGTCATGCTGGAGAGGGCTGACGTTAGCCGGTGCGGGCATCATGGGCAGTGTTTGATGACGGATCCGAGTCAGCAGCAAGACGACTTCGGCCAGTGCGACCAGCGCAACACCGGTGGCGACGTGCCCGCCGGCAAACCAGCCCAGTACGGCGCCGGCGAGCAGGGCGCCGGCGAGAGCGGCAGGCAGTTTCCTCCAGGAAGGCGTCGCAGGCTGGGTCATTCGGGTGTGGCGCCACAGCGCTTGGAGGGCAAGGCGCCAGCATCGGTAAAAGCCGGCGCCACCGCAAGCACGCCATCGCGCTTAGACGCTGGTGGAGAAGCGGTAGCCGGTGCCGCGCACGGTCTGCACCAGATCGTCGAGCTTCCACGGTTCCAGCGTCTTGCGCAGGCGCCTGATGTGCACGTCGACGGTGCGCTCCTCCACGTACACGCTGCCGCCCCAGACATGGTCGAGCAGCTGCGTGCGCGAGTAGACGCGCTCGGCATGGGTCATGAAGAAATACAGCAGGCGGTATTCGGTCGGACCGATCGGTACCGGCTCGTCGCCGGCGAACACGCGGTGCGCCGGGCCGTCGATGCGCAGGACGCCGGCCTCGACCATGCCGGAGCCGTCGTCGCCGTGACTGCGCCGCAGCACCGCCTTGATCCGGGCGATCAGCTCGCGGGTCGAGAAGGGTTTGACCACGTAATCGTCGACGCCGGCTTCCAGTCCGTTGACGCGATCCATTTCCTCGCCGCGCGCGGTCAGCATGATGATCGGGATCTCGCGGCTGAGTTCTTCCTTGCGCAGGCGCCGGGCCAGTTCCAGCCCGCTGGTGCCTGGAAGCATCCAGTCCAGCAGGATCAGGTCGGGCACCTGCTCGGCGATCGCCAGCTGGGCCGCACGGGCATCCGCCGCCTGCATCGCGTCCATGCCGGCCTTGCGCAGGGCAAAGGCGATCATTTCGCGAATCGAGGTTTCGTCTTCAACGATCAGGATGCGTTTGTGCACGCCGGGCTCTGCCGATGGCTTGTGACGGGGATATTGCAACGGATGAATGTTACGTGTCGATGACACGCGTCAGTATGACCGGATCGATGCTTGCCTAGGGCTGGGTGGCATCGAACGGCGCAGCGCCGGAGTCCATGCCGGCCGGCCCGGCGCCGATGCCGAAGCACAGCCGTCCGCTGCAATCGTTGCGCGGCTGCAGTTGCTGCTTGCCGTCGGGATTGTCTTCGGTCTGGATCTTGCGCTTGCGCAGCTCCAGCACCAGCGGGGTCAGTTCGGCGATGCGCGCCTGGATGCGCACGCGTGCGTAGTAATCCAGGTCGTCGCGCTTGAGCAGACGCTTGAGCTGCTCCATCGCGTCGAACGGGCGGCCGGAATAGTAGCTGGCGTCGGCAAAAGCCTCGCCGGCACGCACGCTGTCGCCGGCCTTGTCGCTGGCGCGGGCATAAGTGCTGTAGATCTCGGGCTCGCTGGCATTGTCCAGCAGGGGCCGCAACAGATCCGCGGCAAGACGCGCCTGCCCCTTGTCGCCTTCGACGGTAAGTGCCTTGGCATAGGCCAGAGCCACCGCGCGGTTGCGTGGCGACTGCGTATTGAGCGCGTTGTAGAGGGCCAGAGCGGCGGCCCGCTGCCCGGCCTGCAGGCGGGCGTCGGCCAGCGCCAGTTTCAGGATCAGGCTGTCCGGCGCCGATTGCAGCAACGGCTGCAGCTGGTCGATCGCCTGCGCGCCGCGGCCGCTGCGCATGAGCGCCAGCGCGTAGCCGTAGCGGTTCGCCGGCGTGTCGAAGCCACGCTGGTGCTGCAGGCTGGAGCCGTAGTAGATGGTCAGCTTGGGAGCATCGCCGGCCAGCACCCGCACACGTTCGCGCATCAGCGCATAGGTAGCCAGCCCGCCGTTCTTCGGTGCTGGCATCAGCGCGCTGGGGTCTTTCACGAACATCATCGGCGCCGTGCTCTTTTCCCACTGCAGTTTGTCCATGGCGGAGCCGGCCGGGCGCAGCTTCTGCGCGGCGATCAGCGCGCCGGCACGCGCCTTGGCGTCACTGATGCGCATGGTGGTCACCGGGTGGCTTTGCAGCAGGGCCGGCACATCCTCGCCACCGGCGCCGGCGCTCATGGCATCCTCCATGCGCTCGAAAAAATTGGCCATCGCGTTCGGATCGAAGCCGGCATTGGCCAGCGTCTGGATACCGACGCGGTCGGCCTCGACCTCGTCCTTGCGGGTGAAATTGATCGACTTCTGCGCGATCAGGCCCTGGCCGCCGGCCAGCACCGCCATCGGCGCATCGCCGCTGTGGCCGCCGGCACCGGCGGCAATGGCGCCAAGCAGCACCAGCGCCATCAACGGCGCATCCTTCTTGGAATCCTCGAACGCACGCTGCAGGTGATTCTGCGTGATGTGGCCGATTTCGTGCGCGATCACGCCGGCCAGTTCACTTTCGTCCCGGGTGATCGTGATCAGCCCGGAATTCACCGCGATATAGCCGCCGGGCGCCGCGAACGCGTTGATCTCCGGATCCTTGACGATGAAGAACGCGTAGTGGTCTTTCGGCTTGTCGCAATGGGCGACCAGGCGGAAGCCGAGATCGTTGATGTAGTCGTCCAGCAGCGGATCGTCCACGACCATGTCGAGCGCACGCATCTGGCGCAGCATCGAGGCGCCGTAATCCTGCGCTTCCTGCGGCGAGATCAGCGCGTTCGCCGAGCTGCCAAGATCCGGCAGCCGCACGTCCTGCTGCGCACCGGCGGTGCAGGCCAGTGCGGTGCAGATCAGGGCCGTCAGCAGGCGGGGAGCGGGTCGTCGTGGTGTCATGGTCATCGATGGGAGACAATAGCACTGTGACCGTGGTTCGCCGCTTCGGTTCAGTCCGGACCAGCCGCTTGAGCTGGCGCGCGCGCGGCCCCATTTGATCATGGTCTTTTTCCTATGTTGCCATGGTCTTTTTCCTATGTTGCGGAGTGTCGTGATGTCCAAGATCGAGGTCTACTCCACCGCGGTATGCCCTTACTGCGTGGCGGCCAAGAATCTGCTCAAGTCGAAGGGACTGGAGTGGAGCGAAGTACGCGTCGATACCGATCCGGCCCAGCGCGACGCGATGTTGGCGCGCAGCGGCGGGCATCGCACCGTGCCGCAGATCTTCATCAACGACCAGTTCGTGGGTGGCTACGACGATCTGGTCGCGGCCGACCGCAGCGGCAAGTTGATGCAGCTGCTGGGGCAGACCGCATGAGCGACAAGCTGGCCGAATTCACCGCGTTCCGCCAGCGCATGAACGAACGCATTCTGGCCGAAGACAATCAGGTCGTGCGGCGCTTCTTCGCGCTGGACACGCAGACTTACAAGGCCGGCGCGCTGGACGTGAAGACCAAGGAGATGCTCGGCCTGGTCGCCTCGCTGGTACTGCGCTGCGATGACTGCATCAGCTATCACGTCGCGCAGTGCAAGGAAGCCGGTGTCGAGCGCGATGCGTTCTTCGAGGTATTCAGCGTGGGCCTGGTGGTGGGCGGGTCGATCGTGATCCCGCACCTGCGCCGGGCGGTGGATCTGCTCGACCAGCTCGAGTCGGGTGCCCGCAACGATACGGCCGCCTGCGCCGATCACGCCGGCATCGATCAAATTTGAAGTTGGCCACGTTGACGAATAGCCGCGGGCGAGCGTTCCTCCGGCGCGAACGTCTGCGGCTTTTTGCAATGCTGCGTACGAGTATTTGCAACGGCTGGCGAGGCCTTCGCCCTGTTCGCACGGCGTGGCATCGGGGATAATTGACAAGTTTCGGCACGTGCCCGGTTTTATTTGGCGCTCCCCCTCAGCACCTGCCGCTCGTCAGTTTCAGTTATCAGGAGTTCCCCCATGAGCAAGACAATTGCCGTGATCCCCGGCGACGGCATCGGCCCGGAGATCATGACTGCCACGCTGCGCGTGCTCGATGCGCTGGATTGCAGTCTCAGCTACGACTTTGTCGATGCCGGCATGGCCGCGCTGGAAAAGCACGGCGAGCTGCTTCCTCAGGCGACGCTGGACAAGATTGCCGAACACAAGGTGGCACTGAAAGGTCCGTTGACCACCCCGATCGGCGAAGGCTTCACCTCGATCAATGTGACCTTGCGCCGGCATTTCGATCTGTACGCGAATGTGCGCCCGGCGGTGAGTTTTCCCGGCACCAAGTCGCGTTACGAAAACATCGACATCATCACGGTGCGCGAGAACACCGAAGGTGCGTACCTTTCCGAAGGACAGACGCTGTCCGAGGATGGCGAGACCGCCATCTCGATGATCCGCAACACCCGCACGGGCAGCACCCGCATCGTGCGCTACGCGTTCGAGCTGGCAGTGAAGAAGGGGCGCAAGAAAATCACCGCGGTGCACAAGGCGAACATTCTGAAGACCAGCTCCGGGTTGTTCCTCAATGTGGCGCGCGAGATCGCGAAGGAATACCCGCGGATCGAGTTCAACGAGATGATCGTGGACAACACCTGCATGCAGCTGGTGATGAACCCGCAGCAGTTCGACGTGATCGTCACCACCAATCTGTTCGGCGACATCCTGTCCGACCTGTGTGCTGGCCTGGTCGGCGGCCTGGGCCTGGCGCCTGGCGACAACATCGGGACCACGGCGGCGATCTTCGAGGCGGTGCACGGCTCGGCGCCGGACATTGCCGGCAAGGGCATCGCCAATCCGTGCGCACTGCTGCTCGCTGCCGCCGACATGCTCGACCATCTGGACATGGTGGCCAAGGGCGACCGCCTGCGCCAGGCGATCCGCGACACCATGACCAGCGATCGCGCCAGCGTGACGCCGGACCTGGGCGGCAAGGGAAGCACGAGCAGCTTTGCCGACGCGATCGTGAAACGCCTCGCGGCCTGACCGGGGACGCAGGCTTTACTGAAAACCGTTGTTTTGAAAGCCGTGCCCGCTCCTCGGCTTTTTTGTTGGATCAACGTCGGTCAAACGGCTAGGCTTCCGGCCAGTCGTGCGACCGCCGGAATTCGTCGATGCCGTCACAGGTGATCCCCAACCAGGCCTATGTGTTCTGGGTATTCGTCTACATCGCTGCCGCCGTGCAGGCGGCGATGCTGGCGCTGGCGCTGTGGCGACGGCCGGTCAATACCGGGGCGAATCGGGTGCTGTCGGTATGGGTCGCGCTGACCGGCGTGGATCTGCTGGTCAAGGCGGTGTACTGGAACTCGCTGGCGCCGGAATGGTTCAGGGCGTATCGCTTCGTCGCGTTGTTTCCGTTCCTCTACGGCAGCCTGTTCTATGTCTATGTGCGCGCGCTGATCGAGGCCCGGGGGTTTCGTCTGCGCGAAAGCGTGCATCTGCTCGGTTTCGGCATAATGCTGGCACTGAATACGCATGTGCTGCTGATGAGCGACCAGCAGATGCAGGCGCTGTCGGCGCGCTGGGTGGCCGGCGAAAAGACCATCGGTTCATGGTTCGACATTCCTTTATTCATCTACAGCCTGTCGTACGTGGCGGCCGCGCTGATGCGTGTGCACCGCTATCGCCGCCGGCTGCGCGAGCGGCGCTCGGATGCCGACCGCATGTCGCTGCGTTGGATCGATGTGATGGCGGCTTGCCAGGTCGTCATCTGGATCATCGCCACCACGCAGTGGCTGGCAACGCTGCCGGGCATCGACTACCGCCTGCTGTTCGGCGCAGTGGCTGCGTGGGTGTGCGTGATGGGTTGGCTCAGCTTGAACCAGTCGCCGGTGGCGAGCGAACCGGTCGCCCCGGTCGAGGAAGCGGCGCCCGACACCACGGGCCTCGACGACGCGCGCTTCCCCGCCGTGGAGGCGCGCCTGGCGCAGCTGATGCTGGGCGACGACGCGCTCTACCGCGAACCGGCGCTCACCATCGGACAGGTGGCGAAGCGCAGCGGTTACCCCGAATACCTGGTGTCGGCGGTGATCAACCGGCGTTTCGGCGGCACGTTCTGGGATTACATCAACCGCCTTCGGGTTGAGGCGGTGCGCGCGCGCCTGGCCGATCTCGGCGACGCGCGCACCATCCTCGACATTGCCTACGACTGCGGCTTCACATCGAAGTCCACTTTCAATGCCGCCTTCAAGCGGCAGGTGGGCGAGACGCCCAGCAGTTACCGCAAGCTGGTCGCGTCGCGGCAGCCGGCGGTCATGTCCGCGCCGGTCGATGGTGCAGGGCGTCGATGATCGCAGCGACCAGATCGTCGACGCCGGTGCCGTAGTCGAGCGAGATGCCCATGCGCACGACCACCAGCCGTTCCGACGGCACGATCACCACATATTGCCCCAGGGCGCCGCGCGCGTAATACATGTCTTTCGGCAATCGCGGCATGCCCCAGGGCGCATTCCATACCGGCACACGGCTGCTGTTCACCAGGTTGGTCCAGAAGCCGGCACCGTAGCCGGTGTCCAGCGTCTGCGACCGGCTGTAGTCGACCCAGCCTTCGGGCAGGATGCGCCGGCCGTCGACGACGCCATCGTCGAGATAGAGCTGACCGAACCGGGCGAAGTCGCGGGCCGAAGCGTAGACGCTGCCCGAACCGATCGGCGTGCCGGTGGTATCGGTCTCGACCACCGCGCTGCGCATGCCCAGCGGTGCGAACAGTTCGCGCCGCACGAAGCGTTCGGCGTCGACGGCGCTGCCGCCCGCCGCATCGCGGACGATTCGCGAGAGCAGCACGTAGCCGAGATTGCTGTAGCCCCAGGCGCTGCCGGGCGGGTGGGCCAGCGGCATCCGTGCCGCGTATCCGGCCATGTCGCGCTCAAGGAATAACATGCGGGTCATCGGGCTGATCGCGCCGTCGGTTTCGTCGAAGGGCAGGCCGCTGTCCATGCGCAGCAGCTGGTCGATGGTGACGGCGTGGTGCGGGTCAGCCGGCGAGCACCAGGCAGCGATCGGCGCCGGCTGGTTCAGCCGCAGCCGGCCCTGGCGTACCAGGATGCCGATCAGCGCGCTGGTGACCGACTTCGACAGCGAGTGTCCCCAGATCGGCGTATCGACTCCGTAGCCCTGGGCGTAGCGCTCGGCGATCAACTGGCCATCGTGCAGCACTACCACGGCCTTGGTCAGCCGCGGATGGGCCGGATCAGGCTCGGCGAAGGCGCGATCGAGCGCGCGGCGGATCGCTGGGTCGGCCGGTTCGACTAAGTTCGCCGGATAGCTGCTGGCGATCGGGGCAGGCTTGAAGCCTGCCGCTTCGGGCACCGCTTCGTCTCCGTGCACAAGCAGGCAGCCGAGTCCCTCGCGATATACGGCCCGCGCGGCGAATTCGCCGAATACCGAGGTGCGCACTTCGTGTCTGGCGTGGTCCACCTCGTAGTGGATCGCGCCGCCGATGCTGCGCATCAGCGGCAGCTGTTCCTCGGTGAACGTCCGATCCGGGTCGAGCCGTGACAGGAACGCGGAGGCGCACAGCGAGTGGCTGATCGAGCCGGTGGCGGTATAGAACAGATCCTTGCCGGCGGTGCCGATCCAGATGGCGGCGGCAATCAGGAAGACGATCAGGGTGACGAGGGTGATTTTCAGCAAGCGCAAGGCCATGGTGGTCCGCCGGGTCGGGTTGTCGGGATGGCCAGCATGGAGAACGCAGGTATCGGCGATCGTCCGATCCGGCGGAATCGTACGGCGCGAAGCGCCGTACGGGTGCGATCCAGCCGGTTCGGACGTCAGTTCGGTGTGCAACCGGCATTGGCGCAGCCGCTGAACTCGCGTTCGACGCGGCGGCGCAGCGCCGGATTACTCAGTAGCGGCAACAGCGGCCAGTAGGCCGGGATCTGCCGGCACAGCAGGGCGAATCCGGCGGCGCCGCGCAGCGTGGTGCCGCTGCGCAGATCCTGCACCACGACTTCGCCGAGGCGTAGCGGACCCACGGGCGAAGCGCCCGTGGAATCCTCGAAACGGTCCAACCAGTCGAGCCGACGGTGCCACCGCGCATAGCGTGCGCATTTCGCACAATCCGGGTGGCGGTATAGCCTGATCGCGGCCATGGCGACGGTCGCTCAGTGCTTACCTGGCCGGTAGTGGCCGGGCTCCGCGCGCGAAGGGATGGCGATGCGGTTCCAGCCGTTGATCAGGATCACCGCCATGTTGAGGTCGATCAACTGGTCCTCGCCGAATTCGGCGCGGGCCTGCTCATAGACGTCATCCGGCACGCCGTGGATCGAGTCGAGCCGTGTCACCGCCTCGCACCAGGCCAGCGCGGCGCGCTCGCGCGTGCTGTAGAACGGCGCCTCGCGCCAGGCCTGCAGCAGGTACAGGCGCTGCTCGGTTTCGCCGGCGGCACGGGCATCCTTGCTGTGCATGTCCAGGCAGTAGGCACAGCCGTTGAGCTGCGAGACGCGCATCTGCACCAGTTCGATCAGACTTTGCTCGAGGCCGCTGTTGCGGACGTAATCGCCCAGTGCGAGCAGCGGCTTGATGGCTTCAGGGCGTTTGTTGACATTGAAACGGGACATGGGGTTCTCCTTGCAACGTGCGGCCGGTAGTGGCCGTTCAATGCAAGGACGTGCTTGCGTTCGACTTCGTGACAGCTGCCAGCCGCGCCAGCTTGCCCGGGTGGCGCAACGAATGCACGGCGGTGATGCGTTCGCCGTCGTCGTCGATCCAGCTGGCCGAGATCAGTATGCCGCCGCTCCAGCTGAGCAGGGCCGGGGTGCCATTGAGCTGGTGGATTTCGTGATGCACGCCATGCCGTTGCTGCTGCAAGGCGATCTGCACGTACAGCCTAGCCAGCCGCTCGGCACCGTGCAGCGGATGCAGAGTGGCGCGGGCCAGGCCGCCGCCGTCGGCGACGTGCAGCGCGTCTTCGGCGAACAGGGCGCGAAGGGTTTCCAGGCTCGGCTGCTGCAGCGCCTGTGCGAAGCGTTCGAGCAGGCGGCGTTGCGTGCCGATATCAGGTATCGCCTGGCGCGGCCGGGCCTCGCGCAGCCGCTGCTTGGCCCGGTGCACACGCTGGCGGCAGGCTTCCTCGCTGATCTCCAGCATCGCGGCCGTCTCGGCGTGGCTGTAGTCGAACACCTCGTGCAGCAGGAAGGCGGCGCGCTCCTCCGCGCTCAGCCGTTCCAGCAACAGCAGAAAGGTGAGGGTGAGGCTTTCGGCACGTTCCAGCTGCGCCTCGGGCTGCTCGGATTCGGCGGCCAGCGGCTCCGGCAGCCAAGGGCCGGAATAGTGCGCGCGTTCGGTCTTGGCCCGGCGCAGGCGGTCCAGTGCGATGCGCGTGGTCACGGTGACCAGCCACGCCTCCGGATCGTCCAGCGCGTCGGTGTTCTGCGCGTGCCAGCGCAGCCACGCGTCGTGCAGCACGTCCTCGGCATCGCTGGGCGTGCCGAGCATGCGGTACGCCAGGCCGAACAGGCGTGGACGGTGTTGCTGGAAAAGTGCGGTGTGCGGATCCAAGGCGTTCTCCATTGCGGCGTCCAGACAGGACGCGCGGGGATCACACAATGTGACCGCCCAGCGGAGCGTCGTTTATCGAAACAGCGGCCACGGCGCCAGGAAGATCAGCCACATCAGCAACAGGATGCCGACGTATTTGCAGGCCTTGTACAGCTTCCTGTGGCGACTCCTGAACGCCACCTTGAAGCGATGGCCGGCACCCTTGCGACGCTGGCTGAGTGCGAACAGGCGATTGATGAAGCCGGTTTTCTCCGTTTCGCCCTCGGCATTCGGCGAGGCGGTGATCTTGCCCATGAACGCGCCGACCCGGTGATTGATCGCGTTCATCCAGCGCGTGCGCAGCGGCCGCTCGACGTCGGCAAAAAGGATCACCCGGGTCTGCTCGCTGGTGTTCTCGGCCCAGTGCACGTAGGTTTCGTCGAACACCACGTCCTTGCCGTCGCCCCAGGCGTGCTCTTCGCCATCGACGAAGATGCGGCAACTCCTCGCATTGGGCGTGATCAGCCCAAGGTGATAGCGCAACGAGCCGGCAAACGGGTCGCGGTGCGGATTGAGTTTGCTGCCCGGCGGCAGCAGCGCGAACATCGCCGCTTTCACGCTGGGAATCGACTTCAGCAAGGCCACGGTCTGCGGGCACAACGCCTCGGCCGAGGCCAGCGGCTCGCCGTACCATTTCAGATAGAAGCGCTTCCAGCCCTGCTTGAAAAAACTGTTGAAGCTGGCGTCGTTGTTCTTCACGGCGGCACGGATGTAGCCCTCGTCGAACAGGTGCGTCGCCTCGTCGCGAATGAGCTTCCAGTTCGCCTGCAGCAGATCCAGTTGCGGGAAGCCGCGGCGATCGAGAATCGGCCGCGCCGGCACCGCCGAGAACGCATACATCAACAGGTTGTAGGGCGCGAAGATCGCCGAGTGATCGACCAGCTGGCGATCGAAGCGCAGCCGCACGCGCCCGCGCAGATGCACCAGCAGCACGCACAGCACGAAAAAGGCGAGCAGAGCCAGCAGGACGAGCCTAGGGGTGAGGGTCATGTCGACGCTTGCAACCATGGGATGACTGTCAGTCGGGCATTCTACTCGCTTGATCGCTGCCGCTATCGCGTGTCGATACAGGCCTTCACCTGCTGTTCCCGCGTGAGATCGACGTGCTGTTGCGGGCTGATCGGCTCGAACACGGCCCGGGCGGCACTGCCCTTGTGGCGCAGGGCGGCGATCATGTTGGCGGCGGGGTAGCGCCCGGCGGCGAGGGCGGCCGCGTCGATCGCGTGCAGGCGATCGATCCAGGCGCGGTCTTCAGCCAGCTGCGGGTCGAAGTTGAAGCCGATCCGCCGTTCGACGAACGGCATGATGGCGCCGCCGAAGCTGAAGAACAGCTCGAAATCGAACTCGGCCAGCAGACAGCCCACGACGTCCTGCGCACGCACGCCTTCGTTGGAATACGCGGCATGGTCGATTGGCCGGTAACGTTCCGATGCCGTGTTGAAATGGCGATCGTGGCGTTTGCCGGACTGCAGAGTCGTCCACGCTTCCTGGACCACGATTTCCACGTCCGGCCACAGCCGATGGCCGTTGCGACCGATGATGTCGGAACCGAGCAGGACGCCTTGCGGGGCCAGCGAGCGTCGCAGCGATCCGCAGAAAGTCTCCAGCGCGGTGACGTGGTGGAAGAACTGGTTGACGATGATCACGTCCTGCCCGGGCAGCTCGAACGGCAGGTTGCAGTCGCGCGTCTCGAACGTCATGCCTGCCTCGACGCCGCGTTCTTTCGCCGCGGCTGCCGCATGACGCATCAGCGCGGGATTGAAATCGGCGCAGGTGATTTGCGCCGCGATACCGTCCGCGTGCAGCCGTGCGGACAGCTCGATCTCCATGCCGCAGGAGCCGGTGCCGACGCTGAGCACGCGCACCGGCGCGTTTCCACTGGCCGAGCTGCGCCGGATCTGGTCGAAGAAGAAGCTTTCCGGCGAATCGATGCCGAGCCGCTGCGCGTCGGGAGCCAGGAAGCGCCCGGACCAGTAGTCGAAGATCGGCGGCAGCGTTTCGCTCTGATATTGCGGGGTGACGCTGAACGCCACGCGTTCGGCCAGGGCGAGCAGCCGGCGGCGAGCCGGCGCCGGCAACGAGCGCGCCAGCAATGCGATGGCGCGCTTGGCCGGAAGCCGGTGGCGATAGGCGAAACGCTTCAACGACATGGAGGCGGCATCAGTCCGGCATGTCTGGCGATGACACCGGGGAGCGCGGCGCGGCAGCGCGGGGCCTGCCGTCCTGCGACAGGCCCCGCGGTTTCCTGCTTCTCGAGGTCACAGCGCTTCCGCCGCGAAATCCGCCAGCCGTGAACGTTCGCCGCGACGCAAGGTGATGTGCGCCGAGTGTTCCCAGTTCTTGAAGCGATCGACCGCGTAGGTGAGGCCGGAGGTGGTTTCGGTAAGGTAGGGCGTGTCGATCTGCTCGACGTTGCCCAGGCATATGATCTTGGTGCCGGGGCCGGCGCGGGTGATCAAGGTCTTCATCTGCTTGGGCGTTAGGTTCTGCGCCTCGTCGATGATCAGGTAGCGCGACAGGAAGGTGCGTCCGCGCATGAAGTTGAGCGAGCGGATCTTGATGCGCGAGGCGAGCAGGTCGTTGGTGGCCTGGCGGCCCCAGCTGCCGCCGTCCTCGGGATTGGCGAGCACTTCCAGGTTGTCGGTCAGCGCGCCCATCCATGGCGTCATCTTCTCTTCCTCGGTGCCGGGCAGGAAGCCGATGTCCTCGCCCACCGAGACGGTGGCGCGGGTCATGATGATTTCGCGGTAACGCTGCTGGTCCATCACCTGCGCCAGGCCGGCGGCCAGCGCCAGCAAGGTCTTGCCGGTGCCGGCATTGCCGAGCAGGGTGACGAAGTCGACGTCCGGATCCATCAGCGCATTGAGCGCGAAATTCTGTTCGCGGTTGCGTGCGCCGATGCCCCATACGTGATGGTTCGCATGGGAGTGGTCATCCAGCAGCACCAGCGTGGCGCTGGTGTCGTCGATATGCAGCACGCGCAGCTCGACCGCGTTTTCGCCGGGCAGGAACAGGCACTCGTTCGGATACCAGGTGTCCTCTTCGCGCCTGTCCACCTTGTAGAAGGTGCGTCCGCGCTCGGTCCACGACTGCACTTCCGGGTGCTGGTCCCAGAAGTTCTCCGGCAACTCGGCCGAGCCGGTGTACAGCAGGGAAAAGTCGTCCAGCGCGCGGTCGTTCTCGTAGTCCTCGGCGACGATGCCATTGATGCTCGCCTTGATCCGCAGGTTGATGTCCTTGGTGACAAGGATGACTGCGCGGTCGGGATTCTGGTCGCGCAGTTCGATCACCGCCAGCAGGATCTGGTTGTCCGCCTTGGTGTGGCCGTTGCTGCTGGTACGGTGCTGGAAATACAGCCGTCCGACCGAGCCGCCGCGCTTGAGCTTGATGCCCTGCGGATTGCTCAGCTCCAGCCCGTCGCTCAGATGGTGCTGCTTGCCCTGTTCGACCAGCTCGTTGAGAAAACGGCTGACCTGGCGGGCGTTGCGCGAAACTTCCGAGGCGCCCTTCTTTTTTTCGTCCAGTTCCTCCAGCACGGTCATCGGAATGAAGACGTCGTGTTCCTCGAAGCGGAACAGCGAGGTCGGGTCATGCAGCAGGACGTTGGTGTCGAGAGCGTAGATGCGCTTGCTTCCGGTCATGCGGAAGTGTCCTCGCTGGTGGATGGATGAAGGAGCCGCGGCGTACGGCGAGCCGCGGAGAGGCGACGCCGGCGCGGATCGCCGGCGGGATGCAGGCGATCGATGCCGGCGCAAACCATGGATGCCGGGGCGGTCACTTGCCGGGAATGGCGTCGAGCACGGCCTGGGCGTGGCCGGGGACTTTCACGCCGCGCCAGGCCTGGGCCAGTTTCCCGTCGGGGTCGATCAGGAAGGTGCTGCGCACGACGCCCAGATGGCGTTTGCCGTACAGCACCTTTTCGTGGATCACGTCGAAGGCCTGGCACCAGGTCTCCTCGGGGTCGGAAACCAGCGGGAACGGCAGTTCCTGCTTGGCGGCGAAATTGGCGTGCGATTTCGGCGAATCGCGCGACACGCCGATGACTTGCGCATGGCGCCGTCCGAATGCCGGATACAGGTCGCGGAAATCCTTCGCCTCGCTGGTACAGCCGGGGGTGCTGTCCTTGGGGTAGAAATACAGCACGACCCATTGACCCTTGAGGCTGGCCAGCTTCAGTGTGCTGCCGTCGCCGGTGACACCGTCGAGAGCAGGGACTTTCTTGCCGACTTCGGGCATGACTACTCCTGCGCAGCGAGTGGCCGCTGCGCATGCATGTGGAAAAGAGAATTCGGGAACCGGCTGACGGCAAACATTGCGGGTGGCACGCAGATATCGCTCGGATTGGATCGACCCACTGACGGCAATGCAGCGTTCCTCGGTAGTCCCGGGACCAAGACTAGCGCGTGCGCACCCGCCGATAACAGTCCTTGTCAGATGCGCCGGATCGCGCGATCCTCAGAACTTCACCGGATCCATGATCGCATCCAGGTTCAGGCCGTCGCACAGTTCGAGAAAATCGTCGCGCAGCGCGGCGATGTGGATCTCCGCCGGGACGCCGATGGTGAACTGGGCCTGGAACATCTCCGCTCCGGTCTGCATCGCGTGGTAGCGGGTGGAGTTCAGCTGCTCCACGCTGATCTCGTGCTGGGTGAAGAACTCCACGATCCGTGCCACGATGCCGGGCCGGTCGGCGGCCACCACCTCCACCAGGTACGGCAGCAGATGCGAGCTGTTTTCACGCGGGCCGGTGCGGTAGTGCACCAGCCGCAAGCTCTCGTCGCGGGCCAGTTTGGTCAGCGCGGTTTCCAGCTTGGCGAGTGCGTCCCACGCGCCGCTGGCCAGTAGCATCAGCGAGATTTCCGTGCCGATCGTCGACACGCGTGACTCGGAGAGGTTGCAGCCGGCGTCGGCAATACGCTTGGCCAGTGCCAGCAGCGGCGATTTGCTCGTTGACGTCAGCGCCTGGATCAGCAACTGATTGTCGTTGCCTGCGCGCGCAGCCGATGAAGTGGAAGAAGAGGCGGAAGAGGGTTTCAAAAGTGGCCTGCCTGTGGCGTCGTCGGCGCGTTGGTAACTGGTGAGGGTACTCCGATCGAGCTTACTTGCCCGCCTCGCGAGGCGGCAAGTAACATGCAGGGCTTGCCTTGTAGCGGAATCGAGACTTGAACATTCGCGGAAGCATCTGCGCGCTGGCCACCCCGTTTGCGGCCGATGGCGCACTCGACCTGCCGGCGTTTGGCCGGCTGCTCGATCATCAGCTCGCCGGCGGCACGCAGGCGCTGGTGGTGGCCGGTTCCACCGGCGAGGCGCACATGCTGGAGCATGACGAGTTCGACCGGCTGCTGGCGTTTGCCGTCAAGCACGTGGCCGGGCGGGTGCCGGTGCTCGCCGGTACCGGCGAGGCGGGTACCGCCAAGACCGTCGCCATGACCCGCCGCGCCGGAGCGCTGGGCGCCGATGCGGCGCTGGTGGTGACGCCGTATTACGTGCGTCCGACCCAGGAAGGCCTGCGCCGGCATTTTCTCGAAGTAGCCGAACACGGCGGCCTGCCGGTGGTGCTGTACAACGTGCCCAGCCGTACCGGCTGCGACCTGGAGCCGGAGACGGTGGCCGTGCTGCGCGAGCATCCGGCGATCATCGGCATCAAGGAGGCGCGAGGCGACCGCGAACGGATTTCGGCGCTGGCGGAACTTGTGCGTGCGGATTTCGTCTATCTGTCCGGCGACGATGGCAGCGCCGGTGCGGCGATGCTGGCCGGCGCGGCTGGTACCATCTCGGTGGTGGCCAACCTGGTGCCGCAGGCGTTTCGTGCATTGTGTGATGCGGCCACCGGTGGCGATCCAGTCGCTACCGAACGGTGTCATGCGGCGCTCGATCCGCTGGTGCAGGCGCTGAATTGCGCGCCGAATCCGATCGCGGTCAAGGCCGGCCTGCCTGTTCTGGGGCTGGGTCTGGCGCTGCCGAGGTTGCCGCTGATGGAACTGAACGACGGTCCGGATCGCGCCCGATTGCACCAAGCGCTGTCCAGTCTGGCATCCTTGGCGACTGCGGCCGGTTGACGGTTGCCTGCCTTACTCACGGAATCTGACTACATGAAGAAAACCTCGCTCCTCGTGGCCCTGCCGGCCGTGGCCCTCGGTGGCCTGCTGCTTTCCGGCTGCGGCATGTTCCGCTCGCACAAGGCGTGGGACACGGCCCAGCAGCAGTCGCCGCTGGAGATTCCGCCGAGCCTGGACCGTCCCTCGACCAGCGATGCGCTGGTGATTCCGCCACGCGGCGCGAACCGGCCGACCGCCAATGGCGCGACGGCCAGCGTCGGCGGCAACGAGGGCCAGATCACCGACGGATTCGTGCTGGCCGACAGTGTGGACAATACGTATCGCCGGGTAGGCCAGGTGCTGGAAGGCGGCAGCCTGGGGCAGGTGGTCGGCCATGACGACAGCGCGCACAGCTATACGCTGAGCGTTCCCGATACCATTGCGAAGCAGAAGAAGAAAGGCTTCTTCGGCCGGCTGTTCGGGCATGACAAGAGCGAATCCACCGGCACCGCGGACGGCGCCGGATCGCGTCAGGTACAGGTCAGCGTCAGCGCCAGCGGCACCAATGCCAGCGAAATCCGTGCCGAGGGCAACGCGGCTGCAGTGGCCAAGGTGATCGACACGTTGAAGTCGCGTCTCGGCGGCTGAGCCGGCGCAGTCGCCATAACAGTCGCCATAAACGGAAACGCCGCCCTGGAGGCGGCGTTTCCGTTTATGGGATGGCAGGCATTCAGCGCTGCAGTAGCTTGAGCTTGTCCGGCTTGCCTTCCCAGTCCTTGGCGTCGGCGGGGTTGTCCTTGCGTTCGGTGATCACCGGCCAGCTCTTGGCCAGTTCGGCATTGAGCGCCACGAACGCTTCCTGGCCGGCCGGCACATCGTCTTCCGGATAGATCGCGTTGATCGGGCACTCCGGTTCGCACAAGGTGCAGTCGATGCACTCGTCCGGATCGATCGCGAGAAAATTGGGGCCTTCATGGAAGGCGTCGACCGGGCAGACCTCAACGCAATCGGTGTATTTGCACTTGATGCAGTTGTCGATGACGACGAAAGTCATGGAGGCGTTTCGGCTTTAAGAGAGGTGGTCGAGAGGCTCTTGTGAAGAGTGCGGCCATGGATGGCCGCTTCTGATCTGGCCAATAGCCAAGGTGCGTGAGTTGTCGGGACCTTTCCAGACAACGGCAATCATGGAAGATTGCACAGGCAGATGGTGCTCCCTACGAGGTTCGAACTCGTGTTCCCGCCTTGAGAGGGCAGTGTCCTGGGCCACTAGACGAAGGGAGCGTTATCTTGCGAGGCGCGCTAGTATAACGGAATTGTTTCGCGCGGCAATGCTCGACATGCCGTTCGAAGCATGCCCCGCCGGTGCTGCCCACCGCCCCTGCGGGACGATCCGCGGCACTGCACACCGCGACTTATGGCAACCAAGGGCGGCTTCGCCCGCAAGGATTCCGACCGCTTGAATCTCGAATCAAGGACCCTCATCGTGCCCGCGCTGCGGATCATTCCGCGCGACCAGCACGTCATCTCCCGCAGGAACATCAGCAAGGCGGCGTTGCGGGTGCTGTACCGCCTGAACGAGGCCGGTTACACCGCATATCTGGTCGGCGGCGCCGTGCGAGATCTGCTGCTGGGCCTGCAACCGAAGGATTTCGACGTTGCAACCAGCGCGACGCCGGACGAGGTGAAGAAGCTGTTCCGCAACTGCCGCCTGATCGGCCGGCGCTTTCGTCTGGCGCACGTGGTGTTCGGTCCGGAGATCATCGAGGTGGCGACGTTCCGCGGCCTCGGCGAGGAAGGCGGCGAGGGCGACCGGCACATCGTCGACGGCCGCATCGTGCGCGACAACATCTGGGGCACGATCGAGGAAGACGCGATCCGCCGCGACTTCCGCGTCAACGCGATGTATTACGACATCAGCGACTTCTCGGTGCGCGATTATGTCGGAGGCATGCAGGATCTGGAGGATCGCGCGCTGCGGCTGATCGGCGATCCGGATACCCGCTATCGCGAGGATCCGGTGCGCATGCTGCGTGCCGCGCGGCTGGCGGCCAAGCTCGACATGCGTATCGACGCGGCGGCGATGGCGCCGTTCGAGACGCTGGGTCCGTTGCTGGCCGATGCCGCACCGGCGCGGCTGTTCGACGAGTCGCTGAAGATGTTCCTCAGCGGCAACGGCCTGAAGAGTTTCCGCATGCTGGAGCAGTGCGGCCTGCTGAAATTCCTGTTTCCGGCGACCGCGCGGGCGCTCAAGCGCGGCGACGAGGCATTGCGTTCGCTGGTCGAACAGGGTCTGGCCAATACCGATGCGCGCATTGCCGAGGGCAAGTCGGTCACGCCGGCGTTCCTGTTCGCGGTGTTGCTGTGGGGCGAGGTGCGCGACGTGGCGCATCACTGGATCGCCCGTGGCCAGGAGAGCACCGAGGCATGGGCGCGCGCGTCGGCCCAGGTCGTCAGTGAACAGTGCCAGCGGGTGGCGATCCCGCGCCGGTTCACCTTCACCATGGAAGAGATCTGGTCGCTGCAGCCGCGTTTCGAGCAGATCCAGCGCAAGCGGGTATTTCGCCTGATGACGCATCCGCGCTTTCGCGCCGCGTTCGACTTCCTGCTGCTGCGCGCCGACGAATCGCCGGCGATGCGCGAATTGGGCCAGTGGTGGGCGCATGCGCAGCAGTTGCCGCAGGACGTGCTGGCGGCGGCGCTGCCGGCCGGCGGCGGCAGCAGCAGCGTCAGCGACTACGTGGCGCCGCCGGTGGCCGGCAAGCCCCCGCGTTCGCGCCGCCGCCGCAAGCCCGGCGGGAAATCGGGTTCGGTGTGACGCTGGCTTACGTCGCGCTGGGCAGCAATCTCGGCAATCCACGGCAGCAGTTGCTCGACGCGATGGACGCGCTGGCACAGCTGCCCGAGACCCGTCTGTTGCGGCGCTCGCACCTGTATCGCACGCCTCCATGGGGCATGCTGGAGCAGCCGCCGTTCGTCAATGCCGCCGTGCAGCTGGATACGACGCTGTCGCCGCATGCCTTGCTGGATGCGCTGCTGGCGATCGAACTGCAGGCCGGCCGCGTGCGTGCCGAGCGCAACGGTCCGCGCACGCTGGATCTGGATCTGCTGTACGTCGAGGGCGTGCAGCTCGACGATCCGCGGCTGACGCTGCCGCACCCGCGCATGGCCGAACGTGCGTTCGTGCTGCTGCCCCTGCGTGACGTTGCGCCCACGTTGCCGCTGCCCGGACAGGGCACCGTGGCGGAACGGCTGGCGCAACTCGACCTTGCCGGTTGTGCAAGGCTGCTTGAGCCATAATCGGCGCCCGCCATCCCACCAGGAATTGCCGTGTACGTGCAGAACGCGAATGCCCCCGAACGCAAGCCGGTCACCGTGCCGGGCCTGCTCGCGATGAAAACGCAGGGACAGCGCATCGTCATGCTGACCGCTTATGACGCCAGTTTCGCCTGGCAGCTGGAGATGGCCGGGATCGACATCGCGCTGGTCGGCGATTCGCTGGGCATGGTGGTACAGGGACATCGCAGCACGCTGCCGGTGACCCTCGATCACATGGTCTATCACACCACTGCCGTGGCGCGTGGCTTGTCGGCGACCTTGCTGGTGGCGGATCTGCCGTTCATGGCCGATCGCGATCTTGCGCATGTGCTGGAAGCGGGCGCTCGGCTGGTTGGCGAAGCCGGTGCGGCGATGGTGAAGGTCGAAGGCGCCGCACCGCACATTCTCGAAGCGATCGCGGCGCTGACCGTGCGCGCGATTCCGGTATGTGCCCATCTGGGGCTGACCCCACAATCGGTGCACAAGTTTGGCGGTTTCCGCATCCAGGGCCGCGAACAGGCGGCTGCCGATCGGGTGCTGGACGAGGCTTTGGCCGTGCAGGCGGCTGGTGCGAACCTGCTGGTGCTGGAGGGCGTGCCGGTCGAACTGGGGCGGCGGGTGACGGCGGCGCTGACGATACCGGTGATCGGCATCGGTGCCGGTCCGCATTGCGACGGGCAGGTACTGGTGATCCATGACATGCTCGGCATCACGCCGGGCAAACGGCCCAAGTTCAGCAAGGATTTCCTGGCCGGACGCGACTCCGTCGCTGCGGCTATCGCGGCGTATGCTGAGGACGTGCGCAGCGGCGCCTTTCCGGCGCCCGAGCATTGTTTCAACTGAGCAGCGAGCCGACGCACCATGCAGACCGTACAAGATGCCCCGGCCTTGCGCGCCGCGATCCGCGGCTGGCGCGCCAAAGGGCGGACGGTGGGCTTCGTGCCGACCATGGGCAACCTGCACGCCGGTCATCAGTCGCTGATCAGGCTGGCGCGGGCGCGTACCGACCGGGTTGTCGCCAGCGTGTTCGTCAACCCGACCCAGTTCGGCCCGAACGAGGATTTCGAACGCTATCCGCGCACCTTGCTGCAGGATCAGGCGGCGCTGACCGAGCAGGAATGCGACCTGCTGTTCGCGCCTGACGTGGCGACGATCTATCCGTTCGGCGCCGAGCACAGCGTCAGCCTGCGCGTGCCGCAGATCACCGACACGCTGGAGGGAGCGCATCGGCCCGGACACTTCGATGGCGTGGCCACCGTGGTGTGCAAGCTGTTCAATCTGGTGCAGCCGGATCTGGCGGTGTTCGGCCAGAAGGACTTCCAGCAGCTGAAGGTGATCGAGCGAATGGTGCGCGATCTGTCGTTGCCGGTGATGGTGATGGCGGCGCCCACCTTGCGCGCCGACGACGGACTGGCGCTGAGTTCGCGCAACCAGTATCTGTCCGCCGCCGAGCGCGCGCGGGCGCCGTTGATCCACGACACGTTGCTGAAGATGCGTGAACTGATGGGCAAGGGGCATTCCTGGCAGGCACTGGAGCAGACTGCCTCCGCACGCCTGATCCGTGCCGGATTTGCGCCCGATTACGCGGTGATCCGCCGCGCCGAAGATCTGGCCGAGCCGGCCGAGGGCGAGCGCGAGGGCCTGATTGCGCTGATCGCCGCACGCCTGGGCAATACCCGCCTGATCGACAACTTGCTGTTCGATTGACGCAGACCCATATTGGAGCCGATATCGTTGATGTTGCAGCGCAGCGTCAACGGTTCGATAATTGCCGACTTTGCAGGCTGTCCCTGCGGGAAAGAACGTCATGCAACTGAACATGTTCAAGTCGAAGATCCATCGTGCCACGGTCACCCATGCCGAACTGCACTACGAAGGCTCGATCGCGATCGACGGCAACCTGCTGGATGCCGCGGGCATCCGCGAGTACGAGCAGATCCACGCCTGGGACATCGACAACGGCCAGCGCTTCGTCACCTACGCGCTGCGCGCCGAGGAAGACTCGGGCATCATCTCGGTGAACGGCAGCGCCGCACGTAGCGTGCAGGTGGGTGACTTGATCATCATCGCTGCGTTCGCCCAGCTGAGCGAGGCCGAGCTGGAGCACTTCCAGCCTACCTGCGTCTACGTCGACCAGAACAATCGCATCAGCCACACCAATCGCTCGATCCCCAAGCAGATGGCGGCTGCCTGATTCAGCTCGATGCGACGGCGTCGGTTTGACGCCCCAGCGCCCACGCCACATGCTCGCGCACGATCGCCGAAGGGTGATCGGCGCGGGCAGCTAGCGCTTCGCGCACGTCCGCTGACGGCGGCGCATTGCCCAGCGCCACCGCGATGTTGCGCAGCCAGCCTTCGTAGCCGGTGCGGCGGATCGCCATGCCTTCGGTGCGCTTGAGGAATTCCTCTTCGCTCCATGCAAACAGCTCGACCAGCTTCGCGCCGTCGAGGCTGTGCCGCGGCGCGAAATCCGGCTCGGCGGTCTCCTGCGCGAACTTGTTCCACGGGCACACCAGCTGGCAATCGTCGCAGCCGAAGATGCGGTTGCCCATCGGCGCGCGCAACTCTTCCGGGATGCGGCCTTTGAGCTCGATCGTGAGATAGGAGATGCAGCGTTTCGCATCCAGCCGGTACGGTCCGAGGATCGCCTGGGTAGGACAGATATCGATGCAGCGGCGGCAGCTGCCGCAGTGCGCGCTGGCGGGCTGGTCGATCGGCAGCGGCAGGTCGGTGTACAGCTCGCCGAGAAAGAAATACGAGCCGGCGCGGCGGTTGATCAACACGGTGTGCTTGCCGATCCAGCCCAGCCCCGCGTTGCGCGCCAAGGCTTTTTCCAGCACGGGCGCGGAGTCCACGTAGGCGCGATAGCCGAAGTCGCCGACCACTGCATGGATGCGTTCGGCCAGTTTCTGCAGCCGGTTGCGCATCAGCTTGTGATAGTCGCGCCCCAGCGCGTAGCGCGACACGTAACCGGCCTCGGCATCTTCCAGCACGTTCCACGCATTGGCCGTGCCCGGCGGAATGTAATCCATGCGCACCGAGATGACCCGTTGCGTGCCGGGCTCCAGTTCGGCCGGGCGCGCGCGCCGGCTGCCGTGCCGGGCCATGTACTCCATCTCGCCATGGTGGCCATCCTCGAGCCAGCGCTCGAGATGCCGCTCGTCCTCGCCCAGATCGGTGCCGCTGATGCCGGCTTCGGCAAAGCCCAGTTCGATCGCCCAGCGTTTGATGTCGCGGGCGAGGGATGCGTAATCGGGCGTATGGTGGATGCCGGTGCTGGACATCCATCCATTGTAGAGGCGGTGCATGCCTATAATTCGCGCATGCCGATCCACCCGTACAGCCGCGATCTCCATACCGTCGGACAACTGCGGGTCATGGAACGTGCCGCGCTGGCGGCCCTGGGAATCTCCGGCCAGGAGCTGATGCGCCGCGCGGCCAGCGCCGCGCTGAGCAGCCTGCGCCGGCACTGGCCGCAACTGCAGCAGATCTGCATTCATTGCGGTCCCGGCAACAACGGCGGCGACGGCTTCCTGCTGGGCGTGCTCGCACGTGAAGCCGGGCTGCAGGTCGAGCTGGTGGCGCTGAGTGCGGCCGCACATGGCGACGCGGCGCTGGCGCGTGCGGCGTGGGAGGCCGGCGGCGGCAAGGTGCAGCTGTGGGACATCGATGGCGTGCTGCCTGCGGCCGAACTTCATGTGGATGCGCTGTACGGCATCGGCCTCAATCGCGCGCCCGAGCCGGCGGCGGCGCGGCTGATCGAGCAGATCAATCACAGCGGCCGGCCGGTGCTGGCGCTGGATGTACCCAGCGGCTTGAACACCGACAGCGGCGATTGCCCCGGCGTGGCGATACGCGCCAGTGTCACGGTCACCTTCATCGCCGGCAAGCGCGGGCTGCATACCGGCCGCGCCGCCGATCAGGTCGGCGTGCTCGAACTGGCCACCCTGGGCGTACCCGATAGCCTGTATGCGGCGACGTCGCCCGATGCCCAACTGCTGGTCGCCGCCGCGCTGCCGCCTCGCCCGCGTTACGCGAACAAGGGCGACAACGGCCATGTGCTGGTGATCGGCGGCGAGCACGGCATGGCCGGCGCGGCGCGGTTGGCTGGCGAGTCGGCGTTGCGCGCCGGCGCCGGCCTGGTCAGCGTGGCGACCCGCGCCGGGCACGTCTTCGCGCTGAATGCCGCGCGGCCGGAACTGATGGCGCATGGTGTGGATGGTCCGCAAACGCTTATGCCGCTGCTCGAACGCGCCAGCGTGCTGGCACTGGGGCCGGGCCTTGGCCAGGCTTCCTGGGGTCATGCGCTGTGGTTGACCGCGCTGGATGCGAACAAGCCGCTGGTGCTCGATGCGGACGGCCTGAACCTGCTGGCGCGTGAGCCGCGTCGGTTTACCGTGCCTGCCGTCATGACGCCACACCCGGGCGAAGCGGCCCGACTGCTCGGCGTCGCCACCCGCGAGATCGAGCGCGATCGTTTCGCGGCCGCCCGCGAGCTCGCCAAGCGGTACGCCGCAGTCGTCGTACTGAAAGGTGTCGGCAGTCTCGTCGCCGATCCGGATGGACGTCTGGACGTCTGTCCTTGGGGCAACCCCGGGATGGCTTCCGGCGGCATGGGCGATCTGCTGACCGGTGTCGTCGCCGCGCTGCTGGCGCAGGGCTGCAGCGCATGGCGCGCCGCCTGCCTCGGCGTCGGCCTGCACGCGCGTGCAGGCGATCTTGCCGCGCAGCGGGGCGAACGCGGACTGCTGGCCAGCGACCTGCTGGCGCCGTTGCGCGAACTTGGCAACGGCATGTCGGGCTGCGGGCGCGATACATGACCGGGCATATCGAACCTGGGCGGGAATGGTCGTTGCCGGACGAGGCGGCCACCGCTGCCCTGGGCGCGCAGGTGGCCGACGTGTTGGACGATGGGCTGGTGCTCTACCTGCATGGCCCGCTCGGCGCTGGCAAGACCAGTTTCGCGCGCGCCCTGCTGACCGCGCTGGGTGTGGGCGAACGGGTCAAGAGTCCGACCTACAGCCTGGTCGAGGGCTATATGGCGGGGGGACGACCAGCCTGGCATCTGGACTTGTACCGGATCGCCGATCCCGGTGAGCTCGAGTGGCTGGGGCTGGACGCGCTGGCCGATCCGGCCGCGCTGGTGCTGGTGGAATGGCCCGAGCGCGGCGCCGGCGCCTTGCCGGCAGCGGATCTCGAGCTGCGCCTGGGCTATGCCGAGCTGGGCCGCCACGCATTGCTGCGCGCCTTCACCCCGCGTGGCGAAGAGCTGCTCGCGCGGCTGAGTTGAATGCAGCTAAGTATCGATTTCCCTTGAGAAATTGGCGATCCGGCGTTCCGGCAAGGATCTGTTCGGAATGCGCGACTTGCAGTCGGTAACTTGATACAGCCTGATGAATGATTCGCAGGTTATGGATATTCAAAGGAAAACTTGCTTGCTTTCGATGATCGACTGCGTTTCAATGCGGCTCATGAGGGGCTACCTGAACAATTTGGGTGGATTTGTCGCCGTCGTCGTTCTGGCGATCGCGCCGCTGTGCGTGACGCGGGCGGCCGACCTGAAGGATGCGCGGGTCTGGGCCGGCCCGGACTACACCCGTGTAGTGCTCGATGCTTCCGGCCCGCTGCATTACACGGTCAACCAGAAAGATGGCCAGATCGTGGTCGATCTTCCCGGCAGCGGGGTAAGCCGAGATTTTTCCGATCCGGCCGCGCAAGGCCTGCTGCGGGGCATGAGTCACGCCCGCATCGGCGATCGCCTGCAACTGACCGCCAAGACCGATCCGGGCAGCCGCCTGAAGAGCTTCGTGCTCAAGCCGGCCAGTGGCATGGATTATCGGCTGGTGCTGGATCTTTATCCCGGCAATGACAGCGGCAGCAAGGACGACCGCGCCAGCGTCGCCGACGCGGCCCCGGCCGCGCCGGCAGCAGAGGCTCCTGCGTCGGTCGAGGTCCTCAAGTACGGCAGCAGTCCCAGCCACAGCAGTCGCGTCGCTACCGAGCAGGCCGCGGCCATGCTCAACGGTCAGCGCGCGGTGGTGGTTGCGGTCGATGCCGGCCATGGCGGCAAGGATCCGGGCTCGCACGGACCCGACGGCACGCTGGAGAAGAATGTCACGCTGGCTGTGGCGCGCAATCTCGCGGCGGAAATCAATCGCCAGCCAGGCATGAAGGCCGTGCTGACGCGCGATGGCGACTATTTCATCCCGCTCACGCAACGCTATCGCATCGCCCGCGAAAACAACGCGGATCTGTTCGTGTCGATCCACGCCGATGCCTTTACCAGCGACGACGCCAAAGGTTCGTCGGTGTGGGTGCTGTCGCCGCGCGGAAAGACCAGCACGGCCGCGCGCTGGCTCGCCGACAGGGAGAATCGCGCCGATCTGATCGGCGGCATCACGCTGGACGACAAGGACGACGGCCTGGCCAAGGTGCTGCTGGATCTGCAGCAGGGCTGGGCGATGCAGGCCAGCGACATCGTCGCCGGCAACGTGCTCAAGGCGCTGGGCCAGCTCGGGCCCACCCATCGCGGCTATGTCGAACGGGCGAATTTCGTGGTGCTGCGTTCACCGGACGTGCCTTCCATCCTGGTCGAGACCGCCTTCATCAGCAATCCGGCCGAGGAACGCAAGCTGCGTGATCCGGCGCATCAGAAACAGCTCGCCGAAGCGGTGATGAGCGGGGTGAAGAATTACTTCGAATCGACGCCGCCGCCGGGTACCTGGTTCGCGGCGCAGGCCGCTCGCCGCAATGGCAATGGCGTCGAGCTTGCGTCGAGCAAGCCCGCCGATGTCGACGAGGAGCCGGCGACAAAGTCGACCAGCACCCGCCGCGTCACGCTGGCCGGCAATCCGCCGGCACCTCCGGCGGATGCCGGCGTACGCGACCTGCATCGGGTCGGCCGGGGTGAAAGCCTGCGCAGCATCGCTCGCCAGTACGGCATCAGCGTCGGCGCGTTGAAGACGGCCAACCAGCTGAACACGGACACGGTGCATGCCGGCACCTTGCTGGCCATACCCACCGGCTGATCCGGCCGGTTGATCTGAATCGGGTCGGCGTCGTGTCGCCGACAGCTACACCGCCGTTCGCTGCTAGAGTTCGCGGATGACCGTGATCCGCCTGCTTCCCCCCGAACTCATCAACCAGATCGCCGCCGGCGAGGTCATCGAACGACCTTCCTCGGTGGTCAAGGAACTGGTCGAGAACAGTCTCGACGCCGGTGCCACCCGCATCGAAGTGGACATCGAAGCGGGCGGCGCCCGCCTGATCCGGGTGCGCGACGACGGCGGCGGCATCCATGTCGACGAGCTGCCGCTGGCAGTGGCCTCGCACGCGACCAGCAAGATCGGCAGTTTCGACGATCTGGAACATGTCGCCAGCATGGGCTTCCGCGGCGAGGCGCTGGCCTCGGTATCGTCGGTATCGCGTTTCGCGCTGACCTCGCGCGCGCGCGATCAGGATGCCGCGTTCCGCGTCGAGGTCGACGGCGGCAAGCTGCAGGCGGCGCGCCCCGCGCAGCATCCGCAAGGTACCAGCGCCGAAGTGCGCGACCTGTTCTACAACGTGCCGGCGCGGCGGAAATTCATGCGCGCCGAACGCACCGAATTCGCGCATATCGACGACTTGCTGAAGTCGCTGGCACTGGCGCGCGGCTCGGTGGAATTCCGGCTCAGCCACAACGGCAAGCCGGTGCGCATCTGGAAGGCGGCGCGCAACGAGCAGGCCGAGCTGCAACGCGTGGCCGAGGTGCTTGGCGAGGACTTTCCGGCACAGAGCCTGCGCATCGATCACGCCATGGCCGGGCTGCACCTGTCCGGCTGGGTGGGCCTGCCCACCGCCTCGCGGGCGCAGGCCGATTCGCAGTATTTCTACGTCAATGGCCGGCTGGTACGCGATCGCATCGTCGCCCATGCGGTGCGCCAGGCGTATGCGGACGTGCTGTTTCATGGTCGTCATGCGGCGTTCGTGTTGTATCTGGAACTCGATCCTGCCGGGGTGGACGTCAACGTGCATCCGGCCAAGCACGAAGTGCGTTTTCGCGAGCAACGGCTGGTGCACGACTTCCTGTTTCGCACCTTGCACGAGGCGTTGGCGCAGACGCGCGCCGGGGCGAATATGCCGCCGGCGACGGAATCGGTGCCGGTGCCGATGGTTGCCGGAGCGCATGCCGCACCGGCGTATTCCAGCGCAGCCGCGTGGCCTGGCCAGTTCAGTCAGAACCGTTTGAATCTGGGCGTACGGGAAGCGCCGCTGGCCGGCTACGCCGCCTTGCTTGGCGAATCAGCGTCCGCATCGAGTCCGTCTTCCGCGCCGATGCCGGCGGCGGAAGAGGGCGAAACGCCGCCGCTGGGTTTCGCGATAGCCCAGCTGAAGAGCATCTTCGTGCTGGCCGAGAATGCGCATGGCATGGTGCTGGTGGACATGCATGCGGCACACGAACGCATCACCTACGAGAAGCTGAAGTCCGGTCGCGTCGCCAGCAACCTGCGCTCGCAGATGCTGCTGGTTCCGCTCGGCATCGCAGTCAGCGCGAAAGAGGCGGCGGCGGCGGAAGAGCATGCCGAGGCGCTGGCCGAGTGGGGCCTGGAGTTGTCGCGCAGCGGTCCGGCGACGATCGTGGTGCGGCGCATTCCAGCATTGCTGGAGGGCGCTGACGTGGCGCAGCTCAGTCGCGACGTGCTGTCCGAACTGGCCCAGCACGGCAGTTCGCGCCGCCTGCAGGAGCTGGAGAACGAGTTGCTCTCCACCATGGCCTGCCACGGTTCGGTGCGCGCGGGGCGGCGGCTGACGATCCCCGAAATGAATGCGCTGCTGCGCGAGATGGAAGCGACCGAGCGCTCGGGACAGTGCAATCACGGCCGCCCGACCTGGGTCCAGCTCAGCCTGGCCGAACTCGACAAGTTGTTCATGCGCGGCCGTTGAAGCACCATTTGCAGTCGTTCCGCTGGAGAGACCGATGATCCGTGCCAGCCTGTTTGTTGCCGCCGCCATTCTGGGAGTCGCCGCCGTGCATGCCACCGATACCGACCGTTACAAGCAAAGCATCGAGCAATGGCGCACCGGCCGGCTCGAGCGGCTGACCGCACCGGACGGATGGCTGAGCCTGATCGGCCTGGAATGGTTGAAGCATGGCCCCAACCGCATCGGCAGCGCGGCCGACAATGACATCGTGCTGAAGGCCGGCCCCGCGCATCTGGGTGTGGCGACCCTGGGCAGCACCGGCGAAGTGCATCTCGTGCTGGCCCATGACAGCGGCGCGTTGGTCGACGGCAAGCCGATGCACGAAGCCACGCTGATCGATGACGTGAAAGCCAGCGACGGCATGCAGACCACGGTGAGCTTCGGTACCGCGAGCTTCTATGTGATCGACCGCGACGGCCGCAAGGGGCTGCGCCTGAAGGACAGCGACGCGCCCAGCCGCAAGCACTTCCTCGGCATCGATTCGTTTCCGATCGATCCGTCATGGCGGATCGAGGCGACCTGGGTTCCGGCTGCGCCGGGCGAGACGCTGGAAATGGGTACGGTCATCGGGACCATCGACAAATACCCGGTGCCGGGCAGGCTGGAGTTCGACCGCGACGGAAAGCGTTTCGAGATCCTGCCGGTGATCGAGGTGCCGGGCGACAAGCAATACTTCGTCGTGTTTGCCGATCGCACAAGCGGCAAGGAAACCTACGGCGCCGCGCGCTTCCTGTATGTCGATCCGCCCGAGGATGGCAAGGTCGTGCTGGATTTCAACAAGGCTTACAACCCGCCGTGCGCGTTTACTCCATTCGCCACCTGTCCGCTGGCACCGCCCGAAAACCGGCTGGACCTGCGCGTCACCGCGGGCGAGAAGAACTACCGTGGTTCGAATCACTGATCAGTGCACCGCATGCCGCCGCGATGCGGCGATTGGGCTCAGCGTCCGGCGAACTGAGGCTTGCGCTTTTCAAGAAACGCCGTAGTGCCCTCACGCATGTCTTCGGTGGAGAATGCCAGCGCGAAGCCCTGCGTCTCGAACTCCAGCCCCTGGTCGATCGCGGTTTCGCCGCCCTGCAATACCGCGTCGAGAATGCCGGCGGCAGCCAGCGGCGCGGCGCTGGCGAGCTGGTCGGCCAGCGCGTTCACCGTTTCATCCAGCGCTTCGGAGGTGACCACGCGGCAGACGATGCCCAATTCGTACGCGCGTTGCGCGGTGACCGGCGCGCCGGTGAGGCACAGCTCCAGCGCGGCGCCTCGGCCCGCCAGACGCAACAGGCGCTGGGTGCCGCCGAAACCGGGAATCAGGCCGAGATTGATTTCCGGCTGGCCGAATTTCGCCTTCTGGCCGGCTACGCGCAGGTGGCAGGCCATCGCCAGCTCCATGCCGCCGCCGAGCGCGAAGCCCTGGATGCGCGCGATCACCGGCTTGCCTAGCCGCTCGATCGAGCTCATCAGGCGTTGCCCGGTGCGCGAGAAACTCCGCGCCTGCACCGGCGTATAGCCATTCATCTCGGCGATATCGGCGCCGGCGACGAAGGCTTTTTCGCCGGCGCCGGCCAGTACCACCGCACGCACGGCATCGTCCTGCGCGGCCTGCGCAAACGCGAGGGTCAACTCGTTGAGTGTGTCGCGGTTCAGCGCGTTGAGCTTGTCGGGGCGGTTGACGGTGATCGTGCGCACCGCGCCGCGGTTGCCGATTTCCAGGTTGCGATAAGCCACGAGCGACTCCCGATGGATGCGAAGGGGCGATGGTAGCAGCGGGAACCTTTGCCGCCGCGGAGTTTCTCAAGCCACGAGCGCGATCGCTGCAGGGATTCGTCGAACCGCTTAGGATGATCCGTCAAGATCGACTGTCGCGATACGATAGGGAAGGTCCGGTGGAGAAAGGCATGGTACATCTGCATGGCGGGCTGCTCGGCGTGTTGCTGTTGCTGGGCGGTGCAGTGCATGCGCAGAGCCAACTGTCGGCGCCGACCGCGTCGGCGGCAACAGCCGCTCCCGCCGTCACGGCGAAGCCAGACAAGGAAAAGCTGTCGTATGCGATCGGCTATCAGATCGGCAGCCAGTTCGCGGACGGCAAGCCGGACGTGGACATTCCCACGCTGTTGCGTGCGATCCAGGATGCCTACGCCAAGCGTCATCCCAGCGTGTCGATGCAGGACATGCACCTGCAGCTGCAGCGCCTCGATCAGCAGATGCATGCCGACGCGCTGGCCGAATTCAAGCGCATCGCCACCGCCAATGCGCGCAAGAGTGCCGCTTACATGGCGCGCAACCGGCAGCGGCCCGGTGTGGTGCAGTTGCCGTCGGGCATCCAGTACTCGGTGCTCAGTCAAGGTACCAGCACGGTGAGTCCGACGGTGACCAGCATGGTTACCGTGAACTACCGCGGCATGCTGATCGACGGCACCGAATTCGACAGCACCTGGGCACATGGCGCACCGGTGAGTTTTCCGGTGAACGGCGTCATTCGCGGCTGGCAGGACGTGATCCCGCGCATGCACATAGGCGATCGCTGGAAGGTGGTGATTCCGCCGCAGCTGGCCTATGGCGAGGAAGGCATGTTGCCGCGGATCGGTCCGAACGAGGCACTGGTGTTCGAGATCGAGCTGCTCGACATCAAGTCGGCTTCCGACAAGCCCTGACTGGCGCCGGTGGTAACATGACGGGGCATGTCGAACGCCCCGAATCCCGCCGAAACGCCTCCGTTGAGTCCTTGTACCGGCATCTGCCGGCTGGACGAACATGGCTATTGCGTGGGCTGTCGGCGCACCGGTGAGGAAATCGGCCGCTGGCGCGCGATGAGCGACTCCGAGCGGCTGTTCGTCATGCAGGTGATCCTGCCGGGCCGCGAACGGCCGTGATGCAGGCGCTGATCAATGCGCTGCTGCCATTGTCGGCGCCGCCGACAGGGCCGGGTTGGAATCACACGGACATGGCCGAGCTGCTCGGCCACGCGCAGCGCAAGCCGGCTGCCGTGCTGGTGGGCTTGCGCGAGGGCGTGCAGCCGCGCCTGGTGCTCACCGTGCGCACCGATAACCTGCAGTCGCATGCCGGCCAGGTGGCCTTTCCCGGCGGCCGCAGCGAGCCGGCCGACGGCGACGCGCTGACCACGGCCTTGCGCGAGAGCGAGGAAGAGATCGGCCTCGATCGAACACTCGTGACGCCGCTGGGTTATCTGGACCGCTTCGAGACCATCAGCGGTTTCCGCATCACGCCGGTGGTGGCGAAGATCGCTGCCCAGGCACGGCTGTATCCGGCGCCGGACGAGGTGGCCGAAGTATTCGAGGTGCCGCTGGCATTCCTGCTGGAGCCGGCCAACCTGCGCCGCTACACGATGGAGTTCCGCGGTCATCAGCGGCCGATGGTGGAATTCGTCCACGGCGGTCATCGCATCTGGGGCGCCACCGCCGCCATGCTATTCAACCTGCTGCAGAGGATGGGACGGACATGACGCTGAAAACCACCTTGATCGAGGCGGCCGAACTTGCCGCCTTGCCGTCGCAGGACGTGCTCGTCGTCGACTGTCGTTTCGATCTGGCCGATCCGGGCAAGGGCCACCGCGATTATCTGGACGGCCATATTCCCGGCGCCGTATTCGCCAGCCTCGATCACGACTTGTCCGACCTGTCGCGCGAGTCCGAAGGCCTGGGACGACACCCGCTGCCGCTGGAGCCGGCGTTCAACATGCTGCTGTCGCGCTGGGGCTGGCATGCCGCGATGCAGGTAGTGAGTTATGACGCGGGCAGCGGCGCGCTGGCCGCCGCACGGCTGTGGTGGCTGCTGCGGCTGGTCGGTGTGCGGCAGGTCGCCGTGCTCGATGGAGGCTATGCGGCGTGGCTGGCTGCAGGCCTGCCGACGGAGTCGGGAGCGCCGGTTGCACGACCCGCCAGCCGGGTGTCGCTGCATTACGACGCCAACCAGGTATTGGTCGATCACGCGGCACTGCCCGGTGGCGCGTCCGGGCAGTTGCTGGATGCACGGGCGGCACCGCGTTATCGCGGCGACGTCGAGCCGCTGGACCGGGTCGGCGGCCATGTGCCCGGCGCGTTGAACCGCCCGTTCGCCGACAACCTCGGCGGCGACGGCCGCTTCAAATCGCCCGCCCGGTTGCGCGAGGAATTCCTTGCGGTGCTGGGTTCGATCGCGCCGTCGGACGTGGTGCACATGTGCGGTTCCGGCGTGACCGCCTGCCACAACCTGCTGGCGATGGAACATGCCGGGTTGCACGGCTCACGGCTTTACGCGCCATCGTGGAGCGGCTGGGTCAGTGATCCCGCACGCCCAGTCGCCAAAGGCTGACCTTTTTTTTGTAGGAGCCCGCTGGCGGGTGATGCTCTTGCTCTGATCTTTCCTATCCCGCCATCCATCGAAGCAGGAGCATCGCCCGCGAGCGGGCTCCTACGAGATTGCGGTTATTTCTTTTCTTTCGGTCGCGCCACCGGCCGTTGCAGCACGGCCTGCGTCCAGGGCGTCAGGATCGGCACGGCACAGGTAGGAGCCCGCTAGCGGGCGATGCCGTTGCTCTGATCTTTCCTCTCCCACCATCGAAGCAGGAGCATCGCCCGCGAGCGGGCTCCTACAATATTGCGGTTATTTCTTTTCTTTCAGTCGCGCCACCGGCCGTTGCAGCACGGCCTGCGTCCAGGGCGTCAGGATCGGCACGGCACAGGTAGGAGCCCGCTAGCGGGCGATGCCGTTGCTCTGATCTTTCCTCTCCCACCATCGAAGCAGGAGCATCGCCCGCGAGCGGGCTCCTACAATATTGCGGTTATTTCTTTTCTTTCGGTCGCGCCATCGGCCATTGCAGCACGGCCTGCGTCCAGGGCGTCAGGATCGGCATGGCACAGGTAGGAGCCCGCTAGCGGGCGATGCCGTTGCTCTGATCTTTCCTATCCCACCATCGAAGCAGGAGCATCGCCCGCGAGCGGGCTCCTACGAGATTGCGGTTATTTCTTTTCTTTCAGTCGCGCCATCAGCTGTTGCAGCACGGCCTGGGTCTGCGGATGGAAGAACGCGTCGGTGAAGTCTTCCAGGGGCAGGGCGTCGAGGTCGGCGTAAGCCGCGGCCAGGTCCGCTCGCGCCAGCGTGCGGGTGGCGAGCATCGCGTGCGGCGGCAACGCCAGCAATTCGCCCAGCCAGTGCAGCGCACGCGTGGTGACCTGTTCGACGCCGGTGAGTTCATCGACGAAGCCGCAGGCTCGCGCTTCGGCTGCCTCGATCATGGCGCCGGAAACCAGCAACCGTTCGGCGCGGTAGGTGCCGACCACGCGGCGCAATGCCAGCTGGATCGCCTCGGGCACGATCAGTCCCACCTGCACTTCGTTCAAGCCGATGCGGTACGGACCCTCGGCCATCACGCGGTAATCGCAGAACAGCGCCAGCACCGCGCCGCCGGCCGGACTGTGGCCGGTGATCGCCGCGACCAGCGGAATCGGCGCGCGGGCCAGCGTGCCGCACAGCGAAAAAAATTCGCGCCAGTATTCGAGCACGCCGGCGCGGTCGCGCGACAGCAGAGCCGGTATGTCGACGCCGGCGGAGAACAGGCCTTGAGCGCCGGACAGCACGATGCCGCGGATGCCATCGAGCACACTGTCATCGATGGCGGCATGCAGCGCGCGCAACAGGTCCAGGTTCAGCGCATTGACCGGCGGGCGCGCCAGCTGGATCTCGCGTATGCCGCCGTCATGATTGGTGATGTTGAGCATGGGGAACTCCGGCTCGATGGATTTAGGGTTGGGGGTTGTCGGCGTCGGTCCAGCTGTACCGCACGGCATAGTCCAGCGTGGCCTTGCCGTTGGCCGGTACTTCGACGCGAAACTCCAGCGTGTCCGGCATCTGCTCGCTGGGCTTGCTGCTGGATGAAATCAGCGTCCACTGCCGCCAGCGCGACGGATGTTCACGCACGGTCACTGTGCGTGCGCTGTCGCCCGCGTTGCTGAGGTCGATGCGGAATGCTTCGGTCATGGTACGGCCGGCCCTGTCCACGCTGAGGCTGGTGCGGGTGCGCTCGGCGCGCAGGTCAAACGCGGTGCCCAGCGTGATCGTGGCGTCGCTGCCTTTCGGGGTGTCGTTGATGCGGCCCTCGCCGATGAACTGCGGCGTGCCGTTGCGGTCGGCGGTGAGTGCGCGCAGGTAGCCGGCAGGCAGGCTGTCGAATGCCTTCAGCTTCAGCGTGCTGACGATGGCGTTGCCGCCGCCCTGGTTGAAATCCTGGCTGAGGATGGGCTGTTGCGGCTGGAAGCCGTTGCCGTTCTCGTACAATGCAGTGCGTACGCAATCCAGCGTGCGGTCGGCGTACAGCGGTACCTGGCTGACGCTGCCGTCAGGCAGCTCGACCGGGGAGGGCAAGGTGTAGCTGCGGTAGTCGCCGATGCTTTCCTGTTGCGGCATGGCCTCGGCCTTGGCATTGAAGCTGCGTGCCATCGCCATCATCGGGCGCGGTGCCGAGGTCTTGGCCATGTTCGGCTCGCCGGCGATCAAGGTGAGCTGTGCATCGTGCCAGTCGCGGCCGCTGCGGTTGGCGATGCTGGCATGCGATTCGAACTGCAGGCGGCAGGCCGTGCCGGGTTGCAGCGTCGCCACGTAGGCGGCGCGCCAGCCGAGGCCGGCGGTGGGATAGCTGAGCACGGCTGGAGCCTGGCCCGCGTGCGCCGCATCCACACGCAGACTGAGGCTGGAACCGGTGGGGAAGTGACCGTCCCGGACGCGGACGGCGGCAAAGTCGCGGATCAGCGTGGTCAGGTTGTCGCCGCCGCGCACCAGCAGGCCATCGCCCGCCCGCAGCAGCGTGCCGCTGGCCAGCAGCTGTCCATTGCTACCCACCACGTCGACATTTCGGCCGACGAGCCCGGTGAGTGCCGCGTTGTTGCCCTGGCCGAGCAGCAGGCGTTGCGACACCACCTTGCTGGAGCCGTCGGTGAACGCCAGCGCCATGGATTCTGCGTCGAGGTAGACCGGCAGATCGCCGATCACCACGTCCTGCACGCCGCGCTTCAGGTCGATGCTGCGGCGCTCGCGCACCACCGCGTAGCCTTCACCCACGCTGCCGTCGGTACCGGATGCGTACAGTGCGGGACTGTCGCTGCGATAAAGCGTGAGTTCGGTCGTGCTGGTGGCGGCGGTCGCGGTAGCGGTGGCGGACAGCACGGTGGCGCAGGCGAGGGCCAAGACAGTCGGGGAAGGATGGCTCACGGGCGAACTCCTTTCGGTGGGTTGTGCGCATCTTAAGGGCTGCGGATGAAGCCCCGGCATCTGCGTGGGAAGCCGGGAAACCCCGGGTTGGCCAAGAAGCCGTTTAAGGCCGACTGGAAAAATCGTGGCAGCGGAGACCGTTGCTGCTTTGCAAGGTTGCCAAGAGCAGGCGAAAGCGATAAATATAGATCGATCTAAACGCCGTGGTTCGGGCGCCGTCGCTCGGCTGTTGCCCGGACCGGAGCCGGTTTTTTAGACAGCAGGTCTGGCGGGAGGGCGCCGGATTTAACGCAATCTGGGTTTCCTCGGGGAGAGTCGACCATGAGCAACATCGGTTTCAGGCGCAGTGTGCTTGCGAGTGCACTGGCATTGGTATTCTTTGCGCCTCTGTCTGTGGCGGCGCAAACGGCAACGCCACCAGACGACAGTCAGCAGAACGCGCAGCAGCCTGCATCGGCCGGCAACGCCCCAGCCACGCAGCAGGACGCGGCGAAGAAGAAAGACACCACCACCCTGCAGAAGGTCGTGGTTACCGGTTCGCTCATTCCGCGGGTGGAGGTTGAAGGGGCGACCCCGGTCATCACCATCAGCGGCGCGCAGATCAAGCAGGAAGGCTTCACCACGGTCTACGAGTTGATGAATTCGATCACCCAGACCGGTGTCGCCGAGACACCGCCTTCCTGGGGCAGCAGCTCGGTCAATGCGCGGCAGCTCAACCTGCGCAACCTGGGCTCCGGTCGCAGCCTGTTGCTGGTCAACGGCCACCGGATCAGCGACTACCCGCAGTCGGCCCACGCCAGTACCAACTTCCAGAACTACAACAATATCCCGACCGGGATGATCGACCGCATCGAGATCCTGGCCACCGGCGCGTCGTCGCTGTACGGCTCGGATGCCGTCGCCGGCGTGGTCAACGTCATCCTGAAGAAGGAATACCAGGGCGACGACATACAGATGACGCTTGGCGGGGCCACCCGCGGCGGGCGCGACTACGGCGATTTCAATTTCATTGGCGGCAAGTCCGGCGACAACTGGCATGTGGTCTACAACCTGGAGCGCTCCCATCGCAGCGGGTTGTTCGGGCGCGATCGGCCCTACTCCGACTCGGAAGCCGATGCGGGCTACGGCGCCTACGACCAGAACGCGAGGCTTTTCGGGTGGAGGACTTACGATGGCTTGTCTCTCTACAACGCCGACGGTAACTTCATCGCGCCACCGGCCGGCGCCTGCAACCAGTTTGGCAGCAACTTCGCGCTGCGCGACTCCAAGACCGTCGCCACCAATGGCCATACGGTGGACCCGACCAACGTTACCGATCAGGGCCTCTATTGCACGCAGCCGGCGCTGTTCAGCAACTGGGTGCTGACTCCGGGCAGCGACAACAAGGATGCCTATGTGGCTGGCGACTACGATTTTGGAAACGGCCTGCAGGCCTACGGCTCGATAGGGTTGTGGGACACTCTCGGCACGTCCAATACGGAGTTGCCGTTCCTGTACGCGATGGGTGGCCTGCCGAACAATTTCTACGATCAGACCAGCGGCCAGGTGATCAGCAACTACTTCCGCCAGCTCACGCCGAAGGAACTGGGCAGCTACGGCAACACGCACGACAAGGAGCAGAACTGGGACATCCACGCTGGCCTGCGCGGCACGTTCTTGGACGGTCGCTTCAACTGGGACTTCAACCTGGGTACCAACAAGTACATCGTGCACGAACGCTATACGGGCCTCAACGAACAAGGCATGTTCGACTTCTTTTTCGGCCCGCAGCTCGGAACCACCAGCGTAGGTGGCAACACGTTGCCGGTTTACGCGCTCAATTCGGCGCGTTTCTGGAATCCGATCACGCCGGCGCAATACCAATCGTTCGGCGTAGTGGGCGAAAACACCGCCGTGAGCTGGATGGATCAGGCATCGCTGAACGTCAACACGGATGAACTGTTCAAGACGTGGGCTGGTTCGGTTGGTTTTGCCACAGTGCTGGAAGCGGTACACCAGGGATTCAAGTTGTCGCCGGATCCACGCGGTAATACCACCACTTTCGGCGACCCGTTCCAGGATTACATTACCGGCGGCGGCACGCGCAATCGCGTATCGCTCGGTTCGGAACTGCGCATTCCGCTGCTGTCCAACCTGACATGGACGCTGTCCGGACGACTGGACAAGTATCGTGACGCCAGCGCCGCGGACGTCGCACGTACCTGGGGCAGTTCGCTGGAGTATCGCCCGTATGAGGGACTGCTGCTGCGTGGATCGTATGGCACCAACTTCCATGCGCCGGACATGCAGTACATCTACAAGAATCCGTCGGTGTCGCAGGTCGGCATCTACGCCGACCCTTATCAGTGCGTCGTTGCCGGCGCCACGAATTGTCCGCAGGTACAGCACAACACCTATTTCAGCTCGTACCTGTCCGGTGGCCCAAGCCTGAACAACGAAACCGGCAAGTCCTGGACCTACGGTTTCGTGTGGCAAATCCCTGGCGTGGACGGCTTGTCGCTGTCGGCCGATTACTGGCGCATCGGTATCAACAAAGGCATCAAGGATGTTTCGGAAGGTGATGTTTTGACGGACGAGGCAGGTTGCCGCACCGGTCACAGTTTCGACAGCAACGGCACCTATATTGCGAACTACATCGCGCACCCGCCGGGGTCAGCCTATTGCCAGGCGGTGATCGCCAGCGTCAAGCGCGATGCCAGCGGCAACATCACTGCGGTGTACAGCGGTGCCATCAACGAGAGCCAGCTGACCGTGACCGGTATCGATGCATCGCTGGCTTACCGGCTGAGAACCGCCAACTGGGGCAATTTCAACCTCAGCATCGACTACACCGACAACCTCTCGTACAAGGAACGCACGCTGGCCTCGGATCCTCTGCTCAACACCCGCTACCAGCATGCGGCAAGCAAGGTGCGCGGCACCATCAACTGGCGGCGGGGTGCCTGGGATGCGACCTTGTATGGAGACCGTACCGGCCGTGTTCGGGCACCCAATTTCGGTAGCTGCAACGCCTTGCCGAACGGTATTCGTCCCAATGTAGGCGATCCCGATTGCACCATGTATTTCGGACACGACCCTGCGTGGATCACCTGGAGCACCAACATCGGCTATCACTTCGATGACCGCATGAAGGTCAGCCTGAACGTCTCCAATATCTTCGACAACGTCGGCAAGATTCCATATTACGCAGGTGGTTTCGAGTTCATCTCGACGTTGAACAATGCCAGCTACGTCGGCCGCGAAGTATCGGTGACATTCGACTACGAGCTCGATTGATCCCCAGCGGGGCCGGCCCTCACCGGCCCCGCTTTTTTTTGTTGGCAGATATTCCTGCTGCCGAATCGAATCAGTGATTGATTCTCTCGAGTGCCATGCCCCGGGTCGTCGGCCCGAACACGCCGATGACGGCGATGCCGGTGACCATCGCGATGGCGATGAACACGGCTACCGCAAGGACGCCGCCGGCATTCAGGAAATAGCCGATGGCGAGGCCGGCAAAGGCGGCGGCGAGCCGGCTCCATGAGTAGACGAAACCGATGGCGCGGGCCCGGATGCGGGTGGGATAGAGCTCCGCCTGATAGCTGTGGTACGCGTACGACATCACGTTGGCGGCAAGGGTGAACAGCACGCCGAGGGCGATCAGGATGGGAGCGCTGCTGACTTGCGAGAAGGCCAGCATCGCGAGCCCCATGACCAGCAGTCCCAGGATGATCTGCAGCTTGCGTTCGACGCGATCCGCGAACAGCGTGCCCAGCAGCGGCCCGAACGGATTGGCTATCGCGATGATGAACGAGTACTCGAGACTGTGCGTCAAGGTGATCCCGCGGGCGATCAGCAAGGTGGGCACCCATGCCGCGAAACCGTAGAAACCGATCACCTGCGCCATGTTGAATACCGACAGCATCAAGGTGCGCGTCCGGTAAGTCGCCGAGAATATCTCCAGGAATTTCCCGCCGCCTTTCTCTTCGATCGACTCCTGCCGGGGCGGCGGCAAGTCGAGGCCGGTCTCCGCGCGGACCTTTGCTTCGATCATCGAGACCACCGCTTCCGCTTCGTCGACGCGCCCTTTCAGGGCAAGCCAGCGCGGACTCTCCGGTATCTTGCGCACAAGCAGCCACACGACCCCCGCGCCGACGGAACCGATCAGCACCACCCACCGCCAGCCGTCGAAGGCGAGCGGAGTGAGCGGCACCAGCAGCCACGCAAGCAGCGCGACAATCGGAACCACGCAGAAGGTAATGAACTGGTTGATGGAAAACGCCCGGCCACGCTCGGGACCTGGAATCAATTCCGATATGTACGTGTCGATGGTCACCAGCTGCACGGCGAAGCCGATGCCCGCGATGAAGCGCCAGATGTTCAGCATCTCGCCGGTTTGCTGAAACGCCATGATCGCGGTGCAGACGACGTACCAGATCAGCGACCAGGTGAATACCGGCCGTCGGCCGAAGCGGTCCGGCAGATGGCCCAGCAGCACCACGCCGAACCACAGGCCGGCGAACGTGCTGAAGACGAACGTGCCGAAGCCGGCGATCTTGATGCCGTCGAGCGCGGCAAAAAATCCCAGCGATTGCGGTGTGAAGAGGCCCGATTTGATCATCCCCGGCGCCACGTAGCCGGTGAAAAACAGGTCGTAGAATTCAAACACGCCGCCCAGCGAAATCAGTATGACTATGGTCCATACCGCTCGCGACGGCGGCAGTCTGTCTAGGCGGGCGGCGATCCTGGCTGAGGCAATTTCGGACACGTTGTATACCTGTCAGTCGTGGGAGCAATCCCCGGCGCGATCGGCGCCGGGGATCAAGGCGCGGACGAGCAGCAGCATCGTCCGCGGTAAGTCTCAACCTCAGAGGGACACCTTCAGGTCTACGTACACCATCCGACCGATGGGTGAATACGTGCCGATATCGCTGGTGGTGAACTGGTTCGTGAAGGAACGCGGGAAGATGGGCGGCATCTTGTTGCCGATGTTGTTCACGCCAAGGGCGAGCGTGACGCTCCTGTCGCCCTCGTCCCCGCCGAGCGGCCATGTGTACGAACCGCGCAGATCCCACACGCTGTAGCTCGGCACTCGAATGCCGGGAAGGTTGCCGGCGGGACCCGCGTCGTTGACATTGGAGGTGTAGCTATTTGCCAGTGTCATGTCCAGGTTTCCGTAGGACCAATCAAGCGTCGAGTAGAAGCTTGCCTTCGGCAGCGTCCCGGCGAACACGCCGATGTTGCTGGCGTTGCCTGCGTACTGCTGGGACGGACCGCCTGCGAAGCGCTGGAACTTGTACGAATTGAACAGCATCCCTTTGCTCGACACGGCCCAGGTTCCGTAATGGTTCGTGGGAAGGACGTAGTCCAGTCCCAGCATCCAGGAGTGCTCGATCAAGGTACTCTGGTTACGGAACCGGTCGATGACGTAGAGCTGCGAATATTTGCTCGGATCGGGCAGGCCGGTGGCCGAGTTGGTCAGGAAAGCCTTCAGCGATCCCGGGGTTCCGAAAGGATCGGCGCCGCCGAGGTTGGTGAAGTTGCCCGTGCTGACGCTGTCGAAGTAGGGCGAGGCCGAACCCAACGCATTGACCGATTGCATGATGGTGGTGAAGTCCGCGCCACCCGGGAAACCGTGCACGGTGATCGAGGAGTAGTCCGCGGTGAGCGTCAGACCCTTGACGAACTTCGGACGAAATTCGAAGCCGATGGAGCGCGACGTCGAGGTCGACGGCTTGAGCGACGGATTGACGCCATCTTCGCCGTTGAAGGTGTTCCCGGTGGCATACGGTTTGCCGAATACGATGCCGATGAGATTGTCCGTCACCGGACGGGTATCGAACGGGCCGTAGGCCTGATACAGCTGTGGCGCGGCGAACGACTTCGTGAGGGTGCCATGAAGCACGAACTGATTATCGAAGGGCTCCCAGCGGAACCCCAGCTTCGGCGAGTGGCTGCTGCCGGCGTCGCTGTAGTGCTCGAAGCGGCTGGCGGCGGTGAGATCGAACTGGTGCAGGCCAGGGATATTCATGCTGCTCGAGGTGATCGGGACCAGCGTCTCGGCATACACCGCGCTTACGTTGCGGCCGTGACTGAACGGATCGGTGAACATGCCGCCGTTCCAGTTCTGGTCGTTGCCGGCGGTGGAGCCGGTGACCGGATCGGTGACGCGGCCATTCGGGTCGGCGTGGCCGGAAACCTCTTCATGCCGCCAGCTGACTCCGACGGCGAGGTTCACACGCCCCGCGGGCAGTTCGAACAGTTTGCCGACGGCGTGCGCATCCGCGGAGTAGAGCTTGCTGTCGCCATTCAGCACCTCGGTGCCGAGCACGTTGGCCAGCGCGGCTGCCGAGTTGCCGGTCACCGCGAACGGATTGAGCGCCGGCTGCAGCACCAGCGGGTTATTGATCGAATAGCCGCCGTAGACCTGGCTATAGGCGCCGCCAGCGACCGCGTTGCCGCTGGAGTCGTATCCGCCGGCGACGGCCCGTGCCAGATTGGGCGTGAAAATCAGCTGGGTGTCGCGCTCGCTCAGCTTGCTCTCGCTGTAATCGACGCTGGTATGCCAGGTCCACGAGCCGGGCAGCTTGCCCTTGAGTCCGAAGGAGAAGCGATAAGCGTCGGTGGTGTCGAATACCTGTTTGGGCCGCGACCTGTCGGCGAAGGTCACGCCCGTCGCGGCGGTGGTCAGCGGGTTGTAGGGCGCACCGGCCGGAACGGTGAGCGTGGCATGGGCGAAGGGCTGGCCCGCAGCCGCCCATGAGGTGGATTGGACCTTGTTCTGCGAGATCAGCACATCGCCGAAGGCCTCGATCTGGTCGTCGGTGAAAGGCTGTGAGGTCATGTTCACGACGAGGTTCTTGTGCTCCTGCTGCTGCAGCAGCATGGCGTATTTCGAATAGTCGAACCCTTTGGACAGCTGTGCAGCGCTGGTGGCGTTGTAGACGCTTGGGGACAGGGCCGCGTAGCTGCCGGCGGTCGCGGCGGTGCCGGTCGGTACGGGCGGCGTGAGCAGCCCCGGCGCCAGCACGTAGCTGCCACCGCCGACGACGCCCGGCAGGCCCGTGCCCGGAACGACACCGTACATCGGGCTGGTGAACGAGCGCGAGCTCTGGAAAAGAGGGCTGGTCTTGGCATCGCTGACGGTGGCGGTGATGTTCACCGGACCGATGTCCCCGCCGAGCGTCACAAACGCCGAACGATCCTTGTAGCCGCCATCCGCTGTGCCGTAATGGGCGCCGAAGGTCACGCCGTGATAATCCTGCTTGAGGATGAAGTTCACCACGCCGCCGACGGCGTCGGAGCCATAGAGCGAGGAGGCGCCGTCGGTGAGCACGTCGACCCGCTCGAGCGCGGCGGCGGGAATCTGGCTGATGTCGACGAAATTCTTGCTGCCGCTCAGGCCTGCGACCGCGTCCAGCGCCATGCGCTGGCCGTTGACCAGCACCAGCGTCGGCAGGTTGCGCAGCTCGACCTGCGAGCCGCCGGCCGTGAATTGGTTGCGGTTCTGCGCGTTGCTGGCACCGGCATTGCTGCGGCCGGCGAAGGCCGGAACGACCTTGCGCAACGTCTCCAGCATGTTGCTCGAGACACCGGTCTGGCCGAGCTGGTCCGCATCGAGGGTCGTGACGGGAACGGCCGCGGCGTTGGGGTCGATCGGCAACAGCGTGCCTGTCACCGTGACCTGCTGCATCAGGGTGGTACTGGGGGCTGGCGGCGTCTTGGTGGCTGAAGTGGCCGACGGCGGTTTGCGGGCCGAGGGCGTGGCTGTGGTCCCTTCCTTTTGCTTGACCGAGGTGCCCGCGTCGGTGCTGGCGACTGTTGCCGCCGCGGCATGGCCAACCAGGCCCGCGCCGAGGAAGAGGGCGCTGAAGAGCGCATTTCGTGGGTAGTTCTGCATGGTGGTGTCTCCCCCGAGATATTAGGTTAGGTTGCGGGTGATCTGCGTGGCAGGCATCCTTCCACATCCCTGGCCGATACGCAGCGACTGTTGAGTGTCTCGTCTCAGTTTTTCTGATAGGTCAGTACGGTAAAGGTGTTGTCGAAATAGAAATTCGGATAAAACGGCGCCACGCCGGTGTTCACTTTCATCGCCGGATCGACGCCGCCTTCGGCGGCAACCAGATACACGCGATCCCGGGCGGTATCCAGAGCCAGCGTGCGGGCCATTGGTCGTGTCGTGATGGCCTGGTCGAGCGCGTAGTCATCGGCACCTGTCTGCTTGATCACGACCAGATTGGCGTCAATGCCGTTGGCGGTGTAGATGCGATGGGTGCCAAGGTCGTAAACGACACCGTCGTTACCGCGACCGATCGGGAGCGTGGTGACTAGAGCCCCGCTTGCCGCGTTGAGCACCGCCAGCACCGGCCGGTCACTGCGGCAGCCGACGAAGATGCGCTGATTCCCGGCGTCATAGTCCAGCCCGACAGGTTGGTGGCACGGTGTGGTCGACCAGTTGGCGGTGACGGTATGCGTGTGGGCATCGATGCGCACCACCTGGTCGCGGTCGCGCTCGGCTACAAAGATATTGCCATGTTCATCTGGCGCCGACGCTTCGATGTTTCCGCTGTCCAGCGGCATGGTGGCGACGAGCTTGCCGCTGCGGGCATCGACGAAGGCCACCTTGTGGCTGTCGCCCATGGTGAAGAACAGTTGTCCGGTCACCGGCTCATAGCTGCCGGCATCGGCGTCCTGGCCGAAATGGACATGGCGGATGGTTTTCAGCGACGACAGCGAAAACTCGGTGCTCGAGCCGTCGCCATTGACGCTATAGCCGCGATCGAGCTGCGGCACCAGGATCGCCTTGTTCGCCCCTTCGGTACCGGCAATCGTGGTGACCACCTTGTGGGTGGTCACGTCGAAGACGGTGACGCCGTCGTGCCGGCGACCGATGAACAGGTGCGACCGTGCGGCGTCGTAGGTCACGTAGTCCCACCCCGGCGCCTGGCCCGGCAGGGTCACTGCCGAGCCGAGGTGATAAAACGGTGCGGCATGGCCCGGTGCCGGCAGCAAGGCGAAGCAGAACAGGGCGAGCGGTGCCGCCATCCGGCGGCGCGAACGCGTTTTTTCCTGCTGGCGGTCGGTGCGCATCAGTTGCTCCTACTTGCCCAGCTGGAACCAGAGGATCTCGCCGCCCTTGCCCTTTTCGCCTGGCGAAGCGGCCAGGTACAGGCGATTCAGCTGCGGAATGACGATGCCCGACTTGGCGCCGATGGCGCTGGCAATCCACGGGCGCGCGGCATAGAGGTTGGGAGTGACCTGCTGGAACACGCCGAGATGGCCATCGCCGCCGGGCACATAGACACGCCTGCGCGCACTGTCCCAGAACAGGCCGTCCGACGTCGCCGGTGCATCCAGCATCGCCACCGTGGCACCGGTGTCGGTATTGAGGACGAACAGCTTGCTGGGGTTGCGGGTGCCGACGAACAAGCGGTGGTCAGCCTCGTCCAACGCCATCGATAGGTTGGTCGTGGCGCCACTGAGCGGCCAGCGCGCAGTCACCTTCAGCGTCTTCTTGTCGACCACGGCCACATAGTTCTGGTCGGCCACGTTGACGAACAAGCGGTTGCCCTGATGCTCGGCCTTGACGGCCTCGACGTGATCGGAGTCGAACTTCAGTTTGGCGTACACATGACCGGTGAGCGGATCCACTTCATTGAGGAAGCAGTCCTTCATGTCGACGTCCTTGCCGCCGGTAACGATGTACAGGTGGCCGGTCGAGGGATCATATTCGGCCGAATCGGCACCAGGCTCCAGCTTGATGTGGCCAACGACCTTCAAGGTCGTGGCATCCAGAATCTTGGTCATGCCCTTGCCGCTGTCGCTGATGATCAGTCGATTGTGCTCGGGCAGGTAGACAAAGGCGTGCGGCGTCTCGACGCCGTGGAGCGTGCGCTGATGCTGGCCGGTCTTCAGGTTGAACAGCTCGATCGAGCCGTGATCCTCCGCCGCAAGGAACAGCCGGTTACCCTTGACGTCGACACCGAAGTGGTCGAAGTCGCCGGAATAGCCGGGGTGCCAGTCGGTGCTGCGTCCGATCAGCGTGGCCGTCGGGTTGGGATCCGTGACGGCCACCGGGGCTACCGGCTCCATCAGCTTGGCCAACGTGGGGATCTTCGCGCGCAACTCGTCGCGGATCGCAAATCCCTCGCGCTTCAGCGCTTCCTTGTCATCGCCAGGCTTGTACGGAAGCACGATGCCCACCGCGCCCAGGGTCTTCCCGCTGGCGTCGAGCAGGCGCGTCTCGACCTCGAAGCGGCGGCCGTTGACCTCAAGGTTGGGAATGCCGGTATTGATCGCACGCATGTCATCGTCGTCGGCCGGCTTGCCGAAACGGCCGATACTGGTACCCACCACCACGTTGGTCGATTGGCCCGGCGGCACGATGTGCAACATCAGGATCAGCAGCCTGGGATGCGCGGCCATGGTCTGATCGACCAGCTGTTGCGCGTAGGTATGCGTCGGGAGGGCCGTATCGAACTGGTAAGGCTGGGTCAGGTTGCCGACGTTGGAGATCTTCCTGCGAAGTTCGTCGCGTACAGCCTCCGCATGTTTTGCCAGTGCCGCCTTGTCGTCGCCGGCTTTGTATGGATAGACGATGCTCACCGCACCCACCGTGTCGTGGGTGACGTCCTGCAGCGGCAACTCGACTTCGAAGTGGTCGCCTTCTGCGTTGACGGCGATGGCCGGCTTGCCGGTGTTGACGACGCCCATGTCGTCGGAGTCGGCCTTCTTGCCGATGCGGCCGATGTTGGAGGCGATGATGATGTTGTCCGCCTGCTTCGGCGGCGTCACGTGCAACGCCATGATGGCGATGTCGGGATGCGCCGCGAGCGTGCTGTCCACCAGCTCCTGTGCGTAGCTCTGCGGTGGAACCTGGGCAAACAGCGACGGCGCCAGCAAGGCAGTCGCCAGAAACAATGCGGAACGGACCATGGAAGCTTTCCTCGACGGTTGGATGGCTGGTAAGGAGGTCATGCAGCTGTTGGCAATCGGCGTAATCCGTGGACGGAGCAGAACGCCGGTTGATCGAAACGCGCCTCGGCGATCCGAAGCATGGCTACACCCTAGTCCCGTCACCTTACGGATACCTGTAGCCATTCTTAAAAGATATTCAGAGTGCGGTTCGCGTCGTGGACGCGCGCGCAATGCCATGCGCGGGTCGTCCATCGAACGCGACGACTCGATGCAAAGTAGGGTTGTGCAGTGCGGCAAAACCGGTTGTGCGGCGCGTCATCGGTTTCGCGCGCCGCTATCCTAGACTCGTTGCGCCAGTGTCAATCGGCGGGGGTAGCGCAACATGAAAGTATTGATAGTTGAAGATCAGCGGCGGCTGGGGGAGTTTCTCAAACAGGGATTGGGCGAGTGTGCTTACACCGTGACCTGGGTGGGCACTTGCCGCGAGGCTCGCGATGCACTCGCGGAAACCAACTACGACGTCATCATTCTCGACCTGAGCCTGCCGGACGGCGACGGGCTTCATCTGCTTTCCGAATGGCGCCGGGCCGGTTTCAACGAGCCCGTATTGATCCTCAGCGCACGCGACAGCGTGGAGGATCGCATCAAGGGCCTCGACCTCGGCGCCGACGATTATTTGCCGAAGCCCTTCAGCTTCGAGGAGCTGCGCGCTCACGTCCGCTCGCTGCTGCGGCGCCAGTCGGCGATCAAGCAGACGGTGATCACGCATCGCTGCGTGCGGCTTGATCTGCTTGGCCACACGGTCAAATTGAAGGAACAAAACATCGACCTCACCAGCCGGGAATTCGCGCTGCTCGAGATCTTCATGCAGAACGTGGGGCGCACCCTTACCCGCTCGTACATCTCCGAAAGGATCTGGCCGGGGCTGACCGACAACAATCTTCTGGACGTCTATATGAGCCGCCTGCGCATGAAGCTCGAGTCCAATCCGTCGGAGCCGCTGTTCAAGACACTGCGCGGGATCGGTTATCAGCTGGTATGAAGTCGATCGGTGCGCGCATCACGTTCTGGTATGCGTTGAGCGCCACTTTGACGGTCGCCTGCCTGTTCATCGCCGGGTACGTGCTGCTGCAGAACTACATCATCCGCGACCTGGATCTTCTGAACGCGACCGAGTTCAGCCAGATCAAGGCGCGTCTCGGCTCGGACTATCCGTCGCTCAATCCGGAGATCATCGATGAGCGCATACGGCAGACCACGGAATATGCGTCGGTGCTGTTCTACATAAGCATCGATTCGCCCGTTCGCGGGAATCTGTTTCGCTCGAAGAACCTGACCGGCAATCCCTTGCCGGATGTGCCGATGAAACATGTCTTCGAGGGAACCATGCCGGGGGTCGGCGAGCTGCGCATCGCGGAGTTCGTACTGCCGCCCTTCGACGTCAGCATAGGCACGCCCATGAGCCAGGTTCGGCGAACCATGGTCGCCTACACCGAGGTGTGCCTTGCCCTGCTCATCGGCATGCTGCTGGCCAGCATCGCGATCGGATTGGGCCTGTCCCGCGTGATGCTGCGCCCGGTTCGCCTGATCGGTGAAACGGCAAACCGCATCCGCTCGGACAACCTGACCGAGCGCATCGCCGTCACCGGGGTCGAGGACGAGATTTCGGATCTGGCCACGTTGCTCAATCAGATGTTCGACCGCCTGGAATCTTCATTCAATCAGGTGCGCCAGTTCACGGCCGAGGTATCGCACGAGCTGAAGACGCCGCTCTCGCTGGTGCGGCTGCACGCCGAGAAGCTGCTGGTCGAGGGGAGCCTGAGCCAGGCGCAGGAGGATGCGGTTCTCGTCCAGCTGGAGGAACTGGCCCGGGTGAACCAGATGGTCGACGAGTTGCTGTTCCTCTCGCGCGCCGAAGCGCAGGGGATCCGGATGGATCTCGTGGTGCAGGATCCCCACCGGTTCCTGCGGAACTTCGAGCAGGACGTCCAGGCATTGACCGAGCACCAGGGCTGCCGCTTCGAATGCACCCATCGCGGCGAGGGGCTGGTGGCTTTCGAGGAGCGCTGGTTGCGTCAGGTGGTCCTGAACATCCTCACCAACGCGCTGAGGATGTCGCCTCCCGGCGGGTTGATCACCCTGCGCTCGGAACTGGACGGCCATATCTGGCGGGTGAGCATCGAGGACGAGGGGCCGGGACTCACTGGCGATCAATACGAACGCGCCTTTGAGCGCTTCGTCCGCTTCGGCCAAGTGAACACCGATGATCGCGGCAGCGGCCTGGGCCTCGCGATCTGCCGCAGCATCATCCAGCTTCATGACGGGCGAATCCACGCCGAATGCGGCAACGGTGGTACCGGCTTGCGGGTGGTGTTCGAGATTCCGGCAGGCCACCACGATGCTGTCGACAAGGTACACGCGGCCTTCTGATTGCTGCCGTAAACGGTACTTCGAACAACCCCCGACTTTTGTAGGAGCGCACCCTGTGCGCGAATGCTCTCGCGGATATAGGAAGAGCATTCGCGCACAGGGTGCGCTCCTACAGGTGTTCCGGACCGGGGCTTTCGAAATTTCCTAAATGCGCATCATGGATACGCACGATCACATCAGCCGCTGGCACCACACCAGGATGTGATGCGGAGCGGCGGAGCGCGACTGTCACAAGTCGACGGGCTTTTCTCCGGCAGCCTTCAGTCGCGCGTTGAGCGCGGCCAAGTCGACGCCCTTCAGCTGCTGCCAGGCGTCTAGCGTGCCGGTCAGCGTGTGCGAGAGCGTGGCGTACGAGGCCTGGGCGTCTGCGCTCGGATCCGCATCGGCGCCATCGACCGCCTGTTCGAGTTTTGCCAGGTTCATCGACAAGGCGCGCAAGCTGTCGAGCCGGCGCGGCGGCGAGGGCATCGAATTGCCCGCATGAGGGTGCGCCTCGACGCCGGACAGGTCCGAGATCTTGTCCGTCAGTGCAGCGATCGATGCACGCAGGCCGCTATCGGCATGAGCCTGCCGCGCGTCCAGCGCCTTGAGCAGTTTGCCGGCTTCGGCACTTGCCGCGGAGGCGCGCGCCGAGGCGTCTTCCACTTTGCGCGCCAGTTCGAATTCGCGCTGGAAGGCTTCCTGCGAAACGTGCACGCGCGGGTCGGGTTTCAGCAGCAGGGGTTGCCTGTAGCTGTGGCCGTCGACGTGGAGCTCGACGGTATAGGAGCCCGGCGGCAACCATACGCCACCACGTTCCGGTGCATCGCCGGACGCCGCCGCCACGGTCGGCTCCGAATAGCGCAGATCCCAGACGAATCGATGCATGCCGGCTGCCGTCGACAGCCGCATGGGTGCCGGCATCCACTCCGGTGCGATTTTCAGCTTGGCCGGGTCGGCCGGCGTCAACGGGTCGGCACTGCTGAAGCTGCGTACCTTGTGGTTCTGCGCATCGAACACCGTCAGCGTTACGGCGGTCTTCACCGCTTTCGGCAGCGCGTAGTCGATGACCGCGCCGTCGGGCGGGTTCGCCGCCATCGGCTCGTCCTTCGGAAACGGCGTGCCGGTGAAACCCGGCGGGCGCACGCGGATCGCATCGGCCGGCTTGAACAAGGTGACCTTGTTCAAGCGCGTGCCGTCCAGTTGCCGCAGTGCGCTGACGTCGTCCATGATCCAGAAGCCGCGGCCATGGGTGGCGATCACCAGATCGTCGCCGTGCACGTCGATGTCGCGCACCGAGGTCATCGGCAAATTCTGCTGCAGCGGCTGCCAGTGCGCGCCGTCGTCGAACGACGCATACACGCCTTTTTCGGTGCCCGCATAGAGCAGGCCGCGATGCAGCGGATCCTCGCGCACCACATTGACGAAGCTGTCGCGCGGAATGCCAGTGTCGATGCGCGTCCAACTGGTACCGCCATCGGCAGTGCGGTAGAGGTACGGCGTGTCGTCGTCGAGGCGGTGACGATCCACCGCGAGATACGCGGTGTTGGCGTCGAAGTGCGAGGGCTCGATGCCGGTCACCTTCGACCACGGCGTGAGCGCCTTCGGCGTGACCTGTTGCCAGTGCGCGCCGTCGTCGCTGCTGCGCCACACCAGACCATCGTCGGTGCCCACCCACAGCGCCTGCGCGGAGAGCGGCGACGGCGCGATGGCATAGATCACGCCGCGCCGCTTGTCCGCATGATTGTCGTCGGCGGCCGTGGTGGCGTCGAGACTCGACGGCGTACCCGCATCCTCGCGAGTGAGGTCGGGACTGATCGGCGTCCAGTGATCGCCGCCGTCGGCGGTGCGGAACAGCCGCTGATTGGCGAAATACAGCACCTTGCTGTCGCGTTTGGAGAAAGTCAGCGGCAGCGTCCACGCGGCGCGATAGTGCGCGGTCGGGTAGGCGAGGGTGGGATCGATGTCGCGAACCTGGCCGGTGCGCGCATCGAGCTTGTCGACGGCGCCGCCGTAGACGATGTCGTGGTCGTCGGGATCGGGGGCGATCATGCCGCTTTCGCCGCCCGGGGTGATCTCGTGGAATTGCCTCATCGTGATGCCGTCGCCGCTGCCGCTGCGGCTGGGCAGTGCGACCGCGCCGGAATCCTGCTGCGCGCCGTAGACCCAGTACGGAAAGCGGTTGTCGGTGCTGACGTGGTAGATCTGCGCAGTGGGCTGGTTGTACCAGCTGCTCCACGTGCGGCCGCCGTTGAGCGTGATCAGCGTGCCCTGGTCCACACCGAGGATCTGCCGATCGGAGTCGGTCGGGTCGATCCACATCTGGTGGAAGTCGTCGCCGGTGGGGTCGCCTTTCAGCGCGATGAACTGCTTGCCGCCGTCGTCCGAGCGCAACACGATGGTGTTCATCACATATACGCGGTCGGCCTTCTTCGGGTCCACCGTGAGCCGGTTGAAATACCAGCCGCGCTGCCAGATGCGCTGGTCGCCGGTGACGTGCTTCCAGTGCGCGCCGCCGTCGTCGGAGCGATACAGGCCGCCTTCGCCGCCGGTCGCGTCGACCAGCGCATACACGCGGTTCGGCTGGCTCGGCGCCAGCGCGATGCCGATGCGGCCCGGATGGGCGGGGAAGCCGTTGCCCTGCAGCTGGCTCCAGTGGCTGCCGCCGTCGTGCGACACGTACAGGCCGCTGCCCGGTCCGTTCGATGGCGGGTACACGCTCCATGGCGGACGCCGGGTCTGCCACAGCGCGGCGTAGATCGTGTCCGGATCGCCGGGCTTGAAGGCGAGGTCGATCGCGCCGGTGTCGGCATCCTTGAACAGCACCTTGCTCCAGTGCCTGCCGCCGTCGGTGGACCGGAACACGCCGCGCTCCGCGTTGGCGCCGTACGCATGGCCAAGCGCCGCGGTGAACACCACGTCGGGATTGCGCGGATCCACCAGCACGCCGGCGATCTGCCGGGTGTCCTCGAGGCCGATATGGGTCCAGTGCTTGCCGGCGTCGACCGACTTGTACATGCCGTTGCCGTGGGCGATGTCCGAACGCATGTCGGCCTCGCCGGTGCCCACGTAAATCGTCTTCGGATCGGACGGCGCCAGCGCGATTGCGCCGATCGAGCCCACCTTCTCGCTGTCGAAGATCGGCTGCCAGGTACGTCCGGCGTCCTGCGTGGCCCACACGCCACCGTCCACCGCGCCGAAATAAAAATGCCGGCTGTCGCCGGCGATGCCCGTCACGGTCAGCACGCGACCGCCGCGGAACGGCCCGATCAGGCGCCATTGCAGGCCTTGGTAAAGCGATGGATCGACCGCGGCGTGCGCCGTCAGTGCCGTGGAAATTCCGAGAGCAAGCACGGCGAGGCAGCAAGATGGACGCATAGGTGATTTCCGGGGCCAGTCAGGGTTGAAAGTTGGATGTCGCAAGTGGTGCCAAGATCATGCATGAAACGCCGCCTGCGAATCAGAGGCGCCGTGGCGCCTCCGATTCATTCTGCCTCATCGGCCGGCGGCGAACGGCCGATGTTCAATCACGCTCCAGTCCCTGCATCGCGGCTTCCAGTCCTTCCTTGCCGCCGCCCGCATTGCCATCCTGCTGCGGCATCGATGCGGGGATGGTGATCTCCTTGAGGTTCTTCGCCTTCAATGCGGCGTTGGTCCTGGCCAGGTCGCCGGCCTGGAAGTCCGCGAAGGATTTCTGCACGTCGCCGAGCTCGCGGGAAAGCGTGTCGATGTAGGTCATCTGGTAATCCGACGGGTGGCCCTCGTACGACATGATCGCGCCGTAGAGTTCGTCGGTGTGCTCGCGCAGGCGCAACTCGCCGGTGATGGCGCCGCCCTCGGTGGTCGCCACGATCTTCTTGCGGATGTCGTTGGCCTTGTCGCCAAGGTCGGCGAGTTGCTTGCGCATGGCGTCCTTGGCCGGAAGCGCGACCGCTTCGGCGCCGGCCGCGGCCCGCACCGCATTGATCCGGGCGACCAGGTCGCTCATGTCGCCGAACAGCTGCTTGACCCGGGTCGCGGCATCGAACTGCGCCTGGCGATCGGCCACGCTGAACTTGTCGCGGCGATCGAGGCCGACCGCGAGCTTGGTCTCGAACACGTCCTTGCCCTTGGTCATGCGCACCGTGTAGGTGCCCGGCACCACGCGCGGTCCCTGGACCGAGTTGCCGGCGATCTGCGCTGCCGGCGGCACATGCGGCGCCTTTGTCCGCATCGACCACTCCACCCGGTTGATGCCACGGCGCACGCTGGCCGGAATCGTGTCGACCAGGTTGCCCTTGCTGTCCAGCACGTCGATCTTGAGCTTGCCGAACAGATGGCGGTTGCGCTGGTAATAGGTGATGACCGCGCCGTCCGACGGATTCGGGCCGACGAACTCGGCGTCGCCGGCGGGCCAGCCGCCAAACCCTTCGATACGCTGCTGTATCGGCCGCGACGGCAGGAAGCTCGCCTCGCTGCCCAATATCGCCGGATCCAGCGCGCGCAGCGGCGTGATGTCGTCGATGATCCAGATCCCGCGGCCGTGGGTGGCCAGCACCAGATCCGCATCGCGCGGCTGGAACGCGATATCGCGCACCGCCACCGCAGGGAAGTCGCCGCCCTTGAACTGGGCCCAGTTCGCACCGCCGTCGATCGAGATCCACAGGCCGAACTCGGTACCGGCGAACAGCAGGTTCGGTTTGACGATGTCCTGCCTGACCACGTGCACGTAGCCGCGCAGGCCCTTGTCGTCAGCGGGGGTCACCAGCGCGGTCCACGACTTGCCATAGTCGGTGGTCTTGTAGATGTAGGGACGCATGTCGCCGAAGCTGTGGCGATCGAACGCGACGAAGGCCGTGCCGGCGTCGAACTGGCTCGCCTGCACCCACGACACCCACTCGCCCGCGGGAAGGCCCTTGATGTTGCCCACGACATTGGTCCAGCTCTTGCCGTCGTCGCGGGTGAGCTGCAGGTTGCCGTCGTCCGTGCCGGCCCAGATCAGGCCCGCCTGCTTCGGCGATTCGCTGATCGAATAGATCGTGGTGTAGGTCTCGGCCGCGGAGTTGTCGACAGTGACGCCGCCGGATTTTTCCTGTTCCTGCTTCTTCGGATCGTTGGTGGTCAGGTCGGGCGAGATGCGGTCCCAGCTCTGTCCGTGATCGCGCGACCGGAACAGGAACTGTGCGCCCATGTAGATCGTGCCCTTCTCGTTCGGGCTCAGCGCGATCGGCGTGTTCCAGTTCCAGCGCAGCTTCTCGTTGTAGTTCGGCCTGGGCTGGATGTCGCGCGCCTCGTGGGTATGCCGGTTGACGCGGGTGATGCTGCCGCCTTGCGTCTCCATGTAGATGTAATCGGTGTCCGCCGGATCGTCGAACATCCAGAATCCGTCGCCGCCGCAATAGTTCGTCCACTGCCCGTTGGCGATGCCGCCGGGATAGGCCGATTCGCCCACCCAGCAGGCGTTGTCCTGGATGCCGCCGTAGACGCGGTACGGATCGGCGTCGTCCACGCTCACATGGTAGAACTGCGACACCGGCAGGTTGTTGCCTTTCCACCATTTGTCGCCGCCATCCTTCGAATACCACAGGCCGCCGTCGTCGCCGACGATCACGCTCTGGGTATCGCGCGGGTCGATCCACACCACGTGCGAGTCGCCGTGGGTGCCGCCGCCGACATTGGCGAAACTCTTGCCGCCGTCCAGGCTCTGGATCAGGTTGAGGTCGGGCTTGAACAGGCGCTCCGGATTTTTCGGATCGACGATCAGGTTGGCGAAGTAGAACGGCCGCCAGACCATCAGCTGGCTCTTGTCGCGCCGCTGCCAGGTCTTGCCGCCGTCATCGGAACGGTACAGCGCCGAGTCGGGCGATTCGATCAGGGCATAGACGATCGCCGGATTCGACGGCGCCACCGCCACCGCGATGCGGCCGAAGGGTTTTTTCGGGAATCCCTTGTTGGCCGCGGTGGTGACTTCGGCCCACGTGCGTCCGCCGTCGGCGGAACGATACAGGCCGCTGGCGGATGGCGCGCTCGGCGATTCGCCGCCGGAGCGGAACGTCCAGCCCTTGCGGCGGAAATCCCACATGCCGGCGAAGATCACGTTCGGATCCTTCGGGTCCATCGATACCGAGGCGCAGCCGGTGGACAGATTCCTGCCCTTCAGCACCACGCTCCAGGTCTTGCCGCCGTCGCTGGTCTTGTACAGGCCGCGATCGGCCGAGTCGCTCCACAGCTTGCCAGGCGCACAGGCATATACGGTATTGCCGTCCCTGGGATCGATCAGGATCTTGGCGATGCGTTCGGAGCCCTTCAAGCCCATGTTGGTCCACGTTTCGCCGCCATCGGTGGACTTGTAGATTCCGTCGCCGATCGACACCGAGTTGCGCGTCCACGACTCGCCGGTGCCGACCCAGATCGTGTCGTGGCGGGATGGATCGATCTCGACGTCGCCGATCGACTGCACCGCCTGCTTGTCGAACACCGGCTTGTAGGTCGTGCCGCCGTCGCTGGATTTCCACACGCCGCCGCTGGCCGCACCGACGTAGATCGTCAGCTTGCCGTCCTTCTCGGGCATCGCCGCGAGCGCGGAGATGCGTCCGCTCATCGTCGCCGAACCGATGTTGCGCGCGTCGAGGCCGGAGATCACGCCGGCGTCGAACTTCGCCGGTCCAGGTGCGGCGCCCGGAGGCGCCGCCTGCACGCTGCCGACCAGGACAAGCGACAGCGCGAATGCGATGGCGGGCCATGCCGCCCGCTTGTTGTCGAGATGCTTCATGGCTTCGCTCCTTCCGTTGCGTGTCCAGCCCCGGCCGTGGCCGGGAAGGCGAAGATGGTGTCGTCCATGGCTGCATTGGCCACGGCCTTCTCGACCGTGAGCTGCTGCTTGCCGAACGGGCCGGCGCCCTTGGTGCTGGAAGATATCGAGAACGGAAAGTAGACCCCGTCGATCTGCTCGTAATCGCCGTAATCGGTCACCGTCTGCACATGGGTGCCGCGCACGATCTGATCGGAGATCGTGCGTATCTCGAGGTAGTAGTCCGGATCGAGATAGACATATTCGATGTCGCCGTTCTTGCGCGTGACCTTGAGCTTGTGCGCTTCGGTACCGTCGATGTCCTCGGTGCCGAGGTATTCGAGCTTGCTGCCCTGCGCCTGCCAGTCGGCCAGCTGGCCGCCGATGGCCGCGTCATCGGCCAGCGACTTGGCATCGTCGCCGGACATCTTCTCGGGATCCCGCCGCCCCTGGAAGGGCGAGATCTGCCAGGCATTCCTGCCGTCCCAGGCCTGGATCTGGGTCAGGCTCTGGATGGTGGCCTCGTTGCGCACCGAGCCGGGCGCCTTCTTGTATTCGACAAAGGTCAGCTCGAACTGGCCGCCAAGGCGCATCTTGCCTTCGAGCTTGAGCGTCTTGATCGCGTGGATCTTGTCGAGGCCGCCGCGGGCATCGAGGTTCTTCGCCACCAGCTCGTCCGTCGTCAACGCGTGCGCGGACGCGGATGCGCTGACGAGCAGCAATGCAGCCACCGAAAGCAATAATTGGATACGCATGAAACCAGACCTCCCGCTGGTGGAGCCCGCCGCGGCGGACCGCATCCGGCCGCATCGCGGCCGGCCAAGATGACGCGCGCAATGCCGAACAGCCCCTTGCCTTGCACGCGCCACGAACTCTGACACTACTACCGTGGCAACCGCCGCACGATGGGACAGAAGTCATGCAACTAAACGCTTGGCCTATGGCGGTGTATGTCCCGGATGCACGATAAAGGACGTTTGCAACGCTACCGGGGTCGTTCGTGACTTTTCCGCATCATGCCGTTCTGCCGCTGGCCCTGGCCGTGTCGCTGGCTTCCAGTGCCGCCCTGGCGCAGCAAGCGGCCGCGCCTGCTTCGCCGCAGGTCGATCGCGCCAGGCCAGTCCAGCGGACGGCTACCGATCTGCCGCGCGTCCAGGTGAATGCCAATGACTGGCGCAAATACCTCAAGGCCAAGCTCGTGCATCAGCTTTCCGAGGTCGACGGCAGCCGGATCACGGTGACCAAGAAGGCCACGATCACGCACCTCGACCTGCAGCCGACGGTGATCGACAACAACCTCGATCAGCTGCTGGCCCGTTCGCCCGGCGTGCTGGTGTCGCAACAGCCCACGCCCACGCAGTTCAACCTCGGCTATCGCGGCCTGGGCAATCCGCAGGAATCCGAATACGTGCTGGTGATGCAGGACGGCATTCCGCTGGAAAGCGACTGGATCGGCTTTCCCACCTTGTACGCGATGCCGTTGTCGCAAAGCCTCTCCGACGTTGAGCTGATCCGCGGCGGCTCCAGCTTGCTGTACGGGCCGCAGCCGGCGCCGGTGATCAACCTGGTGTCGCGCCGGCCCGCGGCCGATGCGCCATCGTCGTTCACCACCGAGCAGGTGGTCGGCAACCACGGCTTGTACTCCACCTACAACACGCTCGAAGGCAGCAGCGGGCCATGGAGCTTCCGCGCCGACATGGCTTATGTGCGCAGTGACGGCACGCGCGCCAATGCCGGCTCGCAGAGGCGCCAGGGCGACCTTTACCTCGCCTACCGGCCGACCGCGCAACAGCTCTGGTGGTTCGACCTGCACGCGATCGACGCCGCCTCCGGCGATCCCGGCCGGTTGAGCTACCCGCAATGGAGGGCCGACCCGAGCGCCACGCCGACACCGTACAACCGCGACTGGGTCGACCGCCACCAACTGGTGCTCGGCCACAACCGCGAGTTCGGCGACGGCTGGCTGCTCGAGGGCAAGTTGTGGTTCGCCTGGCAGGACCTGGCCAGCCGCTCCGCCAGCGGAGCGCTGGCTGCGCAACCATTGCCCAACAGCACCACGCTGCAGGACGAACAGTTCCGCACCCGCGGAACGGACGTCCGGCTGCGCAGGAAATGGGGGCGAGGCAACGCCTTCACCATCGGCGCGGTGCTGTTCCACGGTGACGATCCGTTCCGGCAGTGGACCAGCCGGGATCTCTACGTCGATCGTTTCGACCGCAACGGCAAGCCGCGGCTGGTGCAGGCGCGGTCGTCCGACTATGCCTCGGTCTTTGCCGAGAACGTGTTCCGCCTGCCGCATGAATTCCACATCGTGCCGTCGATCCGGCTGGAGCGCGAGCGGGTGGCGGTGGACGAGACGGTCAAGCCGCCGTTCCTGAGCCGCCCGTTGATCGACGAGGCGGATGCGCGCACGGTGCCGCTGCTGGGGCTGGGCATAGGCAACGACTTCGGCCATGGCAACGAGACCTACTTCAACGTGTCGCAGGGCTGGCGGCCGCTGCGCTATTTCGACATGGCTTCGCCCTTCGCCAATATCGTGCCGGGCCGCGCGCCCGACCCGTCGAAGGCGCTGTCGTGGGAGGCGGGCGTGCACGGCGTGCCGGTCACCGGCTTGTACTACGACGTCAGCCTGTTCTGGATCGACTTCAAGAATCGCATCGAGGCGCAGCACATCAATGTCACCGATGTGATCGAGGTGAATACCGGCGACACCCGCCATCGCGGCCTGGAAGGCCAGCTCAATTACGATTTCTTCGCCCCGACGGTGCTGGCCGATCGCGGCGAGCATCTGGAAGCGTTTGCCAATATCAGCCTGCTCGATGCGCACTTCACCGCCAGCACCATCCCGGGGCAGGTCGGCAAGGTACCGGCGTATGCGCCGCGCTATCTGGCCAAGGCGGGAGTGACCTGGCGGGTCGAGCAGCGGGTGAAGCTCAGCCTCACCGCGGTGTCGGCGGCGGCGCAGTACTGGCAGGACTCCGATCAGCCGTTCGGCAGCGGCGCGAGCTATCTGCCGGCACGCATTCCGGCTTACACGGTGATCGACGTGGCCGCCGACTGGCAGCTCGATCGCAACCTGCGGCTGCTTGCCGGCATCAGCAACCTCGCCGATCGGCGTTACTACGACCGCGTCTGGCAGACCGGGCTGGAACCGGCGACCGGGCGCACCTGGTACACCGGCATCGCCCTGACGTTGTGAGCGGGCGCCTTTGCAGTATCTTCACCCCTCGCCATGTCGCCATGGCCCTCCATCTCGAATCCACTGCGGGAGCTGCATCATGTCGGTCCGTCATGCTTTCCACTCCATGGTCGCATTCGGCGGCCTGTTGCTGCTTGGTGCGACGCCGATGCTTCGCGCGGCAGAGCCGCCGCAGCCCGGCAATGTGTCCGGTGCGCTCGAGTGGCGACTGGTCGGACCGTTCCGCGGCGGCTGGGCGACCATGGCGGCAGGCGTTCCGGATCGGCCCGACACGTTCTATATCGGTGCGGCCGGCGGTGGCGTGTGGAAGACCGTCGACGCGGGACGTACCTGGCAGTCGCTGTTCGACAGGCAGCCGGCCGCGGCGATCGGCGCAGTGGCGGTCGCACCCTCGAATCCCGACGTCATCTACGCGGGCACCGGCCAGGTCGCCGCGCGCTACGACGTGGCCGCCGGCGACGGCGTATACCGCTCGGGCGACGGTGGCCGGCACTGGCAGCACGTGGGCCTGGAGCAGACCCGGCACATCGGCAGGATCCTGATCGATCCGCAGCATCCCGACACCTTGCTGGTCGGCGCGCTCGGCCATTACTACGGGCCGAACCACGAGCGCGGAGTATTCCGCTCCACCGACGGCGGCAAGAGCTGGCGGCAGACGCTGTTCGTCGATGCCGACACCGGCGTGGTGGACCTGGCCGCCGATCCGGCCAACCCCGCCATCGTCTACGCGGCCGCCTGGCAGGTGCGCAACTATCCGTGGCTGTCGTACTTCCAGCCGAACGCGGGACCCGGCAGCGGGTTGTATCGCTCCAGCGATGGCGGCGCGACCTGGACGCGCATCGGCGGCCACGGCTGGCCGACCGGCTCGCTCGGTCGCATCGGGCTGGCCACGGCCAGTGGTGGCCGGGTGTACGCCGTGATCAACGCCGCGCCGAACAGCGGCAACGTCGCGCACGCCGCCTCGAAGAATCAAGGTGGCCTGTACCGCTCGGACGACAGCGGTGCGACGTGGCAGCTGGTCAGCCAGGAAAGCTGGCTGGAAAACGATTATTTCAGCCGCATCACCACCGACCCCAGCGACCGCGACCGCATCTATTCGGCCGGCCAGTCGATCCGCCGTTCCGACGACGGCGGCCGGCACTGGACCATCTTCAAGGGCGCGCCCGGTGGCGACGATTACCATTTCCTGTGGATCAACCCGAAAGACACGCAGCGGATGATTACCGCCAGCGACCAGGGTGCGGTGGTCAGCGTCGACGGCGGCCGGAGCTGGAGCAGCTGGTACAACCAGCCGACCGGCCAGTTCTACCACCTCGGCGCCGACAACCAGTTTCCGTACTGGATCTATTCCGGCCAGCAGGATTCCGGCACCGTCGGCATCGCCAGCCGCAGCGACTACGGCTCGATCTCGTACCGCGACTGGCGCCCGGTCGGCGGCGACGAGCGCGATTACGACCTGCCTGATCCGGCCGATCCGAACATCGTGTACGGCTCGGGCCTGGGCGGCCGCGTGTCGCGCTGGAACCGCACCACCGGCGTGGTGCAGAACGTCACGCCGTGGCCGGTCAACAGTTACGGCCAGCGTCCCACCGACTTCAAGTACCACTACACCTGGATCACTCCGATCGCATTCGCGGCCAAGCCGCCGTATGCGCTGTACATGGGTGCGCAGGTGCTGTTCCGCAGCACCGACCATGGCCAGCATTGGGACGTGATCAGCCCCGAGTTGAACGGCAAGGTCGCCGGCGCCATGCATTGCGACGGCAACCCCACGCCGCAACAGGCGCACGACTGCGGTTACGGCGTGATCTACAGCATCGCGCCGTCGCCGCGCAGCAACGACGAGATCTGGATCGGTACCGACGACGGGCTGATCCAGCTCACCCGCGACGGCGGCAAGAGCTGGCGCAACGTCACCCCCAAGGGTCTGCCCGTTTGGGCCAAGATCAGCACGCTCGATGTTTCCGCACTGCAGGCGGGTACCGCCTACGCCGCAGTGGACAATCACCGCCAGGATGATTTCCGTCCCCACGTGTGGCGCACACATGACTATGGCGCGAACTGGACCGACATCGCCGCCGGCCTGCCGCCCACCGGCTTCGTCGATGTGGTGCGCGCCGACCCGGCCAAGGCAGGCCTGCTGTATGCCGGCACCGAGACGGGGGTATTCGTCTCGCTCGACGACGGCGCGCACTGGCAGCCGCTGCAGCAGAATTTGCCGACCGCCTGGGTGCGCGATCTGCTGGTGCACGGCAACGACCTGATCGCCGCCACTCAGGGCCGTGCGATCTGGGTTCTCGACGACGTATCGTCGCTGCGCCAGACCAGCGCTGCGATCATGCGCGAGCCCGCCCACTTGTACACGCCGGCACCCGCCGTGCGCGTGCGCGCCGATGAGAACAAGGACACGCCGCCGCCGCCGGAGACTGCGCTGGGTCAGAACCCGCCCATCGGCGCGGTGATCGACTACCGGCTCGCGGCTGCCGCGAAGGGGCCGGTCACGCTGGACATTCTCGACAGCAAGGGCCAGCTGGTGCGCCACTACGCCAGCGACGACAAACCTGAGAAGCTCGATGCCGATCGCTATTTCGAGAAGGGCTGGCTGCGCCCGGGCGCGCCGTTGTCAGCCGCGGCCGGCACGCATCGTTTCGTGTGGGACCTGCATTATCCGCGGCCGCCGGCGATCGAATACGGCTACAGCATCGCCGCCACCTGGGATTCGGACACACCGCTCACGCCCGGCGGTGCGCTGGCGCTGCCCGGTACCTATCAAGTGGTGCTGAAGATCGACGGCAAGACGTACCGTGTGCCGCTGCAGGTCACCGCGGACCCGCGCGAGCATGTCAGCGAAAGCGAGCTCGCCGCCGGACTCGCGTTCTCGCAGCGCATCGGCCAAACGTTGCAGCAGGTGTGGCAGAACTACGGCGACGTGCAGTCCGTGCGCAAGCAGCTGGATGCGCTGCATGAAAAGCTGGACAAGGACGGCGCGCGGCAGCCGTTGCTGAGCGGCGTGGACGCGCTGCGCGCGAAAACCCGGCCGCTGGTCAGCGGCAGCGGCGAGACCTCGTCCAACCTGCATGCGATGAGCGACGCGCTCGCCGCGATCGCCACCGATGTGGAAGGCGCCGACCGTGCGCCGACCGCCGGCCAGCAGCAGGCGCTCGCCGAATACGAGTCCAGTCTCGACAAGGCGCTGGCGCAATGGCGGACGCTGCGCACCACCGACCTGCCGAAGCTCAACGGGCAACTGCACGATGCCGGCATCGCGACGATCGCGCTGCCGGAACCCGGGCGGGCACGCGCCGACGAATCCGAGGAGCCGCAAGACATGCCGTGAAGCGGGAGGTATCGCAGAGGTTCCCCTTGCCTGTGGGAGCGACTTCAGTCGCGATGGTCGCGGCAGCGGCCTGCGGCCTCGCCGCATCGCGACTGAAGTCGCTCCCACAAAACACGTCACGGCCAGGGTGCACCTTTCTCCGGACCGCAGAGGACTTATTTGGACCATCCTTAAGCACTTCATAAGCGGATCACCGGATAATCCGCCGCATAGACGCGGTGCCGTCACGCCGGTCATCGCGCGACGCGGCCGCAGGAGTCCGTTCGTGCACATCATCCTGGTGGAAGACGATCCTCAGCTCGGCGCCGCGATCCAGCGGGCGCTGGAGCATCTCGCCTATACGGTGAGCTGGCTGCGCGACGGCCGCGAGGCGCTGCTGGCGTTGCGCGACCAGACCGCCGATCTGGTGCTGCTCGATCTGGGCCTGCCTGGCAAGGATGGACTGGACGTGCTGATCGAGGCGCGGCGCGCCCACGTGAAGACGCCGGTGATCGTGATGACGGCGCGCGATGGCCTGGAAGCCCGCGTCCGTGGCCTGGACGCCGGCGCCGACGATTACCTGATCAAGCCGTTCCATCTCGACGAGCTTGGTGCGCGCATCCGCTCGCTGACCCGGCGTGCCCACGGCCTGGCCGCGAACCGCATCGAAGTCGGCGCGCTGAGCATCGACCTGGGCACGTTCGAAGTGGCGTTCCGCGGCGAACGCGTCGAACTGACCCGACGCGAATTCTCGCTGCTGCAGATCCTGATGGAACGCGCCGGTCGGCTGGTGCGCCGCGAGAGCCTGGAGAATTCGCTGTACGGCATCGACAACATGGTGGGCAGCAGCGCGCTGGAGGTGCTGGTGCACACGCTGCGCCGCAAGTTGAGTTTCGACACGATCCAGACCGTGCGAGGGTTCGGCTACATGATTCCGCGGGAACCGAAATGAAGCCGGCGAGCCTGCATGCCAGGCTGCGCTGGCTGATCATCCTGGTGATCGCCGCGGTGCTGCTGCCGCTTGGCATGTACAGCTATCACCGCACCATCCGCGAGGTGGACGAACTGTCCGACGGCCGACTGGCGCAATCGGCGCGGACGCTGCAGGTGCTGGTCGAGCATGCCGGTACGAACGCGCTTCGCGGCCACGCTGCCGTAGGGATACTGGTACCGATCGAGACGAGCGCCGTGCGTTCGCGCGACACCCGTGACCACACCTTTGAATCCGAGGTCGGCTTCCAGATCTTCGACCGCTCGGGACACACGACGCTGGCGACCGCCAACCTGGCTTCGCTGCCGCCGCCTGCGGCGGACGATGCCCAGTTTCGCGACGTGCGGCAGGACGGCTACACCTGGCGCGTGTTCACGCTGCAGGACCCTGCCGACAGCATCGTGATCCGCACCGGCGAGCGCTACGACAGCCGCCACGACATCACGCACGCCGTGTGGCTGGAACACAGCCTGCCGCTGCTGATCATCCTGCCGCTGCTCGCGCTGCTGGTGGGCTGGGCGATACGGCACGGACTGCGTCCGCTCGAATCGCTGACCCGTGCCCTGTCCACAAGGAAGCCGGGCAGCCACGAACCCGTGCTGCTGCCGGACGCGCCGCTGGAATTGCAGCCGGTACTGACGGCATTGAACGAGCAACTGGTGAGACTGGAGGATGCGCTGGAGCGCGAACGCCGCTTCAGCGCCGACGTCGCGCACGAACTGCGCACTCCGCTGGCCTCGGTCATGATCAATCTCGAAAGCGCGATGGCCACGCCTGATCCGGCCGAGGTGAATGCGACCCTGTCCAGCGCCCAGCACGGTGTCGCCGCACTGGCCCGGCGGATCGAGCAGCTGCTGGCGCTGGCCCGGCTGGAGTCGGGCGCGGCATCGGGCCAGCGAACGGCGGTCGATCTGATTGCCGTCGCGCTGGACGTGGTCGAGGAACTGGCGCCGGTGATTGCCGACAGCGGCGTGGAATTGAGCGTGGCGCCGCTGGCGTCACAGTTGGTCATCCAGGGTTACGAGGCGGCGATCGCGGCCTTGTTGCGCAACCTGCTGGAAAACGCCTTGCGCCATGTCCCCGCCGGCGGACAGGTACAGCTGTCCATCGAGCAAGGTGAGCATGAAGCGCTGGTGGATGTCGTCGACGATGGTCCCGGCATTCCGGCGGAACGCCGGGCCAGCGTGTTCGCGCGCTTCCATCGCGAAGCCGGCAGCCGCGGCGATGGTTTCGGGCTGGGCTTGTCTATCGTGCAGCGTGCGGCGCAACTGCATGGCGCCACGATCGAGCTGCTCGATTCACCTTATGGCCGGGGGCTGCGGGTACGTGTGGCGATCCCGCTGTCGTCGTGAACGAAGCCCCGACGACAGCGATCGCGCGATGCCGCTCTTCAGGGAGTCTCGAATAACCTGGCTTTTGGTACTGGTAGGAGCGCACCCTGTGCGCGAACGCACGGTGCGATGCGATGACGGGGTTCGCGCACAGGGTGCGCTCCTACAAATCGGGGTTCTTCGAGGTGGCCCTCAGTGACGCCCGACCGTGAGGATGCTGAAGCTGTCCGGTTCGACCGTCCGCCGGCCGTTGGCCTGCTTGGTGGCGCCCAGGCGCGCCGCCGAGAGATACAGCCGGTGCAGTTTCGGATCGAGCGCGAGCGTGCGCGCGCTGGCCTGGGTGGGGATGGTCGCCGCCACGGTGTAGTGGTCCGGATCGGTCTCGTGCACCGCGGTGATCGTGCCGCTCTCGCCATTGGAGCTGTAGACCATGGAGGTGGCCTGGTCGAACACCACCGCATCCGGGCCGTCGCCGATCGCGACGGTAGCCACCTGATGACCGTTGGTGGCATCGGTGATCGCCATCGTGCGGTTGTCGCAGACCGGGAACAGCCGGTGATGCGCGGTATCGATGGCCAGGCCGCTGGGGGATTCGCACGGTGCCAGCGGCCAGGTCTGCAGCACCTTGTTGCTGGTCGAGTCGATCTGCACCAGTTCGGACTTGTCCTCGATGTTCACGTAGACATGTCCCGCCCCATCGGATACCGCGAACTCCGGCTTGCCGGGCAGCGCGATCGTGCCGATCACGGCATTCTTGACCGGATCGATCACGCTGGCGTTATTGCTCTTGCCGTTGAAAGTCAGCACGTGATGCGAAGCGCTGTCATAGAGGATCGCATCGGGTTTCTCGCCGGTACCGGTGATGGTCGCGACGGTTTTCAGCGAGCCCAGGTCGAACACGGTCACCGACGCGCTGTTGCCGTTGCTGGTATAGCCGCGCTGCAGGTCCGGGGCGATCGCGATGCCATGCACGCCCTGGGTGTCGGCGATCGTGCCGACCTGCTTGTGGCGGTCGACGTCGATCACCAGCACGCGGTCGCCGCGGCTGACGAAGAGATGGCGGTGCTGCGCGTCGAAACTCAGGTAATCCCAGCCGCCGGCACCTGCCAGCGGCAGTCGCGAAAGCACTTGATAGTGTGCGTCAGGCGCCGCCGTGGCTGCCGCGACCGCCTGCGGAAGGCAGCCCAGCGCGAGCAGTGCCAAAAGGAAGCTGCTTGGCCGTAGTTGCATGGTGGCACCTCGAATGAGTGGAGAAGGGCGGCGATCGCTGCAGCAGGATGCGGGCGCAGGCTCAGGCCGTGCTTAGCTGGTTTCTTTCGCGCCGTGGCGCCGCAGCAAAGAGTACAGCACCGGCATCACCAGCAGCACCAGCGGCAGCTGCACCAGCATGCCGGCGATGATGGCCACCGCCAGCGGCTGCTGCATCTGCGAGCCCTGGCCCAGCGCCAGCGCCAGCGGCAGCAAGGTGAGGATCGCGGCCAGCGTGGACATCACGATGGGCCGCGTGCGGTGCTGCCCGGCTTCATGCAACGCGTCATGCAACTCCAGGCTGTTCTCCGCGTCCTGCAGTTCGGAGAAGTAGAAGATCGCCACCTCGGTGACGATGCCCACGATCATCGTCATGCCCATCATCGAGGAGATGTTCAGCTCGATGCCGGTCAGCCACAGGCCGGCGAACACCGCCGGCAGCGCCAGCAGCGGCATCGCCAGAATGGTCAGCGCCACGCGGAAACTCTCGTACAGGAACAGCAGCAGGGTGAATACCAGCGCGATCGCCGCCAGCATCACGATGGTGAGGCCGCGGAACGCCTGCTGCTGCTGCTGGTACAGGCCGCCGAGCTGGACGAACATGCCTTTCGGCAGCAGGCCAGGCCGGGCCAGTACCTTCTTGATGTCGACGATGGTGGAACCCAGGCTGCGCCCGCTGATCAGGCCGGTGACGGCGACCATCCGCTTGAGATTGTCGCGGGTGATTTCCGGCTGGCCCTGCACCTGCAGCAAGGTGGCCACCCGCGACAGCGGCAGCAGGTGGCCGTCGCCCGCCCGTATCGGCAAGGCGGCGACCTGTTCCAGCCGCTGATGCGCGTTCTCCGGCAGGCGCACGCGCACGCCGATCACTTTGCTGCCTTCCGGCAATTGGGCGGCCACGGTGCCATCGATCGCCGCGGCGACCTGATCGGTGACGCTGGTCGGATCGAGTCCTTCCAGTGCGGCCTTGGTCGGATCGACCTGTACGGTCAGCGCGTCGCCGGCCGGATTGATGCCGTCGCGCACGCCGACCACGCCGGTGATCTTGCCGATGGCGTCGGCGACCTTGCCGGCGGCGGCATTCAACTCCACCGGGTCATCGCTGTAGAGCTGGATCTCGATCGGTTGCGGCACCGCGACCAGATCGCCGATCAGGTCCTCCATCAGCTGCGACAACTCGATGTCCAGTCCCGGCACTTTCTGCTCGACTTCGGTACGGACTTGCGTCATCACCTCCTCGGTCGAGGGGCGTGAGCCGTTCTTCAGGCGCACGAAGAAGTCGCCCTGGTTCGCTTCGGTGAGGCCGCCACCCAGCTGCAGGCCGGTGCGTCGCGAGTAGGTGTCGACATACGGGTTCGCGCGGATGATCGTCTCGACCTGCCGCAGCAGGCGGTCGGTCTCCTCCAGCGAGGTGCCGGGCTTGGAGAGATAGTCGAGGATGAAGCCGCCCTCATCCATTTTCGGCATGAAGCCGGTGCCGACCTGCGTGTAGGCCACACCGCCCAGCACCAGCAGCGGCACCACCAGCAGCAACACCAGCAACGGCCGTTTCAGCCAGCGCTGCAGCACGCTCTGATAGCGCGCCATCATGCCTTTGGTAAACCGGCTTTGCGGGTGCTCCACCGAATGACGCTCGTCCAGGAAACGTTCGGCCAGCAGCGGCACCGCGATCCAGGTCAGCAGATAGGAAATGATCAGCGCGCTGGCCATGGTCAGCGACAACGCCTTGAAGAACGCGCCGGTGACGCCGGTCAGGAACGCCAGCGGCAGGAAGATCACCACGGTGGCGGCACTGGAGCCGGTCAGCGGCCGGGTGAACTCCCAGGCCGCGCCGGCGATGCGCTCGTGCACCTCGCCTTCGCCCTGGTGCAGCCGGCGCATGATGTGTTCGAGCATCACGATGACATCGTCGATGATCAGGCCGACCGCCGCGGCCATGCCGCCCAGCGTCATCATGTTGAAGCTCATGCCCAGCACGGACAGCAGCAGCACGGTGATCGCCAGCACCGCCGGCACCACGATCAGCGCGACCAGGATCACCCGCGTGTTGCGCAGGAACACGAACAGCACCAGCCCGGCCAGCACGATGCCGATCAGGATCGCGTCGCGCACGCTGGCGGCCGCGCCGGTCACCAGCTGGGTCTGGTCGTACCAGTTGGCGATCTGCACGCCGGCCGGCATCTGCGGTGCGTAATCGGCCAGGCGCTGCTTCACCTCGCCGGCGATCTGCACGCTGTTGCCGTCGGGTTGCTGATAGACCTGCAGCAACACGGCATTCTGGCCGTCCGCATTGACGCGGATCCACTGCGGCACATGGTCGAGACTGACCGCCGCTACATCAGCCAGCCGTACCACCCCGGCGGGGCCGGCACGAACCACGATGTCGCGCAGCGCAGCGACGGTGGTCGGCTGGTTGTTCGCCAGCAGCAGGTACAGCTTGTAGTGGTCGGAAACGCGTCCCATCGCCTGGATCGTCGCCGCATGACTGACCGCGCCGGCGACGTCGCTCAAACTCAGGTTCAATGCGCGCAGCTTGCCGGGATCGACATCGGCATGGAACTCGGCCACCTCACCGCCTTGCACCTCGACCCGGGCCACGCCGCTGATGCCGCTCAGCAGCGGGCGCAGCTGGTACTCCGCCAGATCATGCAGGGCGCTTGGCGACTGGGTGTGCGAACGCAGGCTGTAGGCCAGCACCGGGAACGTGGTCGGGTCCATGCGCCGGGTGGACAACTGGGTGCCAGCGGGTAGCTGCGGCAGGATCTGTCCGGTCGCCGCGTTGACCTCCTGCAGCGCCCCGGCCATGTCCGCGCCCCAGTCGAACGTCACCGCGACATCCGCGCTGCCGCGGCCGGTGGTGGAGCGCACGTCGCGCACGCCACGCACGCGGCGGATCGCCTCCTCCACCGGGGTGGTCACCTCGATCGCCATCTGGTCGGCCGGGCGGTCGCCCGCGTCCAGGGTGACCTGCACGCGCGGGAACGCCACGTTCGGAAACAGCGCCACCGGCATCCACAGCGCGCTGGCGATGCCGCCGATGGTCAGCATCAAGGCGAGAAACAGCAGCGAGCGGCGATGGCGTTGCATCCAAGCGGTGATGTTCACTTGGCAGACTCCCGCACCGCATCGCCATCGGCCAGCTCGTAGGCACCCAGCACGATCACCTTGGCCTGCGCATCGAGGGCACCCTGCACGCCGACGGTATCGCCGTCGGGACTGCGCAGCGTCACGTCGATGCGTTTGGCGTGACCGTGCTCGACCTGGAACAGGTAGTCGCCGTGCTCGTCATGAAGTACCGCGGCGCGCGGGACGGCCCACGCGCTGAAATCGTCCGTGCGGATCTGCGCGTCGACGGCGGTGCCCGCCACCAGCGTCGCACTGGCCTCGGCGGGGAGCTCGACCTGGGCGCTCAGCAGATGGCTTTGCGGGTCCACCGATTGCCCGATCATCCGCAGCGTGCCGGTAAATCCGGTCGCGCCATACACATTGCGCAGTTGTACCGGCATGCCCGCATGCAGCTTTGTCACGTCTTCCGGCTGCACGCCGAGCTGGGCGACCAGCGCATGCGCCGGCGTGAAGCCGAGCAGCGGCGCGTTCGCCGCAAAGCGATCGCCCAGCGCCACGCTGAGCGTGGTGACGACGCCGTCGACCGGCGCCGCGACGGTTTCTTGGGACGTGCCGCCGCCCAGCGCGTGCTGTGCGTCCAGGGTGGTGCGGGCATCAGCCAGCGCCTTGCGTGCGGTGGCCAGTTGCGACTGCGTGGCCAGCCGTTGCGCGGCCAGCTGTTCGGTGCGCTGGAGCTCGCCTTCGGCCAGGGTCAGCGCGCTCTGCGCCTGCTGGTAGGTGTTCCGCGCCGCCGGGTCGGGCGTGACCGTCAGCAGCGGCTGGCCCCGCTTGACGGTCTGCCCGGCCGCCACCTTCACGGCGACCACCTGGCCGCCATGCGCGAGACTGATCGTGCGCGCGTGCTGCGGATCGCCGGTCGCGCTGCCCCAGGCCTCGACGGTGTCGTGGAAGGTTTGCCGTACCGGCGTCGCCGTGGTCACCGCGACTTGGCCAGGTGGAGCGGCGGCATCTTCGTCGTCCGCGGCGGCATGGCCGCAGCCGGCCAGCGACCCGGCCAGCAACAGTACGCACAGATTCGGCAGAAGGGTTGAACGATTCATGGCGTGGCTGCTTTGACGGAGACGGGGTGGGCGGTGGCGAGATCGGTGTTGCCGAGCAGGGCTTCCAGTGCAATCGCCTGGGTGGCCTGCTGCTGTTGCAGGTCGAGCAGATCGAGGTCGGCAGTCAGCGCATTGCTGCGGATGGCCAGGTAGGTAGGCCAGTCCAGCAGGCGTTGCTGCCACGCCGCTTCGGCGGCACGGCGGGCGGCATCCAGCTGCTGCGCGTGGTCGGCCAGCGCCGCGCGCTGGCGGGTCAGCGTGGCGAGATCGGCGACGAGTTGCTGCATGTTGCTGCGGGTGTCCAGCACGCGCGCCTCGTAGTCGTCCTTCAGCTGCTGCCGGGTCGCTTTTTCGATCGCGATGTTGCCGCGGTTGCGGTCGAACAGCGGCAGCGTGATACCGATGCTGAAGCCATGGGTCGTCACGTTGCTGGTGTCGCGCGCAGTAGTGAAGCCGACGCTCAACGCCGGAAACTGGGCCAGTACGGCCGCGCGCAGTTTGGACTCCTGCGACTGGTAGCCGGCTTGCAGCGCGAGCAGATCGGGTCGCCGCCGCGGCAGGTCGGCCAGCGCCTGCTGCGCCTGCTGCGGCGTCGGGCTGGCCTGATACGGCGTACCGACCAGTGCGAGTGGTGCGCTCGGGGCCAGTCCGAGCAGGAAGTGCAGATCCGTCTCCGCCTGATGCAGTGTGATCGTCGAGTCGGCCAGGCGCTTGCGCACATCGGCGCCCGCATTGAGGCCGGCGCTGGCGCTGTCGTAAGTGAGATTGCCGGCGCGTAGCGCCGCATGAATGAAGGGTTGGAGCGGCGCCAACGCGGCCTGCTCGGCCGTGAGCCGTGCCTGTTGCGCGCGCAGGGTCAACACCTGATCAAACAGCAGCCGCGCCTGGGCCACGCTCTGCCATTCCGCCCACAGCAGGTCGAGATTCACCTGGTCGGCCTGGCTGCGCGCGGCCGCACGACGTGACGAGCGGGTAAGCAACGCAGTGATGTCCTCGCTGATGCCGAGGTTGTACGCGATGCTCGTACCGGCGCCGGTGTGGCCGGGGAAATCCTCGCCGAAACTCAGCTGCGGATCGGGCAGCAAGCCCGCGGCAAACGCTTGCGCGCGGGCGATGCCGAGTTCGTCGCGCTTGAGCTTCAGGGCCGGACTGTTGAGCACCGCCAGCATCGCCACTTCGGTGACATCGAGCCCGTCCGAGGGATCGAAACGATGGTCCGGCAACGCCAGCGTCGGCATCGATGCTACCGGTGCAGTCAGTTGCATCACGCTGGGTGCGCCTTCACCGCTCCCGAGCGGGAGAGGCGCGTACGTGGCACAACCGGTCAAGGCCAGTCCCACGCCGAGACCCAATGTCCGGAGAGAGGCGCGAGGCAGGCACCAACGCAAGAGACGTTGGTGCGGCATGGCGCGAAGGTGTCGCTGTTGAGGAGTATGGCGCATGAGCCATTCTGAGGGCAGGCCGCTTAGTTTTCTCTTAAGAATTCCCGATCAGCAGCGACGCCTTGGTCCGTTCAATGCAGGCGTCATTTGAAGTGGTGGATGAAGCCGACCTGGAAGCCGCCGGGCAGCCAGCCGATGATCAGCGGCGAATGGCGATGGGCCGACCACAGTCCGACCCCCGTGCCGATGGCGGCACCGATCAGCACGTCGCTCTGCCAGTGGGCGCGAACCTTCATGCGTGCCACCGCGTCGTAGGCCGGCAGCAGGGCCAGCGCATAGACCGCGGGATGATCCTCGCCGTAGTTGGCGATGAACGGTGTGACCGCGGCCGAAATGGCCGCCACTTCGCCGCTGGGGAAACTCTGCGCGTGCGATCCGGCGAAGAAGCGATTGGGATTGCTGGTTTGCGAAGGCCGTTCGCGCTGAAAGGCAAGCTTCATCGCCTCGGTGCCGACGCTGGTGATGACCAGCGAATCCACGGACCGCCAGAACGTGTCGCCCAACTTGTCCTCATCGCCGAAGGCGAGGGCGCCGCCGGCGACCGTGAGGATGGTGCCGTACATCAGCACGTTCTGGTTGGTGCGCTTCCAGATGCCGCTGTTGTCGTAATGGAGACGATGGTCGATGCCTAGCGGGCCACCGGAGGCGCAGGCGCTCCCCGAGGCCAGGATGGCGACGCTGAACACCCAGGATCGCAATGCGGGCATGTCACGGCTCCCACAGGGCAGGCGCGGACCTGTCTTCGCATTCGAAAACTACGCCGGCTAGCTTTCGGTGGGCTTACCAGGCAGCCATCGGCGGCGGTGGAAGAGTGTCCGGGGACGGGAAAGGACGCCGAAAGGCAGGGTTTCTACTCTGCGCGGTATCGTTATTGGCGTGAGTTTCCGATGTCCGAATCCGGCTGGACCATTCTGTGTGATTTCGACGGCACGATTTCCGTCGAGGACGTGATCGACTCGCTGCTCGACCGTTTCGGTCGTCCGGGCTGGGAAGTGCTGGAGCAGGACTGGCGAGCCGGCCGCATCGGCTCGCGCGAGTGCATGTCGGGCCAGGTCGATCTGTTGCAGATGACCCGGGCGGAACTCGACGCGCATCTGGGCGAACTGTGGATCGACCATGCATTTCCGGGTTTCGTGGCAAAGGCGCGCGAACTGAACGTGCCGATCCGCGTGGTCAGCGACGGTCTCGATTATGCGATCCACAAGATTCTCGGCCGTTACGGCCTGGACACGTTGCCGTTGGCGGCGAACCACTTGTCGCCCGCCGAACCGCCGAAGCAGTGGCAGCTGACTTCGCCGTTCCAGGCCGATGGCTGCCGCAGCGGCACCTGCAAGTGCGCCTGCGTGGCGCAGGCCCGCAAGACCGGTGCGAAGACCTTGCTGATCGGCGACGGCGCCTCGGATTTCTGCGCCGCCGACCGCGTCGATTTCGTGTTCGCCAAGCATCGCCTGATCGAGCATTGCCGTGCCACCGGCATCGACTACGTACCGATCACCGGTTTCGAGGATGCGCTGGAGTTCCTGCCGAAGCTGCTCGACGGCAGTTTGGCCAGTCACTGGCACCACGAGCCGGCGCACGCGCTGTCCTGATCGCGCGGTACGTATTCCCCTTTTTTCCGAATTCCCCGAATCATTCCGGATCATTCCCCATGAAAATCGACAAGACCGCCGCCGGCTTCATCGACGACGCGCAGCTGCTCGCCGACGAGGCGAAGTACAGCTCCTTCGGCGACACCGTGCATTACGTGGACCCGCCGAAGATCTTCCGTCACGGCAGCGGAAGCTATATGTACGACACCGCCGGCACGCCGTTCCTCGACCTGCAGATGTGGTATTCGGCGGTCAATTTCGGCTACGGCAACCCGCGCCTCAACAACGTACTGAAGGACCAGATCGACCGGCTGCCGCAGGTCGCCAGCCAGTACCTGCACCAGACCCGCATCGAGCTGGCCAAGACGGTGGCGCTGGATGCGAAGAAGAAGTTCGGCCTGGACGGCCGCGTGCACTTCAACGTGGGCGGCGCCCAGGCGATCGAGGATTCGCTGAAGATCGTGCGTAACGCCAGCAACGGCAAGAGCCTGATGTTCGCGTTCGAGGGCGGCTACCACGGCCGCACGCTGGGTGCCTCGTCGATCACCTCGAGCTACCGCTACCGTCGCCGCTTCGGCCACTTCGGCGAGCGCGCGATGTTCATCCCGTTCCCGTATCCGTTCCGCCGCCCCAAGGGCATGACGCCGGAAGAATATTCCGACGCCTGCGTGCGCCAGTTCGCGCGCCTGTTCGAGACCGAATACAACGGCGTGTGGGATCCGAAGGTGAAGCAGGCCGAATACGCCGCCTTCTACGTCGAGCCGATCCAGGGTACCGGCGGCTACGTGATCCCGCCGATGAATTTCTTCAAGGACCTGAAGAAGGTGCTGGACCAGTACGGCATCCTGATGGTGGTCGACGAGATCCAGATGGGTTTCTGGCGCACCGGCAAGCTGTGGTCGATCGAGCACTTCGGCGTGACCCCGGACGTCCTGGTGTTCGGCAAGGCGCTGACCAACGGCCTGAATCCGCTGTCCGGCCTGTGGGCGCGCGAAGAGCTGATCAATCCGACGATCTTCCCGCCGGGCTCGACCCATTCCACCTTCAACTCCAACCCGCTGGGTACCGCGCTGGGCCTGGAAGTGATCAAGATGGGCTACGAGCTGGACTACGAGACCAGCGTGCCGAAGAAGGGCGCGCATTTCCTCGAAGGCCTGCGCGACCTGCAGAAGCGCCACAAGGAAATCGGCGACGTCGACGGCCTCGGCCTCGCGCTGCGCGCCGAGATCTGCACCGAGGACGGCTTCACGCCGAACAAGGCGCTGCTGGACAAGATGGTCGACATCGGCCTGGCCGGCGACCTCGAGCACGACGGCAAGAAGATCGGCCTCGTACTGGACGTGGGCGGCTGGTACAAGAACGTGATCACGTTCGCGCCGTCGCTGGAGATCACCCACGAGGAGATCGACCTGGCGATCGCCTTGCTCGACCAGCTGTTGACCAAAGCCAAGAAGGGTTGAGCTTGGCCGCGCGCGGGCCACGCGTCGTGGAGGCTGGCGCAAAAAGAACCCGGCGACATGTCGCCGGGTTCTTTGGTTTGGAAGGGCTTTGCAGGGCGGGAGGCATGGGCCGCGGCGTGGCGTCAAGGTACGGGGCAGGCGCCGGCGGAGAGTGCCTGATCTACGAGACCAGGCCGTCTCTCTTTGTAGGAGCGCACCCTGTGCGCGATGCTCTTCATGGGTGTTCAGAAGCATCGCGCACAGGGTGCGCTCCTACGCGAGCGGTATGGTTGCAGTGCGCCCATGAGTCCGCAGGATCGCCGTTACGGCGCGCGCTTCAGCGCCAGGACCGCGTTGAGTCCGCCGAACGCGAACGAGTTGCTCAGTGCGGCACGCACCGGCATCTCCCGGGCGACATTCGGCACGTAATCGAGATCGCAGGTCGGATCGGCCTTGTCCAGATTCGCGGTGGGCGGCACCACGTTGTCGCGCAACGCACCGACCACCGCCACCAGTTCCAGCGCGCCGGACGCGCCCAGCGCATGGCCATGCATCGACTTGGTCGAGGACACGGCGAGACGATCGGCATGCGCGCCGAACGCCAGGCGGATCGCCTTGGTCTCGGTGACATCGTTGGCGAGCGTGCCGGTGCCGTGGGCGTTGATGTAGTCGACGTCCTCCGCAGCGAGACCGGCGTCGGCGAGCGCCTGGCGCATCGCGCTGGCCGCGCCCTCCGTGCTGGGCATCACGATGTCGGTGGCGTCGGCGGTCATGCCGCTGCCGGCCAGTTCGGCGAGAATGGTCGCGCCGCGCGCCTGGGCATGTTCCAGCGATTCCAGCACGAAGATGCCGGCACCCTCGCCGAGCACCAGGCCGCGCCGATTGATGCTGAACGGGCGGCAGGTGTCGTCGGCCAGTACGCGCATCGCTTCCCACGCGCGCAAGGCGCCATACGTGATGCAGGCTTCGGTGCCGCCGGTGATGGCTGCATCGGCCATGCCGTGGCGGATCATCATGGCGGCCTGGATGATCGCGTGGTTCGCCGAGGCGCAGGCGCTGGCCACCGCATAGGTGGGTCCGCGCAGCCCGTAGGCGATGCTGATCTGGCTGGCCGAGGCGTTGGTCATCAACCGCACGATGGTCAGCGGGTGCGCGCGCTGGGCGTTTTCGGCATAGATACGCCGGCTCTGTTCGTCCTGGGTAGTTTCACCGCCGACGCCGGTGCCGACCACGCACGCCGTGCGCACGCCGAGACCGTTCTGGCGGAAGTCCAGTCCGGATTGCGTGATCGCCTCGCGCGCCGCATGCAGCGCGAATTCCGAGGTGCGGTCGAGCATCGGCAGGGTGCGTTCGTCGATATTCGCCGCCGGATCGAAACTCGCCGGCACCTGGGCGGCGATCTTCACGCGCAGTCGCGCGGCATCCGGATGGAGCAGCGGGCCGATCGCGCTGCGGCCTTCGCGCAGCCCTTGCCACAGCGCCTCGGCACCCACGCCGAGCGGGCTGATCGCGCCCATGCCGGTGATCACCACGCGGCGCATCAGCGGAACCGTGGACATCAGTTCGATCCTTCGCCCGCGGCGGCTTTTTCGTCCAGCGCCTTCTGTACCGCGTCGACCAGGCTCTGCGCCGTGTCGGTGTCGAAGTTGGCGCCTTGCTGGTCCGGAAAGGTGATGTTGAAGTGTTCTTCGATGTCGAAGATCAACTCGATCGCCTCCAGCGAAGCGATGCCCAGGTCCTTCAAGGTGGATTCGGGCTTGATCGTGGCCACGTCGATCTTGGCCTGCTTGGCGATGAGATCGAAAATCTGTTGCTGGGTCGTATCGGTCATGACGAGTAGGCTCCTGGCTGCGCACGACAGTGTTACACATCAACCAGTCTAGGCAGATTTGCTTACTCATGCCTTTCATTTCGCAATTGGAACCGGATGCGCTGCTGGCGCACTTCATGGCGCAGCCCCCGATCGGGTTTGCCGTACAGCTGTCGCCGCAGGGCATGCCGACCTTCGTGGCGCCGTTCGACCTGCTTACCACGGCGGACGACGCCCTGCGCCGTCGGGTGACGCAGCTGCCGCTGTATCGCTGGTGGGGGCGCCTGCTGCGCTGGCGCACGCGCTTCGCCGGGACCACCGTGTCCGAGTACGCGCCGCTGCCCGCAGGCGTGACGCCGGCCGAGCTGGCGCAGGGGTTGAAGGCGGCATACGGGCGCGAGTGCCGGTTGCTGATCGTCAAGGACATCGCGCAGGATTCGCCGCTGCTCGGCGCCGCCGACAACGCGTATGCGCAGGCATTCGCCAGCGCCTGCGAAGCCGAAGGCTATGTGCTGCTCGAAGGCCAGGCCCTGGCCTGGGTGCCGATCGATTTCGCCTCGGGCGACGAGTACCTGGCGCGGCTGTCGTCCGGCCGGCGCAAGAACATCCGGCGCAAGCTGCGCTCCCGCGCCGACCTCGAGGTCGAGGCAGTGCGCACCGGCGACCCGTGCTTCGGCGACGCGGCGACCCTGGCCGCGTTCTATGCGCTGTTCGACAACGTGTATGCACAGAGCGAGATCCACTTCGACCGGCTGAGTGCGGCGTTCTTCCGGGAAGTGCTGCAGGACGGCGGCAGCGGCGGCGTGGTGTTCGTCTATCGGCATGCCGGGCAGATGATCGGCTGGAATCTCTGCTACGAACATGGCGGCAAGCTGATCGACAAATACGTCGGCTTCGCCTATCCGCAGGCGCGCGGGCACAACCTGTACTTCGTCAGCTGGATGCACAATCTCGACTACGCGCGGCAGCGCGGACTGAGCCATTATGTGGCCGGCTGGACCGATCCCGAGGTCAAATCCTTCCTGGGCGCCAGCATGACTTTTACCCGTCATGCGGTATACGCCCGCAATCCGCTGCTGCGCGCGCTGCTGCGCCGGCTCGGCGGTCATTTCGAAAGCGATCGCAACTGGCAGGCGGCCACGGAGGCTACCGATGAATGACCTGGCGAACCGGCCCGTCGTGCTCGACATCGACCAGTCGGTGGGGCCGTTGCCCGGTCGCCTGGTGCTGCCGCTGGCGCACTGGCAGGAATCGGTCCGCTTCGGCTCGTCGCTGGCGACGATGCGGCGCTTCGGCACGATGCTCGACGAGCTGCTGCCGGCCGAGTACGGCACCGTATTCCTGGGCAGCGGCGACTTCCATCACCTGAGCTGGCCGCTGATCGCCCGCCTGCATCCGCGCGCGCCATTCCAGGTCGTGGTACTCGACAACCATCCGGACAACATGCGCTTTCCGTTCGGCGTGCATTGCGGTTCGTGGGTGCGCCGCGTGGCGATGCTGCCGCAGGTCAGCCACGTGCATGTACTCGGCATCACCTCGGCCGATATCGGCGGCGGTCACGCGTGGGAGAACTATCTGACCCCGTTGCGGCGCGGCAAGCTGAGCTACTGGAGCATCGGCGTGGACACCGGCTGGTCGCGCCGGCTTGGGCTGGCGCATGCGTTCCGTGGTTTCGACACGCCCGGGGCGATGGTCGACGCGTTCGTCGAAGCGCAGCGCACGCAGGCGGCGCCGAGCTACCTGTCGATCGACAAGGACGCGTTCTCGCCCGAGGTGGCGCACACCAACTGGGACCAGGGCCGTCTGCTGGCCGATCATGCGCTGGCGTTGATCGGCAGCCTGCGTCACGGCCTGGTCGGCAGCGACATCAACGGCGAGGTTTCGCATTACCGCTACCAGAGCTGGTGGAAGCGCCGGCTATCGGCGATGGACGAGCAGCCCGAGATCGATCCGGCGCAGCTGGCCGGCTGGCAGGCGCAGCAGCATGGGTTGAATCTGCAGCTGCTGGCGGCGATCGCGGCGCGGTCGTGATAGGCCGTCGTCGCTGGACGCATTTTGCAGATTGCCGCCACGTACGGTAGTATTCCGTACAAAAGGAGCCTGCCATGACTGCTGCCGCCCGACTCGATCTTCGCCTGAACCCCACCGACAAAGCCCGCATCAGCCGCGCCGCCGACTTGCGCGGCGTGCCGCTGTCGGCGTTCGTGCGCGACGCGGTGCTGCGCGAGGCTGAGACCGTGATGGCCGCCGAGCTGACTGTCACCCTGTCCGCCGCCGAATCGCGCCGCTTCCTCGACGCACTGGACAAGCCGTTCAAGCCCAACGCTCGCCTGAAAAAGGCGATGGCTGACGCCGCCAAATTGATCCGCTGAGGTGACGTTGCGCTTCACGCTGCTGGATACGCACCAGCACGACCGCAACGGTTTCATCTGTGGCGAACCAACGCTGGACGCCTATCTGCGCGGACAGGCCGGGCAACATCAGCGCGATGGCATCGCCACCACGCATGTACTGGTCGATGATGGCGATGCGGCGCACATTCTTGGCTACTGCAGTCTGGCCGCCGCGCAGACGAACATCGGCGATCTGCAACCGGCGGATCGCAAACGGCTTCCCGCGTATCCCGTGCCCGCCGTGCGCATCGGGCGGCTGGCCGTTTCAAGCGAGGGGCGAGGCAAGGGTTATGGCCGGCTGCTGCTTGGTCATGCCGTGAACGGCGGCATGCAGTTGCGTATCCAGCTCGGCGTGAAGGTGGTGCTGGTAGACGCCCCGAACGAGCGTGCCGCCGCGTTTTACCGCCTGCACGGCTTTCGCGAAACCGCGAACAACGCACTCACGCTGTACCTGCCGCTGGGCAAGGGCTGAACTGGTAACACCAAGGAATCACGCATGCCCGTATTGAACTGGATCGGCAAGGACGCGGTGGTACGCCACCACGAGGAAGTGCCGTTTCGCCTCCTGCACGACGCGCCTGAGTTTTCCATTCTCGTTCGCTCTGAGCGTAGCGGCCCGCAGGGCAGCGAAGTCGAAGGGCACGGTGCCGACAGCGGCAACTTGATCGTCGAAGGCGACAACCTGCTGGCGCTCAAGGCGCTGCTGCCGCACTACGGCGGCCAGGTGAAATGCATCTACATCGATCCGCCGTATAACACCGGCCAAGATGAGCGCGACGACGAGGGCAAGCGCACCGGCTGGATTTACAACGACAACGTCAACAGCCCCGAAATGCGCGAGCGGCTCGGGTGAGTCGTTGGCGCGGAAGCCGAAGACCTCTGCCGCCACGACAAATGGCTTTGCATGATGTACCCGCGGCTCAAATTGTTGAGGCAATTTCTGCGCGACGATGGCGTCATCTTCGCCAGTATCGACGACATCGAGCTGGGCACGTTGCGCATGCTGTCCGACGAGATCTTCGGAAGCAGCAACCGCGTGGGTACGATAGTCTGGAAAAGCGTGACCGACAACAATCCGACCCAGATCGCCAGCGAGCACGAATACGTGTTGTGCTACGCGCGTGACAAAAGCAAGCTGCCCAGGAATGGAAGTCCGCCAGCCTTGCGGTCAAGTTACTTGAAATCGGCGAGCAATTCGTGCGTGAGTACCCCGACCAGGAGCAGCGCCAGACGGCTTACACGCATTGGTACAGAGAAAGTAGATCACAGCTTTGGCCGTTCGAGGATTACAAGTTTATTGACGATGGCGGCATCTACACGGGCATGCGTGCGGTGCACAACCCAGGCAAGGAAGGCTATCGATATGACGTGATCCATCCGGTGACCGGCAACCCCTGTCGGCAACCGATGATGGGCTACCGCTTTCCCGAAGGGACGATGCGCCGGCTAGTGGATGAAGGCCGCATCTTGTTTGGCGACAATGAATCCAAGCTCGTCGAACTGAAGGTCTATGCAAAGGACTATCGGTCGAAGCTATCCAGCCTGTTCGAGTTGGACGGGCGCATCGGCACTAACGAGATCAAGGCCATCTTTCCGGAGAGCAAGCGACCGTTCGACTTTCCCAAGCCCGTCGAGTTGATCGAAGAGTTGCTGAGCTTTACCACCAGCGGGAACGACATTGTGCTGGATTCGTTCGCCGGTTCCGGCACAACGGGCCAAGCGGTGATGACGTTGAATCAGGCGGACGGCCAGCATCGCCGCTTCGTGCTGACGGAAATGAAACCGAGCATTGCGCGTGGAGTCACCTCCGAGCGTATCCGGCGTGTGGTTGAGGGCTACGGTACTGGCAAAGGTGAAGTCCCCGGCCTTGGCGGTGGCTTCCGCTACGCCACGCTCGGCAAGCCACTGTTCGCCGCGAACGGACATATCAACCCCGACGTGCGCTTTGCCGAACTGGCGCGGTTCGTGTGGTTCGTGGAAACCGGCACGCCGCTGGCGGGCAAGGCGCCGGCCTCGCCGCTGCTTGGCGTGCACGCCGGGCGTGCGGTGTATCTGCTCTACAACGGCATCCTCAAGGACAAATCCGCCGGCGGCGGCAATGTATTGACTTCGCCCTTGCTGGACGAGCTACCGCCACATGAAGGGCCGCGGGTGATCTACGGCACGCGCTGCCTGATCAAGCCCGAGCGTTTGCGCCATCTCGGCATCACGTTCAAGCAATTGCCCTACGATCTGAAGGTGACGCGATGAGCCTGCATGACCATTCGTGTCCGGTGCCAGCCGTGCTCAAGACCTACCAATGCCAGGCGCTCGATACCTTCGAGGCATTTCTGCGCCGTTACCGTGACGAAGGCAGCGCGCGCGCCTATGGCGAGATCACCCTGGAACGATTCGGCAGCCGCATCTCGCATCGCGCGCCGCAAGTGCTGGCGGATGACGACATTCCGTGCGTGTGTCTGCGCGTGCCGACCGGCGGCGGCAAGACGTTGATCGGCGGCCATGCGATCCGGCGCGTCAACGATGCATTGCTGGCGGTGGAGCGCAGCCTGACCCTGTGGTTGGTTCCGACCGAGGCGATCCGCGAGCAGACCCTGCGCGCGCTGAAAACGCCCGGCAACCTGCTGCACGATTCGTTGACTGAGCGCCTGGGTGCGTTCGTTGTGCTGACCATCGACGAGGCATTGACCGTGCAGCCCGGCACGCTGGACAGCGCCAACACGATCGTCGTTGCCACGATGCAGTCGTTCAAACAGGACGATACCGGCGGGCTGGCGGTGTACAAGCAGAATGGCGCGTTGATGACGCACTTCGAGGGGCCATTCGCCGCCGGGGCCGGCAACCAGTCGCTGGTGGATGCGTTGCGTCTGCGCCGCCCGTTCGTGATCGTGGACGAGGCGCACAGCGTTGCGCCCGAAGACACTGAGTGTGTGGTTGTCCGGCGCGATGCGTTACCTGCTGGAACAGCGCGGCTTTACCACCGACGAGCTGGCCTACCGCAAGTTCCGCTTGCGCGAAATGCTGGCGCAGCGCTTGAAGCGCGCGCAGCGCAAGTCAATGGCGCAAGGTTTCCTCACGCTGTTGGGCGGCGAGTCGGAACTGAGCGTGGACGACCGCCTGCAGCGCGTGTTCCAGGCCGGACGTTACGCGTGAGATTACCAGTACAACGGGTTCGTTTCGTTGCGTCACCACTTTCTCCCGCAGGTCGGCAACCTCAAGTCCGATGGAGAAGAGTTTGATTGCGCGCAGTTCATCGCCAACGAGCTGGAAGGCGTGGAAAGCTGGATACGCAATGTGGAGCGCAAGCCCGGTTCATTTTCGCTGCCCACGTCATCGGATCGGTTCTATCCCGACTTTCTGATCCGCCTGCAAAACGGCGGCATCGTCGCTGCGGAGTACAAGGGCAAGCATCTTGATGGCCGCGACAGCGACGAGAAGAAACGCCTTGGCGAGTTGTGGGAGCGACGCAGTGGTGGGAGCTGCGCGTTTGCATGGGTTGACCGGCCCAACGATTGGTTGCCGCTCACGAAAGCGCTGGGCCGTTGCGAGACGCGTGCAGGCTGAGCCAGCGGCTGATGCCTTCGCCGACAGTGGCGGGATGCGGATGGCGCGATGCGATTCAGGCGAACGCCGTTTCAAGTACGCCGCAGATCGTTTCGAAGTCGCCGTCGTTCAACCACAGGCTGTTGCTGATGGTCAGGCTGCGCGCGGCAAAGTCGCGTGCATTCGGCACAGCCTGCGTTGGCACGATGTCCCTTAGATAGTCGTAGTCGGGCAGGGCGTGGATGAACAATCGGCTCACGCCGAGCCCTGCCTGCCATAGCTCGGCCAAGGCGGCATCGCGGTGTTGTCGGTCGGGCAGCATCAGCAGGAAAAACGGCCAGGTGCCTCGTGCGTTGGTGGGGTCATCAAGCACTTCGACGCCGTCGATCCGGCGCAGTCGCGGCAACCGCCGTTGTGCTTGCGCGGACAGCTGATCGAGAAACGCCGGCAGGCGGGCGGCGGCATGTGCGCCGACGGCCTGGCGCCAGTGGCCGACGCGGTGCAGCGGTATCGTCAACGGAAAGTCATCGCCCACCGCGGCAACCGGGTCGCCGCGCCGCAGCGCGCGGCGCAGCGGATCGCCGTACGCCAGTCGCAGGCCGCGCGGCCGGTATAACGCGGCATAGGCGAGCAGTTCGATGCTGCGTTTCCATTCCCAGCCGAGGCTGTGCGGCACGATGCGGGCGGCGGTGCGTGCGAGGTGTTCGCGCATGCCGGGATCGCGCGCCAGCAGCAGGCCGCCTTCGTAGATCGACAAGCCCTTGCCGACGGCGAGACTGAAAAACCCCACGTCGCCGGCCAGCCCCACGCTGACGCCGTTGCGGCGCGCACCCAGTGCCTGCGCGGCGTCCTCGATCACGTAGGCGCCGACGCTGCGCGCCGCGGCGAACGCCGCGTCGACGTCGGCGACGCGGCCAGCCAGATGGGTGGGAATGATCGCCAGCGTGCGTTCGTCGCAGGCCGCACGCAAGGCAGTCGCATCCATGTCGTAATGACCGGCGCGCAGATCGCACAGCTGCAATTCGAGTCCAGCCTGCTGCACGGCGATCGCCACCAGTGGACAGGTGAACGCGGGAATCACGACGCGCCGGCGTTGCGGCTGCAGTTCGCGCAGCGTCGTCAGCGTGATCAGCAGCGCGGCAGTGCCGGAACATTCCAGTTGCAGCGGCGGCGTGCCCAGCTGCGCGGCGATGCCGGCGGCCAGGGTCGCCGCACCCGGACACAGGTCGGTCAGTCGCAACGGCAGGCCGGCGGTGGGTGGCAGTTCGTGGAGGCGGCGGGGCAGCATGCGCGCAGCTTAGCCGGTGCTCAGGCTTCGGCGTGTTCCGGTGGATGTTCGCGGCTCTCGGCCATGCCCAGGCAGACGATGCCGGCGATGATCGCGATCGCGCCCAGTACGCGGGCGACGTTGAGGTGCTCGTCGAACAGCCACACGGACAGCAGCATCACCGACACCACTTCCAGATGCGAGGCGGCGAAGGCGGGGCCGATCGGCGCGTGCTTGAGCAAGGCCATCCAGGTGAAGAACGCGCCGATATAGCCGATCACCGCGCCGTAGACCCACGGTTGGCCGAACACGCGCAACACCCATTCGAGGCTGGCAGCGACCGGCAGCGCCTGCGTGCCGGCGTACTTGAAGCTGATCTGGGCGAGGGTATCGAAACCCATCAGCAACAGGAAACCGAACAGATAGAAGCGTTTCATCCGCCGACTCCCACGATCACCACGCCAAGCGTCACCAGCAAGATGCCGGCGACCCGCAGCCGGGTCAGTTTCTCGCCGAACAGGAAACGCCCGGCGACCATGATCGCGACGATGTTGATCGAGCCCAGCAGCACGCCTTCGGACAGCGGGACCAGAGACAGGAACGCGATCCACACCAGAAATTCGATCACGTAGCTGGCGACGCCCAGCCACAGCCACGGTCGCGAGGCCATGTGCTTCCAGCGCGCCAGGCCGTCACCGGCCGCCTCGTCGCCTGCGGCCGCCTTGAACGCCAGCTGGCCGCCGGTGTCGAGCACGATGTTGAGCAGCCACAGGCCTGCCACCAGGCTGGAGATGGAACCCTCCGCCGGCATCATCAGGCAGCGATGCGCTGCGTGCCGTTGGACGCGGCGATGTCGTCGAAGAACGCGGCCGAGCGATCGATCAAGGTGCGGCGTTCCCGGTCGATCGTGATCATGTGGTAGCTGTCCTCGAGCAGCAGCAGCTCGGCCGGCGCGCTGACTTCGCGCATCACGAGTTCGGCATTTTTCAGGCTGGCGACGTCGTCTTCGCTGGCGTGCGCGACCAGGCACGGTGCGGTCACCTGCCGCAGCTGGCTGCGCACCTCGGCGGCGAGGTGGTACATCTCGGCCAGCGAGTACCACGGGTTGCCGGGCAGGCCGGCGGCGGCGCTGTCGCCGCTGAGCATCGCCGTGCTGACCTGCGCGCGCAGGCGCTCGTCGCGGATGCCGTACGGCGGTTGTTCCATGAAGCTGAAGTTGCGGCCGATACCGAGCTTCTTCAGCAGCGGCAGCATGAATGACAGTCGCGCCGCCCACGGAATGCTCCAGCCGTCATAACGGAAGGTGGCGCCATACACGCCGACACCCGCGACCTGTTGCGGCCGATCCGCCGCCAGCTTGAGCGCCAGCAGGGCGCCCATCGACAGTCCGCCGACAAACAGGTGGTCGACCTTTTCCAGCATCTCGTCGGCGGCTTTCTCGACGCTGGCGTACCAGTCGCGCCAGCCGGTGGCGAGCAGGTCCTCGACGTTGCCGCAGTGGCCGGCCAGCTGCATGCCATGCACGGTGAAGCCGGCACGGTTCAGGCCCTTGCCGAGCAAGCGCATTTCCATCGGCGTGCCGGTCAGGCCGTGGATCAGCAGCACGCCGCTGCGCCCACCCTCGAAGAAGAAATCAGTTTGCTGGATCACGCGGTGGCCCTGTTCGGTGAAACCGCGGCGGTTCGCTGGCCGCGGTTCTTCATGGGGCATAAGCATCGCAGAAGGCGGTTTCTTCAGCCTTTCGGCGCGGTACGGGGCAGTGCCGAGGTGGCGCCGAAGCGCACGATCACGCGCTGGCCGATGCGCAGGTTCCGGGTTTGGTCGGAGGTGGGCTGGTCGAATGCCAGTACGCATTCCACCGTGCGTGCGTTGGCGCGCACCTGCGGGTCGTTTTCCAGCGTGGCCGGGCCATACACCTGGCCGATGCGCAGCACGTGCGCGCTCCAGTGGGTATCGTCGCGGCCGTTGTCGGGCACCACCTCGGCAGGCATGTCCGGCTTGATCACGCCGACGAAACTGTCGTTGAGCTCCGCCCGGACGATCCGCGGTTTCTGCGGCAGCAAGGTGAACAACGGGCCGGACGTGGGCGATACGCTGGCACCGGGTTGTGCCGACATCTGCACCACGTCGGCGTCGAACGGCGCGAGCAGGCTGCGCTGCTTCAACTCGTAGCGGGCTTCGTCCAGTTTCTGGCTGGCCATGCTCAGCGCCGCGCGGGTGCTCAGCTGTTCGGCGTCGAGCTGGGCCGCCGCTTCGCTTGCGTCATCGGCGCTCTGGCCGTCGCCGGCGCCCGCGGCGACAGCGGCGGTCAGCCGCTGCGCACGCTGCTTCGCCGCCGCCTGTTTGACCGCAAGCAATTTCAGCTGCGCCTGTACCTGTTCCAACTGCGCCTGGGCGGCTTCGACGGCCAGCGTGGCCGGCCGGGTGTCCAGCGCGGCGAGCAACTGACCCTGCTTGACGTGGTCGCCTTCATGTACGGCGACCTTGGCAAGCGTCCCTTCGCGCGGCATCGACAGCGTCAGCAAGCCCCCTTCGATGTCGACCTTGCCGCGCGCCACGGCGGCGTAAGTGGCGGGCGGTGCGGCCGTATTGGCCGATTCGTCAGCGGATCGGGAGCAGGCGGCCAGCAGGCACGCCAGCGTCAGCGCGATGCCGCCAAGCCGGATCAGCCGCGGGCCGGATGCGTGTCGCGGCGTGGGAGATGCGGGCGACTTCATGACGGGGTTTCCTTGTTGTCGACGAGCGGTGCGCGGGTGCGCCGGTCGCTCAGAATGCGGCCATCTTCCATCGCCAGGACGCGGTCGGCGTGGACGACCAGGCGCGGATCGTGGCTGACGCACAACACGGTGGTGCCGTGGGTGTGGGCGATCCGGTGCAGGATGTCGATGATCATCTGGCCATTGGCGGCGTCCAGCGCGCTGGTCGGTTCGTCGGCGAACAGCAGCTCCGGCTCCTTGGCCAGCGCGCGCGCGATCGCCACGCGCTGCTTTTCGCCGCCGGACAGCTCGGACGGCCGCAAGCGCGTGCGATGCGCCAGGCCGACTTCCTCCAGCGACTGCTGCGCGCGGCGACGGGCCTCTTCGCGCGACAAACCCATGTGATTCAACGGCAATTCGACCTGCTCGAACGCGCTCAGTGCGGGGAACAGGTTGAAGCCCTGGAACACGAAGCCGGTGTGCTGCAGGCGGAAGCGTTCCAGCGCGCGCAGGTCGAGCTGGCCCAGCTCGCTGCCGAGCGCCTGCACGCGGCCGCTGTCGACCTTCTGCAGTCCGCTGAGTATGGCCAGCAAAGTACTCTTGCCGCAGCCGGAAGGACCGGAGATCAGGGTCAGTTCGCCGGCGTCGATGTCCAGCGTGAGGCCATCCAGCACCTGGGTGTGCTGCTGGCCCGAAACGAACGCCTTGCGGATGTTTTCCGCCCGCAGAGCGGGCGTGTGCAAAGGGACGGTGGCGGCGGCGGGATGGGTCACGATCACCTCAGCAACGTGGCCGGATCGGCGCGGCGCAGGCTGCGCATCGCGGCCAGCCCGGAGACCGCGGCTAGCCCCATGACTAGGACGATGCAGCCCAGTGCCGCCGGCACGTTCAGCACCACCGGCACGTCCTGGCTGCGCGCCAGCATCATCAGCACGATGCCGAGCGCGCTGGCGCCGAGCAGGCCCAGCGCACCGACCCAGAATGCCTGCTCCAGCACCACCCGGCGCAAGGCTGCCACGCCCACGCCGAGCGCGTTGAGGGTGGCGTACTCGCGCACCGAGCCGTTGACCGCCGCGATCAGTGTCTGGCTGGTGATTACCGCACCGACCAGGAACACGATGCCCGCCAGGAACAGCACACCGGCGCCGGCGCCGGTATCGAACAGCCAGTACAGCACCGAGAGCCGCGCAAAATCGGCGGCGCTCCAGGTTGTGTAGGGGCCGAACGCGGTATCGCCGCGCAGGCGCGCGGCGACCGCATCGGCCTGGGACGGATCGCGCAGCTTGGCGACCAGATAGGTCGGACCACTGTCGGTCGGATCGTCATTCAGCCGCCGCGCCGTATCCAGCGAGCACAGCACGTTGACGCCGCCCAGCGCGCGCAGGCCGCTGCTGATGCCGACCACACGCACCGGATGGCCGTTGATGGTGGCGGTCTGGCCGATGGCGACGCCGAGCTGGTCCAGCACGGAGCGATCGACGACGACGGCGTCCGGCTCCGCCAGCCGCGCGCGCAGGCCGGCCGGCAATGCCTTGGAGAACATCAGCCCATGGGGACTCGGATCGATGCCGGAGACGAACACCGAAACGCCGCCGGTTTCACCGGGACCGCGCCAGTCGCCGTCGACCCAGATGTACGGTTCGACCCGTTCTACCGCCGGATCCATCAGCACATGCGATTCCACGTCGGCACTGATCGTGCGGCCGGAGCCCACGCTCTGAGTGCCGGGATAACCCACCCAGACATCGGCCGACGAACCGGTGATGTACAAGCTGGTGCTGCCGAAGATGCCCAGCACCAGGGCGATCTGCAGCAATTGCAGCAGACCGGCGAAGCCCACCGCCAGCATGGCCGGCAGAAAGCGCCGCCATTCATAGATCAATGTCTTGCGCGCCAGGGCGACCATCAGCGGCGCGCTCCGTCGGGGGCCGTTGCATTCCGTTGCGTATCCGTCCCGGCTGCCGCGGCCGTCGCCGGCAACGGCGCGCCGCCAAGCGCCTTGAACAGCGCCACGTAGGCCAGGTTGTGTCCGGCCCGGGCATCGGTCAATTCGATGGCGGCCTGATCGGCGGCTATGCGGGCCTCGGCGACATCGAGCGGACTGCCCAGTCGCAGGCTCACGCGCATTTGCGCGGCCTGGTCCACATGTCGCAGCGCCTGCCATGCCTGCAGGCTGTGCTGTTCGCGCTGCTGCTGTTGCTGCACGGCGCCGAGTGCGGTCTCCACCTCGGCCACCCCTTGCAGCACCGCTTGCCGGTAAGCCAGCACGCTGGCTTTCAACTCGTGATCCTTCGCGTTCTTGGCGGCCATCCGGATACCCCAGTCGAACAAGGGGATATTGAGTTCCGGCCCCACCGAGACGATCGAGTTGGGGGTGTTGGCAAATCTGTGGTTGTTGTCGATGTCGGTGGACCAGTCGATCGAGCCGCCGAGGCCGACGCTGGGAAACAGATCGGCATGGGCCAGCGCCAGTGCGCCGGCGGCCTGCAGCACGTCCGCCTCGGCACGGGCGATCTCCGGGCGTGTGCGCACCAGATCGGCCGGTGCGCTGTCCAGTTGCCATGCGCCCAGTTCGGGCGGGGTGCCCGGTTGCAGCCAGGCGGCATCGGGCTGGTTCTGGCCTAGCAGCATGGCCAGCCGCTGGGCGCTGGCGGTAATGGCCTGCCGGGGCGCCGCCAGAGCGGCAGTGGATTGCGCGAGTGCGGCCTGTGCCTGATCCACCGTGCTGGATGCCGCCAGCTGCAGACGCTGGCGCACTTGCTGCAGCTGCCATTCGTGCTCACGGGCCTGGTTGATCCGCAACAGCAGTTGCTCCTGCCGCTGCGCGCTGCGCAACTCGATCCATTCGCGTACGACCTCGGCGACCAGCGAGACCTGCGCGGCGCGCAGATCGGCGGTACCCGCGTCCAGCGCGCCACGCGCTTCGCGGCGGGTGCCTTCGGCCCGGCCGAACAGGCCCAGTTCCCAGCTGGCGTCGAAGCCGACCAACTGGTAGGAGGCGCTTGCGCTCGGTTCGACCACGTCGTTGGTGCTGACGCGCAGCGATGGCAGGTAGCGCGCCTGAGCCCGGTCGTGCAGCGCGCGCACGGCGCGCAGTCGCTCGACGGCCTGCGCCACATCGAGATTGCTGGCCAGGGCACGGTCGACCAGCGCATCCAGTTCGGTATCGCCGAAGGCATGCCACCAGCCATGCAGATCGGTCGGCTTGGCGGGATCCGAGGCTATCGCATGTTGCCATTGGGCGGGCACGGGTGGTGCCAGTTTGGGCAGGGGTGCGGCGCAACCGGCCAGCCCGGCGAGCGCGCTGCCGAGGAGGCAAGCGCGTAGCCGGTTAGCGGAAGGTGCCTTGCTCAGTCGAAGTGGCACGTATGCATTTCCATGGTGTTGCTCCGGCGCTGGCATATCCGTCGGCTCTCGGTGGAGGCCCTCGCACGTCGTTGTCGCGTTCGGACCTTCGCCTATTCTGACGGTAGTAGGCGGGATAGCAAAGCCGCGCCGGCAAGATGTGAAAGTGGCATGCGGCGAAGGCATGCGGATTGTTTTCGATCACGAACAGTTCACGTCGGGTGCATGGGCGCTGCAGACGGAGGCGGGAAGCGCACCTCCACGATAAGCCCATGTTCCTCGGCCAGCCGGTAAATCACCCCGGCGTGATGTCGTTCGGCAATCCGCTGGACGATCGCCAGTCCCAGCCCACTGCCTTCCTCGCCGTTGTCGGCGGCGCGGAAAAAACGCTCGTGCAGGCGCGGCAGCAATTCGGGCGGCACGCCGGGTCCGTTGTCCTCGACGCTGAGGCTGGCGCCGCCATCGGCACGTGCCTGCAGGTTGACGGTGACGGTACTGCCGCGACCGGCGTATCGCACGGCGTTGTCGATCAGGTTGTCCAGCATATCCAGCACGCTGGCCGCGTCGCCATCGATGTACAGCGGTCGGGTGACGCCCTCGTAGCCGAGATCGATCCCGGCGCGGATCGCCTCGTGGATACGTTGAGCCACCGCTTCGGGGATCATCCGGCCCAGGTCGAGCAGGCCCCGCTCTTCGTGGTCCAGCGGCGCCGCCTGGGCTCGGGTCAGCGCCAGCAGTTGCGACGAGGTGCGCGCCGCGCGCTGCGTCAGGCGCTGGATGTGGACTAGCGCATCGGCCACCGTTTCGGGCCGCGGATCGGCGCGCGCGCGGTCGACATGCAGGCTCAACCCGGTCAGCGGCGTACGCAGCTGATGGGCGGCATCGGCGATGAAACGGTCGTGCAGGGCCAGCATGCCGCGCAGGCGGCCGAACAACGCGTCGATGGTGCGTGTCAGCGGCTGGATTTCCTGCGGCACGTCGGGGCCGTCGATCGGCGTCAGTTCATGCGAGCGGCCTGCCAGCCGGGCCGTCAGCGGATCGAGCACGCGCAGGCCGCGGCTCACTCCGAACCAGACCAGCGACAGCACGCAGACGATCAGCAGGGTCTGCATCAGGATCGCCAGCAACAGGATCTCGCGCGCTTGTTCGTGTCGGTCGCGCAAGGTTTCGGCGACAGTGACGATCAGGCTGTCACCGGGGTCGTGGGGCGCCGTGGTGCGGACCGTCGCCACGCGCAGACTGTGCTTGTCGAGCTTGCTGTCGTACAGCCGCGGTGCGGTACCTAGCGGGGGAGCCTGCGCCAGCCGCGGCAGTTGCCCGTTGCCGGCCATCAGCCCGCGTCGCGCGCTGACTATGCTGAAGTAACTGCGGCCAACCGGATCGTACTCGAGCAGGAATCGCGCCTGCGGAGTCAGTTCGCTGCCGAGCTGGTTGTTGCCGAGCATCTTCGCCACGGTGAGCGCATCGTCGCTGAGGTCGCGGTCGTGCACCCGGTTGGCATAGGTCAGCGCCACGCCATAGGTCAGCAACGCGTCCAGCAACAGCAGAGCCGCCATCGGAATCAGCAGGAAGATCAGCAGGCGGCGACGCAGGCTGGGGCGCCGGCGGCTCATGCGGCGTCGCCCGCGGGTTCCGCCACTTCTTCCAGCAAATAGCCAAGGCCGCGGATCGTGCGCACGCCCGTGCCGCTGCCTTGCAGCTTGCGGCGCAGGCGGTGAATCGCGATGTCCAGGCCGTTGTCGGTCAGCTCCTGATCCCAGTCGCACAGCGCCTCGACCAGCTGGGCGCGGCTGGTGACGCGGTCGGCGCGCAGTGCCAGCGCTTCCAGCAGGCTGAATTCGCGCGCGGTCAGCTCCAGTGGAGACCGATCGATCCACGCGCGGTGTCCGGGCAGGTCCAGCCGCAGCCGGCCCAGCTCCAGCTCGGGCTTGCCCTGGCTGCTGGCCCGGCGCAGCAGCGCACGCACGCGCGCCTCGAACTCGGCCAGCGCGAAGGGCTTCACCAGATAATCATCGGCACCCAGGTCGAGCACGCGGATGCGTTCGGGCAAACCGTCGCGGGCGGTCACCACCAGCACCGGCATCACCGTGCCGCGACTGCGCAGCCGGCGCAGCACCTCGCTGCCGTCGAGCGAAGGCAGGCCGAGGTCCAGTACCAGCAGGTCATAGTCGTGATCGCGCAGGGCCGTGTCGGCCAGGCTGCCGCTGGTCACATGGTCCACGGCGTGCCCACCGTGCCGCAGCGATGCGCAAATCGCGCCGGCGATGGAAGGGTCGTCTTCGGCCAGCAAAATACGCATGGTGGATCAGGAGCTCCGCATGGGTGTGATGGCCGACGCCGGCAACAGGCCTTGGCCGGGATGGATTCTACTGGGTGACATGATGGGGGCGGTCAACGTATTCAGAAGCCCCGGCCGCGTCGCCCCTCGCGACCATTTGCCGCGGCCGCAGTTCCCCCGGTGCGGCATTCGGCTGATGTATCAGGGGCCGGTGCAGGCCCGAATGGCCGGCATGACCTCTGGCCCTATGCCGCATGAGCTGGTTGCGTGCACTCTGCGCGGATTGCCTCGGGGGAGTCGCAAGCATGCGTCCAGTCGTACGCACGTGGGGTTATCTGTGTGCCGTGACCTTTTCGGTGGCGGCGTGTCCGTTGGCGGCACTGGCGCCGCCGGCCAGCGTGCCGCCCGGTGCGGCATCTGCGCCGGCCAGCGCGGCTACGGTGGTTCCGAATACGACCGTTCTCCCCGACATCCCGTTTGCCCCCGCCAGCGCTGCCGCCCCGCTGGCGCCCAGCGCGGCCGGAGCCTGGGGTGGCGAGCGTACGGGCAACGAACCAACGTTGTCCGATCGCGTAGTGAGCTACCGGATCGACGCCGAGCTGGATGCCGCCAAGCACGCGGTTACCGGCAAAGAGCACATGACTTGGCGCAACCGCAGCGACCGCCCGATCAGCCGCGTCTATTTCCATCTGTACCTCAACGGATTCCAGAACGAAGGCAGCACCTGGTTCACCGAGCGCAAGGTGCTGACCGCGCACGGCCGTTCGCGCGGCACGGCCGCGTTGAAGAAAGGCGAATGGGGCTGGATCGACCTGCAGCAGGTCAAGCAAGGCGATGCCGCGCTGAAGTGGACCTTCGTGCATCCCGATGGCGGTCCCGCCACCGACCAGACTGTGGTGCGCATCGATCTGGCCGAACCGGTCGCCGCCGGCGCCACCTTGGCGCTGGATATCGACTTCCTCAGCCAGTTGCCGCGGGTAGTGGAGCGCACCGGCTGGTTCGGCGACTTCAACCTGGTCGGCCAATGGTTCCCGAAGATCGGCGTGCTGGAACTGGCCGGCGAGCGCGGCGCCACCGCGCCGCGCTGGAACGTGCACGAGTTCCATTTCAACAGCGAGTTCTACGCCGACTTCGGCCTGTACGACGTGGGCCTGACCGTGCCCAGCGACTACACCGTCGGCGCGGTCGGCCAGTTGCAGGGGCAGCCGCAGAGGGCGAACGGCAAGACCACGTATCACTTCGTGCAGGGCGACGTGCACGATTTCGCCTGGGTCGCGGCCAAGGGTTACCGGACGTCGGACGGCAGCTGGCAGGGGCCGGGCAGCCCGAAGGTGGCGTTGAAGGTGCTGTATCCGCCCGAGTACGCGGGCAGCGCGCAGACACAGCTGAAAGCCAGCATCGATTCGCTGGACTATTTCTCGAAGACGCTGGGTGCGTATCCGTACGGCACGCTCACCGTGGTGGTGCCGCCGTACAACGCCAGCGAGGCGGGCGGCATGGAATATCCGACGTTCTATACCACCGAGGGCTACACCAAGGTCGAGCCGGGCACGTTTGACCAGTTCGGTTCCGACTTTGTCACCATCCACGAGTTCGGCCACGGTTACTTCTACGGCATTCTCGCCTCGAACGAATTCGAGGAGCCGATGCTCGACGAAGGCCTCAACGAATACTGGGATCAGCGCATGCTGCGCGAGCGCGGGCAGAACATCGAGCTGACCACGCCGCTGCTGCGCCGGCTGGGTTTTTCGCCGTCGTTCTCCGGCTTCGCGATGGAGCGCATGGGTTCGCGTCTGAAGCAGCCGGCTGATCCGCTCGGCGAGAATTCATGGGATCGTTTTTCCAGCAGCAGCTACGGCACGGTGTATTCGCGTACCGCCACCGCGATGCACGACCTGGAAGAGCGCCTGGGCAAACAGGTTACCGAGCGCGCCTTCCACGAATACTACAAGCGCTGGCGTTTCCGGCATCCGTCCGCGGCCGATCTGCGGGCCACCTTGATCGATGTTTCAGGCAATGCGAAAGCGGTCAATGAGATCTTCGACCAGTATGTGTATGGCACCGCGCGCATCGACGACCGCGTTGCCAGCATCGACACCGTCGAAGTGCTGCCACAGGCCGGCGGCGTGCTCAAGGACGGCAAGCGCATCGAGTTCGACCGCGGCGAGCTTGACAAGCAGGTCGCCAAGCAGCGGGAGGACTGGGCCAAGGCCCATCCGAAAGCGAAGCCGGGCAGCGGGCCATTTCCGTGGAGCAGCACGGTGACCGTGTCGCGCGACGGCGCTCAGGCGCCGCAGCTGCTGAGAGTGAAATTTGCCGATGGCAGCAGCGAAGACGTTAGGTGGAACGACGACCGGCGCTGGGCCCGCTTCGTATTCACCAGGCCGGCCAAGGTGATTTCGGCCGCTCTCGATCCGGAGCAGAAGGTGTATCTGGATGCGAACAAGCTCAACGACAGCCTGATCACCAAGGCCGACGGCACCGCCTCGCGCCGCTGGAGCGCGGACGTCGCCGCGCTTCTGCAGACTTTCTATGCCTTGGTGGGGTCGCTGTGATGATGATCAGTAAACATGCTTCTCGCCGGGTGGATCTCGGCGCTGCCGCGCGCGCACCTCTGGCTGCGGCGCAATGGCGCCTGCTGCTGCTGTGGGTAATGTTTTTGCTGCTGCCGACTGCGGTGGTCAGCCTGCCGCTATGGCGTGCACTGAGCGGCCTGCTCGACCATTCGGTACAGGCGCAGGCATGGGCCACGCACTTCAACGCCCTGGTGTTTGGCGACACCATGTCGGTGCTGAGCGACAGCGCCGGCTGGCTCAATGGCGTGGCGCTGCTCGGCCTGCTGCTGACCGTGCTGCTGTCGCCGTTCCTCAATGGCATGGTGATCGGCAGCGGTCGCGCCGGACGCGTGCTGGGCTTCGGTCACCTGCTTCAGTGCGGCGTGGTCGAATATGGCCGCATGTTCCGCCTGATGCTGTGGTCGATCCTGCCGTATGCGGTGATGGTGGCGCTGATCGGCTTCGTGTTCCATGTGGCGGATGGAATCGAAAGCAAGGCGGTGCTGGAGTCGCAGGCGGACAGCGCATCGCATGTCGGCACCGGGGTGGCTGTGCTGTTGTTCGTGCTGGCGCAGGCCATCGTGGAGTCGGGCCGCGCCGCGCTGATCGCCGACACCGGTTTGCGTTCGGCCACGCGCGCCTTCGGCCGCGGTTTCATGCAGCTGCTGCGCCGGCCGTTCAGCACCTTGCTGTGCTACCTGCTGATCAGTCTGGCCGGTTATGCGATCGCGCTGGCGCTCGGCGTGGCCCGCCTGCACAACCCGGCGATTGGCGCGGGCGGCCTCATCCTGGCCCTGTTGCTGGCGCAGCTGGTGGTGCTGGTGCTCGGCTGGGTCCGCGTGGCCCGGCTGTATGCACTGGCCGAAGTGGCGCGTTCGCTGTCGTCATCGCGCCGCAGCAACTGGTTGCCGCCGGCCCTGTGATGTTGCGGTCCCTGCCGGCGCAGTCGGCAGGGTACCCTCCCCGACCGTACTAGCCGTAGGCCCGGCGGTGCTCACGGTGCGGCGGGTAGTAGGCGAACACGTGGCTGTGGCTGCCGTAGAAATCCATGTCTTCGATATGCTCGCCGCCGAGGCGTTCGGCCACCCGGTCGGAAGCCTCGTTGCCGATCCGGACCAGACTGATCACCCGCGGCGCATGCAGCTGTTTCCAGGCGAATTCGAGCACGGCATTGCCCGCTTCGGTGGCGTAGCCTCGATGGCGATGTTCCGGCTTCAGCATCCAGCCCAGTTCCAGATCGGGCCAGCCATCGGGGTACATCAGACCGGCGCGGCCGATGAATTCGCCGCTGGATTTCAGTTCCAGCGCCCACATGCCGAACCCGCGCAACTGCCAGTGACCCAGCAGCATCGCCAGCGAGCGCCAGGCATTGGTGCGATCCAGCGGCTGGCCATCGCCGATCCAGCGCGTGCTGTCCGGGTCGGCCAGCATCGCGGCGTAGTCGTTGAAATGCTGTTCGGTCAGCGCGGTAAGGCGCAGGCGCGCCGTTTCAAGAGTAGGAATATCAAACATTACGATCAACGGTGGGTGGCACCTAGCAGTTCAGCCAGTGCACGGGTACTGCTGGCGAGACTCTCTTGCCAGGACAAGCCGGTGATTATCTCACCTGTGACCGAATCGACAAAATCCTCCGCCTGACCCGGCGGCAGCAGGTGCCGGTAGTCGACGGTGATCTCGGTGCCGGGCAGCAGGTCGGTCAGTGCAAACACGAAGCCCAGGTGCCACAGCCCGTTCGGCGCGAAGCTGTGGTTGATATAGCACTCGTCCGGCCAGTCGGGCGACAGCGTGTAGCGGTCCTCGAACCAGCGCGCACTGAGGTGGAACTGCGCGCTGAGCTCGGGCGAGGCGACGATGTCGGCGTGCCGATAGGTCTGCTCGATGCCGTCCGGGGCGGTGATGATGCGTCCCGCCGCCACGGCTTCATCCAGAAACAGGCCGTTGCCGGCGCCACGGATAGTGGAAGCGGCGATGTGGTAACGCGGCAATATCATGGCGGGACGACGGCTGGTAGGGCGCGCGAGTGTAACCCATGCGGCGCAACCCGCCATCGATCGCGCCGCCGGCTCACCATCCATGGTCGGACCTGCCTACTCTTCGGTCGTGGCTTCTTCGGCGGCGGCCTTCTTGCTCTTGTATGCGGACTTGGCCGGGGCGTCCGCCTTGGCGACAGTGCCAGCCGTGTCGTCGCCGAGCAGGATCGCATCGCGGTTGCGCTCGATCGTGGCCTTGCCGATGCCCTTGACGCGGCGCAGGTCGTCGGCCTTCTTGAACGGTCCGTGCGCGGTGCGCCAATCCACGATGGCCTGGGCCCTCGACTGGCCGATGCCGTCCAGCGACTTGGCGATGGTTGCCGCGTCGGCCTGGTTGATGTTGACCGGTGTGGCGGCCAGCAGCAGTCCCGGTACGGCAAGGGTCAGTGCGAAGGCAAGTGCGGCGAGCTTGTTGAACATGGCCTTTCTCCTTGAGCGCGAATGGCGAGGCGGCGGGATACCGCAACTGCACTGTGCGTGGCCTTGGCGCAGCGCGCAGTCGGGTGTGCCGCAAAGAGCGCGTGCGGCATGCACGTCGGTGCCTGTGGGGACTTCCTGATGGTGTGTCGGTGCCCGCTGCTACAATGCGGATTTGACCGCCTGATGGAGTTTGACCATGGATACTGCCCGCCTTTCCCGCTTCGTCAGCGGGCTGTGGGACGACGACATCGTGCCGCAGCTGGTCGAGTACATCCGTATTCCCAACAAGTCGCCGATGTTCGATGCCAAGTGGGTCGAACATGGCTACATGGACGCCGCGGTCAAGCTGATGGAAACCTGGGCGCGTTCCAAGCTTGCCGCGTTGCCGGGCGCGACCCTGGAAGTGGTGCGGCTGGAAGGCCGCACCCCACTCATCTATATCGAAGTGCCGGGCCAGGGCGACGACACCGTGATGCTGTACGGCCACCTGGACAAGCAGCCGGAGATGACCGGCTGGGCGGAGGGGCTCGGTCCGTGGACGCCGGTGATCAAGGGCGACAAGCTGTACGGCCGCGGCGGCGCCGACGACGGCTACGCCATCTTCGGCTCGCTGGCCGCGCTGCTGGCGCTGCACGAGCAAGGCATTCCGCATGCGCGTTGCGTGGTGATGATCGAGGCTTGCGAGGAATCCGGCAGCTACGACCTTCCTTGTTATGTCGATCATCTGGCCGCGCGCATCGGCAGCCCGTCCCTGGTGGTGTGCCTGGATTCCGGCTGCGGCAACTACGACCAGCTGTGGCTGACCACCTCGCTGCGCGGCATGACCGGCGGCAACCTCACCGTGCAGGTGCTGGAAGAGGGCGTGCACTCGGGTGACGCTTCCGGCGTGGTGCCGTCGAGCTTCCGCATCCTGCGCGAGCTGCTGTCGCGACTGGAAGATCCGGTGACCGGCCAGATCAAGCCGAAGGAGCTGTACGTCGAGATTCCGGTGCAGCGGGTCGAACAGGCCAAGCTCTCGGCCGGCGTGCTGGGCTCCGATATCTACGACAAGTTTCCGTGGGCCGGGGGCACCCAGCCGGTCACCCGCGATCTGGCGGAACTCGTGCTCAACCGCACCTGGCGCCCGCAGCTGGCAGTGACCGGGATCGGCGGCATGCCGCCGCTGGACAGCGCCGGCAACGTGTTGCGGCCGCAGACCTCGGTCAAGCTGAGCCTGCGCGTGCCGCCCACGCTCAACGGCGCCAAGGCCGGCGAGTTCCTCAAGCAACTGCTGGAAAAGGATCCGCCATACGGCGCGAAGGTCAACTTTGCGCTGGAGAAAGACGGCAGCGGCTGGAACGCGCCGCAGCTGTCGCCGTGGCTGGAGCAGGCGGTTGCCGATGCCTCGCAGCATTACTTCGGCGCGCCGGCGACGTACATGGGCGAGGGCGGCAGCATCCCGTTCATGGGCATGCTGGGGGAGAAGTTTCCGAAGGCGCAGTTCCTGATCACCGGCGTGCTCGGCCCGCATTCCAATGCGCACGGCCCGAACGAGTTCCTGCACATCCCCACCGGCAAGAAAGTGACCATGGTGGTGGCCGAAGTGGTGGCGCGGCATCACGCACAGAGCGCCAAGGCCTGAGCCCGATGGCCGGCGCATGAGCACGGATACCGCCTATCTGGCTGCAAACTGGGCGCAAGTCCGTCAGCGCGTCGATGAGGCCTGCCGCGAGGCGGGCCGCGACCCGGCTGCGGTAGACATACTGCCGGTCAGCAAGACCTTCGGCCCGGAGCTGATCCGGGCCGCGGTCGGGCTGGGCCTGCACCGCTTCGGCGAGAACAAGGTGCAGGAGATCCGCGAAAAGGCGCCGCCGCTGGCCGACTGCGGCCTAGCCTGGGTGATGATCGGCCACCTGCAGACCAACAAGACGAAGGACGTAGCGCGGCTGGCCAGCGAAGTGCAGTCGCTGGACCGGCTGGAACTGGCCGAGGCACTGGATCGGCGGCTGCAGCACGAGGGCCGCGCGATCGACGTGCTGGTTCAGGTGAAAACCTCGTCCGAACCCAGCAAATACGGACTGTCGCCCGAACAGCTCGGCGGTTTCCTGGACACCTTGCGCGGCTACGACACCTTGCGCGTACGCGGCCTGATGACCCTGGCAGCCCATTCCACCGACCCGGCCGAAGTGCGCGGCTGCTTCCGCCTGCTGCGCGAATTGCGCGATCGAGCCATCGCACAAGGCCACGACATCCCGCGCCTTTCCATGGGCATGAGCGGCGACTTCCCGCTCGCCATCGCCGAAGGCGCGACCGAGGTACGCATCGGCACCGCGATCTTCGGCAGCCGGTCCCATCCGGATGCCTACTATTGGCCGGAATCGCCAAGAAAGGCATAAAGCTGAATTTAATCAACAAGATGGGATAAGTGTGCGCGCCGTCGCCGTTTTTTGAAACGGCAGAGTTCAGTTAACCTCAATCCAACATCCGCATGCCGTGTTCTTGTTAAGTTCACTACTTCGTCACGTCGTCAGCTTCTGCAGGCGGCCAATCCAGCGAAATTAGCAGGGATTTCCCGCATGCCGATCAACCGATGGACCGCCTTCTCCGTGCTCGCTGCAGCCTTGTTCGTGATGGCACCCGTTCAGGCAACGACCAGCAAGACCCACGGCAAGTCGGTCCCGGCGAAACATGCGCAGCAGGTGAAACACAGGCACGGCAAGCTGGTCCATCACAAGCAGACGCCGACCCGGCACCGCAAACTCGCAGCCGCGACGCACAGATCCATCCACTCCAGGCCGACCGCATCCGCCGCCGGCGTTGCAGACACCACCAGCCCCGCCACCACGAACGCCGTAGCCTCCTTCGGGATGACGCCGTCGCTACCGGCTTCCGGTTCATTGCAGACCAGTCCCTTCGTGCTGGAGGGCTCCCAGGCCACCACCAGGCTCACGCCGCCATGGCTGAATCAGGCGCCGACCTTCAATCCGGCACCGACGACGCTGCTGAGCCAGGCCATCGTTCCCGCCGGTCCCCAGGTCCTGCTGCGCAGCAGTGAATTGGTCGCGAACAGCGATACGGCAGTCGACGATACCGCCGCCCCCAGGGTTGAAGGTGACGAGCTGGCGACGGCTCTCAACGGTACCGAAAGCGCTACCGACCTGCGCAAGGCGCTGATCGCGGTGGCGATGAAGCTGCGCGATATCCGCTATGTGCGCGGTGGTCATGACCCGTCCACCGGCTTCGATTGCAGCGGCTTCGTCCGCTATGTGTTCGCCCATGCGATCGGCATGCAGTTGCCGAACAACTCGGCCTCGCAGTTTCTGGCCGGCCTCAAGGTCAAGCGCGCCGACATGAAGCCGGGCGACCTGGTGTTCTTTCGTACCCATGGTCGGCGGAACATTTCGCACGTGGGTATCTACATCTCGAATGGCCACTTCATCCATTCGCCCACCACCGGCAAGTCGGTGGAAATCTCCAGTCTCGACGAGGGTTACTGGGCCAAGCGCTTTGCCGGTGCCAAGCGGCCGGAGGCGATAGCCCTGGTAGCGAACAAGGGTTGAGCAAACCCGCTACTATCCACGTCGGAAGCCGCCGCAGGGCGGCTTTTGCGTTTACTGCGCTCACATGGTGCCACGTTGCGTCGGTTCTGGAGGAACGAATCCCGCCAGGCAGAGTCAGCATCGGGATGCCGTCGCTGGCGGCTTCCCGCCGCCGTCGCTACGCTGGCCGCTGACCTCCCGGAAACCATCCGATGCCTTTTGATTTGCCCCCTGTTACGCGCAATCTGCTGGTTGCCAATGTGGTCGTGTTCCTGCTGCAACTGCTGCTGCACGACCAGACGAGCCTGGCGCTGACGCAGCATTTCGCGTTGTGGCCGCTTGGTCCGGATATTTCCGGCACGACGCCCGACGGCAATGTCGTCACCGCGGGTTTTCGCGTCTGGCAGGTGGTGACGTATGCCTTCATGCATGGCAGCTTCATGCATATCCTGTTCAACATGTTCGGCTTGTACATGTTCGGCGGGACGATCGAACGCACCTTCGGTGCGCGCCATTTCCTCGTCTATTACTTTGTCTGCGCCATCGTGGCCGCTATCGCCCAGCTGATCGTGGTGCATTGGTTCACCCACGGCTTCTACCCGACGATCGGTGCTTCGGGTGCGCTGTTCGGCATACTGCTGGCGTTCGGCATGTTGTACCCGCACGAAAAGATGATGCTGATCTTTCTGCCGGTGCCGATGCCGGCATGGTTGTTCGTGACGGGTTATGCCGTGGTCGAACTGGTGCAAGGCGTCACCGGCACCCAGGCCGGCATCGCCCATTTCGCTCATCTGGGCGGCATGCTCGGCGGTTATGTGCTGATCGAGTACTGGCGCGGACGGCTGCCGCTCAAACCGAAGCGGCGACTGTTGCGCTGACCGATACTTCATACCCATCCACGAGCGGAAACCATGTCTGAATCCCTGCAGCGCCGGCTGACCCCGCGTCACATCACCTTCATGGCGCTGGGCATGTGCATCGGCGCCGGCCTGTTCCTGGGGTCGGCCAGCACGATCCGGCTGGCCGGGCCGTCGGTGCTGTTTGCCTACCTGTTCGGCGGCGCGATGATCTTCATCATCATGCGCGCGCTGGGCGAGATGGCCGCGCACGAGCCGATCGCCGGCTCCTTCGCCACGTACGCACACAAGTATCTCGGCCCCTTCGCCGGCTATCTCACCGGCTGGAACTACTGGATCCTGATGATGGGCGTGGGCATCGCCGAGAGTACCGCGGTGGGCATCTACATGAAGGCGTGGTTTCCCGAACTGCCGCAGTGGATCTGGGCATTCGGCAGCGTGGCGATGATCGGCGGCCTGAATCTGATGGCGGTGAAGGTGTACGGCGAGCTGGAGTTCTGGTTCGCGCTGATCAAGGTGCTCACCGTGGTGCTGATGATACTCGGTGGTGCCACCATCATCTGGCTAGGCTGGGGCAACGGCGGCCATCCGATGGGGTTGTCGAACCTGTGGACGCATGGCGGCTGGTTCCCCAACGGCATCACCGGCATGGTGCTGGCGCTGCCAGTGCTGGTGTTCTCCTTCGGCGGCATCGAGACGATAGGCATGGCGGCGGCCGAGGCTGCGCATCCCGAGCGCACCATACCGCGCGCGGTGAACTCGGTGATCTGGCGCATCCTGATCTTCTACGTGGGCGCGCTGTTCGTGATCATGGCGATCTACCCGTGGAACCAGCTGGACGCCAACAGTAGCCCGTTCGTCAGCACGTTCGCGAAGCTCGGCATTCCGCAGGCGGCGGGACTGATCAACTTCGTAGTGATCACCGCGGCGCTGTCCAGCTTCAACTCCACCACCTTCAGCGGCAGCCGCATGCTGCACAGCCTGGCCAGCAAGGGGCAGGCCCCGGCGGCGATGGGGCGGCTGAGCGCACACGGCGTGCCGGTACCCGGCGTGCTGGTGACGCTGGTGTTCCTGCTGTTCGGCGTGGTGATGAACTACCTGGTGCCGGGGCGCATCTTCGGCATGATGATGTCGATCCTCGCGTTCAATACCGTGTGGACCTGGGGCATGGTGCTGATCGCGCACTGGTGTTTCCGCCAACGGCAGGTCGTGCCGCTGGCGTTCCGCCTGCGCGCGTGGCCGCTGTCCAGCGTGGCATGCCTGGCCTTCCTCGCCTTCGTGTGGGTGATGCTGGGTTACAGCCCCGACACCCGCGTGGCGCTGTACGTGGGCGTGGGCTGGATTGCGCTGCTGTCGTTGGCGTACAAACTCTTCGGCATCGGCCGGAACATCCAGGTCGCCGAGGTGGTCTCGGCCGCGCCGTGATGCGGCGTATCGGCCTGATCGGCGGCATGAGCTGGGAGTCGACGACCACTTACTACCAGCTCATCAACCGCGGCATTCGCGATCGCGCCGGGCCGCTTAGCTCGGCGCGCTTGTTGATCGATAGCCTCGACTTCGCCGACATCGAAGCGCTGCAGCGCAAGGGCGACTGGGAGAGTGCCGGTGTCGCGTTGACCGAATCGGCGCTGCGGCTCCGGGCCGGCGGCGCCGAGTGCATTCTGCTGGCGACCAACACCATGCACAAAGTGGCGGATGCGATCATCCAGGCTACCCCGCTGCCGTTCCTGCATATCGCCGACGCGACCGGCGCGGCTATTCGTGCCGCCGGCATGAACACGGTGGCGTTGCTGGGTACGGCGTTTACCATGGAAGAGGATTTTTACCGGGCCAGGCTGTACGACCGCCACGGCGTGCGATGCATCGTGCCGTCGGCCGGGCTTCGGCGGGACGTCCACCGTATCATTTACGAAGAACTCTGCGTGGGCATCGTGAACGACGACTCGCGCCGGATCTATCGCGAAGCGATAGCCGAAGGCATCGCCGCGGGGGCAAGCGGGGTCATCCTCGGCTGCACCGAAATCGGTTTGCTGGTGAGCCAGGACGACAGCGCTGTGCCGCTGTTCGACACCACCGCGCTGCATGCCGCCGCCGCGGTGGATTTCTCCCTAGCCGGTTGAAGGCGCGGCGGTTCTTTCTAGCCCCTTGGCCGGCCCTGGACCTCGCCACCGGCGCAAATGACCCGTCGGCGTCAGCGCAGCGCGAGGAAGTCCGCGCTGACCACGAAGCGCACCGAGTCCAGCCGCAGGCGGGATAGTGGCAACGCAGCTAGCAACCGGGTGCGTTCGTCGGCCACCGCGGTGATTTCCGTTTCGCTGACCGACGGATTCACCGTCTGCAAGGCGAGCAGGCGCGACAGTTCGGCATCCAGCGTCCCGGTGGCGAGGCTCACTGCTTCGTCGATGCTGGCCTGTCCGCGTGCCGTGGCGAGTGTCTCGGCGCGGGCCAGCATCGGCGGCACCAGCTTGCCGAGGAACTTGCGGTAGCGCACGACTTCGATGTTGCGATCGGCGGCCTTGCGCAAGGCGATGTCGCTGGGCGCGAAGTCGGACCGCTCGGCCAGTCGGGTATCGACGGTGACGACGATAGGCAGGGTCGGCAGGAAACGCTCGGCGTCGAGTCGGCGATCGGCCACGCATTCGAGCACATAGATGGCCTGCAGCAAGGCAGTGCGCGCCGGCAGTACATCGTCGACCATGAAAGCCGCATTGCCCTGTTCACCGGACAGCGCCAGATCCATCGCGCCGGCAACCAGCGGATGATCCAGCCGCAGCAGCGGCAACTCTTCGCGCGCCAGGGCCACGTCGCGGGCGAACGTCACCGATTGCGGGCCTTCCGCGAAGCCGGGCAGGGCGTCGGTGGAAAGGTATTGCGGATCGAGCAGCAGCACCTGGCCGCCGAGCTCCTCGGCGTGGATGCCGAAGGCTTCAAGCAGGCGCTGCACGAACGCGTCGCGGCCAGGATCGACATCCTCGCGGGCAAACGACTGTTGCAGTTCGTCGGCATGCAGGTCCCGGCTGGCCGCCAGCTCCAGCAGATGGTCGCGGCCGCCGCGTATCAGTTCGGCCATCTGTTCGTGACTGGCACGGGTTTCGGCCAGCAGCACGTCCAGTTCCTGGTCGCGGTTGTCGTCGCCGCGCGCATGTTCGTCGGCCAGTCGGGCCAGCGGCTCGCCGTAGCGGCGCAGCAGCTCGCGGCCGTCGGCCGGACTCAGGTGGAACGCATCGATCCCTTCGTCGTACCAGCGTGCCAGCACGTGCTGCGCGCTGTCGGCGACGGCCAGGATATGGATGTTGATGTCGTGCTTCTGGCCGATCCGGTCGAGGCGGCCTATGCGCTGTTCGAGCAGGTCCGGATCCAGCGGCAGATCCCACAGGATCAGCCGGTGCGCGAACTGGAAGTTGCGTCCTTCCGAGCCGATCTCCGAACACAGCAGCAGGCGCGCGCCGTCAGGCTGGGCGAAATACGCGGCATTGCGGTCGCGCTGCACGATGCCCAGGCCTTCGTGGAAGCGCGCCACGGCGACGCCGCTGCGTGTGCGCAGCACGTCTTCCAATGCCAGCACCTTGGCGTGGCTGCGGCAGATCAGCAGGAATTTGTCCTGCGGGTGCTGATCGAGCAGGGCGATCAAGGTGTCGATGCGCGGGTCGGTGCTGTAGTCGACCTCGATCAGCGGCGGCGGCTGCTGGATGTCGGCGTGGAATTCGGCCAACAGCGACTGGCGGGTGCTCTCCTGCAGCGTTTCGGCATCGAGCAGGTGCCATTCGGGCTGGCGCTTGGGAAAGCCGCCGACGCCGGCGCGGTTGTTGCGGAACATCGCGCGGCCGGTGCCATGGCGATCGATAAGCGCGGCGAGCAGTTCGCGCGCGTTCGCCGGCTTGGTCGATTCGGCCAGCTGCGCGATGAGCGACTCGTCGCCGTGGAAGGCTTCGGCGAGGGTGGTGCGCTGGGCGTCGTCGAGCGCGCTGCCATCGAGCAGCCGATCGGCGATCTTCGACAATGCCTGATAGGCGTCGGCTTCGGCCAGATAGCCGTCCAGGTCGTAATAACGCTGTGGGTCGAGCAGGCGCAGGCGGGCGAAGTGGCCGCTGCGGCCGAGTTGTTCCGGGGTGGCGGTGAGCAGGATCACGCCGGGGATCGCGGCGGCCAGCCGTTCCACCATCGTGTAGCGCGGACTGGCGGTTTCCGGCGACCACGCCAGATGGTGCGCCTCGTCGACCACCAGCAAATCCCACGGCGCGTCCAGCAATTGCTGCGCGTGTTTCGGCGAGTTTTCGAGAAAGCCGAAGTCGGCGATCACCAGCTGTTCGTCCTCGAACGGATTGCTGTCGTCGCCGGCCTGCTGCTCGCCGGATTGCGTCAGCGCCTCGCAACGCTCCTCGTCATAGATCGCGAAACTGAGATTGAACCGGCGCAGCAGCTCGACGAACCACTGGTATACCAGGGTATCGGGCAGCAGCAACAGCACCCGCGAGGCGCGGCCGGTGGCGAGCTGCCGGGCGATGATCATGCCCGCCTCGATGGTCTTGCCCAGGCCGACTTCGTCAGCCAGCAGCACCCGCGGCGGCCGACGCGCGGAAGCGATGCCGGCCACACGCAGCTGGTGCGGCACCAGCCCGATCCGCGCGGCGCCGAGACCCCACATCGGTGAACGGCGTGCTTGCGCACGCCGCTTGAGGCCTTCCAGGCGCAGTTCGAACTGCGCGACCGCATCGGTGCGGCCGCCGATCAGCCGGTCGTCGGCCTGGCTCACGCTCTGCTCGTCGTCGAGCTGGCCTTCTTCCAGTTCACGGCCTTCGCCGCGGTAGATCAGCAGCTCTTCGCGAATCTCCACCCGCTCGACCAGGAACGCGATGCCCTTGCCGGCCACGCGCTGGCCGGCGCGGAACTCGGCGCGCAGCAGCGGTGCCGAGTCGATGGCGTAAGGGCGCAGCACGCCGGCCTTGGCGAACAGCACCTGTACGCCGCGTCCTTCGACGCGCAAAACGGTGCCGAGGCCGAGCTCGGGTTCGGCAGAGGATATCCAGCGTTGACCAGGTACGAACATTATTCAGCCGCGTTGCATCGAGGGCCGACGATTATCCGCCCCGCGGCGCGTGGTGGGAACAGCTGGAGGCGCGTCAGCCGCCGTGAACGCCCTAAGTGCTCAGGTTTCGGCCCACCGGCGCAGCAGGTTGTGATAGACACCGGTGAGCTGCAGTACCGCGGCGGCATCGGCGCTGGATCGGGTCAGGGTCTGGATCGACGTGTCCAGCTCGAACAACAGGCGGCGCCGGCTGTCGTCGCGGATCAGGCTTTGCACCCAGAAGAACGCCGCCAGCCGCGCTCCCCGCGTCACCGGTTGCACCCGATGCAGGCTGCTGGACGGATAGACGATCAGGTCGCCGGCCGGCAGTTTCACCTCGTGCTCGCCGTAGGTGTCGCTGACGATCAGCTCGCCGCCGTCGTAGTCGTCCGGTTCGCTGAGGAACAGCGTGCAGGAGATGTCGCTGCGCAGCTGGCCGGCGTCGACGGGAAGTGCCATTACCGCGCCGTCGACATGGAAACCGTAGTGGCCGCCGCCCTCGTAGCGGTTGAAGCGCGGCGGCAGGGTACGCAGCGGTAACGTCGCCGCGTGATAGAGCGGATGTTTTGCCAGTGCCGACAGCACGGTCTGGCCCAGTTGCCGGCGCAGTGGCGACGTATCCGGCAGTTGCTGATTGCGTTTCACCCTGGCGCCTTGTGCACCGACGGTTTCGCGGCCGTCGGTCCACAAGGCGCCGTCGAGCGCGGCACGCATCTGGACGACTTGTTCGCGTTCGATGACGTCGGGGATGTGTAACAACATCGGGAGCTCCAACATGAAAATTTGCCTTTCCCCAACGGGAAAAGGGCGCGAAGGCGAACGTCAGAAGCGGAAGTTGACGGTGAGCATCGCCGAACGCGGCGTGCCGGGGGTGTAGCGGTAGCCGCTCTTGTTGATCGCCGAGACGTAGTCCTTGTCGAACAGGTTGTACAGGTTCAACTGCAGGTCGAGCTGCTTGCTGAGTGGATAGCTGGCCATCGCATCGAACACCCAGTACGCCTCGGTGAAGGACGGCGTGCCGATGGCGCTGTCGGTGCCGCGCTTCATTTCGCCGGCATAGCGGGCACCGCCGCCGAAGATGAGGTTGAACGGCAGGCGCCAGGTGGTCCAGGCGGTGAACGCGCTCTTCGGCGTATAGGCCAGATCGCTGGAGCCGTCGTTGGCCACGGCGCTGCCGCTGATCACCTTGGCATCCATCGTGGTGTAGCCGGCGCTGACCGCCCAGTTGTCGGTGAGCTTGCCCACCGCACTCAGCTCGATGCCTTGCACGCGCTTCCTGCCGACCTGGTAGTACTGCAGGTCGACCGGGTCCTGCACCAGGTCGTTGCTGACGGTAGTGCGGTACAGCGCGCCGGTCAGCAGCAGCTTCTCGTCGAGCAGGTCCCACTTGGTGCCGAACTCGATCGTGCGTGCCTTCTGCGGAGCGAGGTTGGGGTTGTCGGCACTGTTGGCGGCGGCGCTGAAGGTCAGCGTATTGCCGCCCGCCGGCTCCTGCGATACGGCGAAGTTCGCATAGACGCTGCCGTTGGCGGCCGGCTTGTACAGCACGCCGAGCTTGTAGTTGGGCAGATTGCCTGATTTGCTGGCATCCACGCCGGGCAGCACGCTGCCGGCCGGCAACGCGCCGCAAGCCGGGCCGTTGCGGGCGCCGCAGACCACCAGGCTGTTGAAGTCGGTGCTGTAGTGATCCAGCCGTACGCCGGCATTGACCTGCCATTGCTCGTTGAACTTCAGCGTATCGAACAGATAAGCCGCCATAGTGTTCGTCTTGCCCTGGCTGTGGGCGCCGGTCGGGCCATAGATCAGGCCACCGACATCGGCGCTGGGGTCATACAGGTTGGCGGCGGGCCATGGGCTGCGCACCCCAAGGCCCACGGTGCCCGCCTTTTCCTGGGCCAGCTCGACACCGGTGCTGAGGCTGTGCGTGACGCTGCCGGTGGCTATCGTTCCCGTGATATTGGCCTGATTGGTCAGGATGCGGTTGACTTGCTGCTTGAAGGTCGGGTTGCTGCGCGCGATCGTCCAGGTCGACGGATCGGCTGGGTTCGGTGTCAGCAGATTGGCGGCGCTGCCCATGAACGAGGTCAGCAGGTAGTTCTGCCGCGTACGGCCCCAGCGCGTGGTGTTGTGCAAGGTGACGTTGGGCGCGAAGTCGTGCTCGACGATGGCGGTGAACATGTCTGCCTGAACATCGTCGTGATCGCTGTCGGTGCCGTAAAAGTTCTCCGAATCCACCCTGGAGGCGCCGGTGATAAACCGGCGGCTCGGGTCCGGACTGCTGTAGCCGGGCAGGCCGATGGTCGGCACGCCGCCGTCGGGGACGTTGCTCTGCTTTACATGCAGGAAGTCGAGGTAGACGCGCGTAGGCGTCTGCAGGCCGAAGGCCAGCGAGGGAGCTACGCCCCAGCGGTCGTTCCCGACCTTGTCGCGGCCCGGCACGCCGCTGTCCTGGCCCATCATGTTGAGACGGAACGCGGAGTTGTTGCCCAGCGTCTGGTTCCAGTCGGCGGTGGCGCGCTTGTGCTGGCCGCTGCCGTAGGCTACCGAGCCGGAGACGCCGTCGCCCAGTTGGGGCTGCTTGCTGACCAGGTTCACCGAGCCGGCGGGAGCGGTGCGGCCATTGTCGGTGCCGGCCGGTCCCTTGGTGACTTCGACCTGCTCGATATTGAAGATGTCGCGCGAGATCGAGCCGAGGTCACGCACATCATCCACGAAGATGCTGCCCGAGGTGTCGAACCCGCGCATGTATATACCGTCGCCGGTGGTGGTGGCGCCGTTCTCACCCACGAAAAAAGTACCCACACCCGGGCTGTTGCGCAGCGCCTCGGTCAGCGTGGTGGCGCCTTGCTGCTGGATCAGCTCCTTGGTGATCACGTTGACTGTCTGCGTGGTGTCGAGCAGTGGCTGGGTGAATTTCGGGGAAGAGAGGCGGTCGACGCGATAGTCGTTGCTGGCGGCTTCCACTTTCACGCCAGGCAGGTTCTTCGCGTTGGCGACCTGGGCATCGCTGGACGGTATGGACGCAGGCATGTCCGTGGCGGTTGCGGGAAAGGCCAGTGCCAGACCGGTGAGCAAGGTGGCGGCGCTTGCCAGGCCGGATGCCGAAGAGGACTTGCGAGTGGTGATCGGGTGCTTGCGGCTGTTGATGAAGGCCATGGGGATCCTGATGAGTGGCATTTTCGGGGCAGCCGAAAGCACGCACAGCGGGGTGGCTGTGTGGGCGATTGCGTGCCACGGTGGGCGGGGATCTGAGCTTTATGAAACGTGCCGGCGATGTCGCTGCGCGAATCGGCCAGGGCAGGCACGTACGATAATTTTAATGAGAATGATTTGCAATACCAAAATATCATCGAGGCGTGCCGGCAGCGCAAAACCGTCGGAGGCTGATGGCATGTCCCACGAAAAAGGCCCCGCATTCACATGCGGGGCCTCGGTATCCATGCCGCGATGATCTGCGGCACTCAGGGACGACGGTTTACCAGATCTTCACCTGCTTGTCGGCCGGACGTACCATCGCATCGCCGGGCTTGCACTGGAACGCGGTGGCGAACGCTTCCATGTTCGAGGGGGCGGCCATGGCGCGGATCGATATCGGTGAGTGCGGGTCGGTGTTGAGCCGCAGTTCCATCTGCTTCTCGCGCGTGCTGCCGCGCCAGACGCGCGCCCAATTGAGGAAGAAGCGCTGGTCCTGGGTGTAGCCGTCGATCTTCTTGTCGGCTTCGGCGGTGTTTTTCTTCAGCGCGGTCTGCAGCGCGTCGTAGGACACGTTGAGGCCGCCCAGGTCGGCGATGTTCTCGCCCAGGGTCAGCTTGCCGTTGACATGCAGGTCGGGCTTGTCCTTGATCGGCGCGTAGGCATTGAACTGGTCCACCAGCTTGCCGGTGCGGGCATTGAACTGGGTCTTGTCGTCCTTGGTCCACCAGTCTTTCTGGTTGCCGTCGCCATCGAACTGGCTGCCCTCGTCGTCGAAACCGTGGCTGGCCTCGTGGCCGATCACTGCGCCGATGCCGCCATAGTTGATCGCGTCGTCGGCCTTCGCATCGAAGAACGGCGGCTGCAGGATCGCGGCCGGGAAGTTGATGGTGTTGTCGGTCGGGTTGTAATACGCATTGACCGTCTGCGGGGTCATGCCCCATTCCTTGCGGTCGGTCGGCTTGCCGATCTTGGCGATGTCGTACTGGTAGTTGAACTTGCCGGCGGCTTCGACGTTGCCGTAGTAGTTGTCCGGCTTGATGTCCAGGCCGGACCAGTCGCGCCATTTGTCGGGATAGCCGATCTTGGGCAGGAACTTGTTCCACTTGTCGATCGCCTTGGCCTTGGTGTCGGCGCTCATCCAGTCGAGGTTCTCGATGCGGGCCTTCAGCGCATTGCGCACGTTGGTGACCAGTTCCTCGGCGCGCTGCTTGGCTTCCGGGGTGAACTCCTTGGCGACGTACAACTGGCCCAGCGCCTGGCCCATGCCCTGGTTGACGGCGCCCAGCACGCGCTTCCAGCGCGGTTTCTGCTGCGGCTGTCCGGCCAGCGTGGTGCCGTAGAACGCGAACTTGTTGTCCTGGAAATTCTTGCTGAGATACGGCGAGGCATCGTCGATCGCGTGGAAGCGCAGATAAGCCTGCCACTGGCTGACCGGCGTGCTCGCCAGCATCTTGTCGAACTCGGCGAAGAACTTCGGCTGCGACAGCGAGAAGCCCTTGTCGACGGTGACGCCCTGGGCGGCAAAGAATTTTTCCCAGTGGAAGTGCGGGGTGACCTTGTCGGCGTCATTGACACTGACGAAGTGGTACTGGTTCTTCGGGTCGCGTTCTTCCACCGGCGCCAGCGACGCGGCGGCGAGCCGGGTTTCGAATTTCAGCACGTCGTCGGCCTGCTTCTTCGCATCGGCTTCGGCGACGCCGGTCAGTTCGAGCGATTTGGCGATATAGGCGACATAGGCATCGCGGATCGCCTTGTAGTCCGGCTTGGTGTAGTAATCCTTGGTCGGCAGGCCCAGGCCGCCTTCATTGGCGTACGCGATCTGCATGTCGGCGTGCTGAAAGTCGGCGCCGGAGCCGAACTGGAACACCTGGCCGTCGCCTTCGGCGTAGCGCTGGGTGATGAAGTCGGCCACATCGCTGCTGCTCTTCAGGCCGGCGATGGCGTCCAGCTTGGGCTTGAGCGGCTCGAAGCCGTTCTTTTCGATGGTCGCCTCATCCATGCCCGAGTGATACAGCCAGCCGATCTTCTGCTCGATCGAGCCGGCTTTGGCGCTGTCCGCGTTCTTGCTCGCTTCGTCGACGATGTCGTGCTGGGTCTTCAGGCTGGCTTCGTTGAGGATGTTGAAGGCGCCCCAGCTGGTCTGGTCGTTCGGGATCGGGTTGGCGGCCACCCACTTGGCATTGACGAAGCCGTTGAAGTCCTGGCAGACGTTGATCTTCGGGTCGAGTTCGCTGACATCGAAGATGCTCTTGCCGGTATCGGCTGCCGCGCTGGTGCCAGCGGCGGCCGGAGCGGTGCCGGCAGGGCCTGGACTGCTGCTGGCACTGCTGGTCGGCGCATTGGCAGCCGGCTCCTGCTTGCCGCAGGCAGTCAGCGCCAGGCCCAGGCTCACGGCGAGTGCCAACGTCAGGGGCTTCAGATATTGCTTGCTCATGGATATCCCTTTGTGAGTGATGTTGCCCGTCGGGCGGTTGCGGTGAGACCGCGCTGGCCGCGATGTCGTGTCCCCCCCGAATCGTGGCCATACCTGCTCACGCTAGGTCAAACGTCATGGAGCAGACAGTGTCATAGGTCAGGGGTTCCGGTACTCCCGGCCGGGGCGGGATTCGCCGGCAAAGGATGCCGTCGCCCGGCATCCAGCCGCAGCGGGGGATAGGCGCCGACGTACCGGGCGGCGTGCCACGGCGAACGCTACAGGCAAGGCGGACAGCGGACGCGACGCCGATTCATGCACCATCTTCCGTTGCTTCATGGCGCAGCGCCGCGGGCGAAGCGGGCAGCGTATCGGGCGCCACCGCGCCGCCGGAAATGATGAAGGCCATGGCCTGATCCATCGTCCAGTCGGTGGGGGTCAGCTCCTGCAGCGGCAGCACGACGAGATAACCGCCGGTGGGATTGGGCGTGGTCGGGACGAACACGGCAGCCATCTCGCGGCCGGTGCCATCCTCGACCATCACCCGGGTGACGAATCCGACCACTTTCATGCCCCTGCGCGGGAATTCGACCAGCACCACGCGTTGCACGCCGGATGGCTTGTTCTGCAGCACGGCCATCAACTTCTTGGTGCCACCGTAGATCGTCTGCACGACCGGAATGCGCGCGAGCAGGCCGTCGAACGCATTGATGAAACGCTGGCCGATCACCCGGTTGGCCAGCCAGCCGAGCATGTACAGCGCCAGCAGCGTGATAAGCAGGGCGATGATGAAGATCAGCCATTCCGTCTTGAGCGTGTCGGCCGCATGCGGTGCGACCAGCGCCAGCGCATTGAGCATGGCGCTGACCAGCGGCGCACCGATCCCCGCCAGCATGCCCAGCACGAACTTGAACACCAGCCAGGTCACCCACAACGGGATGAAGGTGAGCAGGCCGGTGAGCAGATAGCGTTTGAGGCGCAGGGGACGCATGGGGATTCTGTCGGTGAAAGGGAGTCAGTCATTCTAGAGGACGGCGCCAACATGGCGGCATCGCCGTCGGTCGGCATGGGGAGCGACGATGGCCGGGGGGCGGGCTGGATCATCGGCCGTGGCGGGTGTGGCGGGCCGCTGTGATTTTTCCCGCGGCCGTGCGAATCATGTGGTGAATCGCAGGGAATATCGACGTCCATGACTGCCAGACAACATCAGCAACGCTTCGAATCGCTGTTGCACGAACATCGCGGGATCGTCTTCAAGGTGGCCTGTCTGTACAGCCGCAGCGCTACCGATCGCGAGGATCTGGTGCAGGAAATAAGCGTGCAGCTGTGGCGTTCGTTCGGCGGCTACGACGAGGCGCGGGCGAAGTTCTCCACCTGGATGTACCGCATCGCGTTGAACGTGGCGATTTCGCAGGCGCGGCGCGAGCGCTGGTCGGAGGCCAGCCGCTTCGAGCCGCTGGAAGCGCACCACCTGGAAACCGTCGGCGGCGGCGAGCCGATTGCCGAACCGGACGAGCGGCTGCAGGCGATGTACACGTTCATCGGCCAGCTCGATCCGCTCAACCGCGCGCTGATCCTGTTGTACCTGGAAGACCGCAGCTACACCGAAATTGCCGAGATCCTCGGTATCAGCGAAACCAATGTGGCGACCAAGATCAGTCGCATCAAACAAAAAATGCGCGGCCGGATGACCGGCGCGGTAACCACCGTGAGGGCATGACGATGGAACTGGATGACTTCAAGCAGGCCTGGCAGGAGCTCGACCGTCGGCTGGAACGGCAGGAGGCGTTACAACGGCGTATGTTCCGCGACGGCAAACTGGACAAGGTCCGCCGGGGTCTGCGTCCGCTGGCCTGGGGTCAGGCGATCCAGTTGGCTCTTGGTGTGATCTTTGCTGCCTGGGGAGGGGCGTTCTTGGCGGATCATCGGCAGGTTCCGCACCTGCTGATCTGCGGCTTGTTAGTGAATGCCTGCGGCCTGCTTTTCATCATTTCCGCCGCTCGCAACCTGTACCTGATCCAGCGCATCGACTATGCGGCGCCCGTGCTCGAAATACAGCGTCGGCTCGCTGATCTGCATGCCTGGCGCCTGTCCGTCGAGGGGCCGGCAAACGCGGTGATCGCCTGTTTCATCTGGATTCCCGTGTTGTGGATGAGCCTGGCCGAACACGGTTTCGATCTGTGGACATACGACAAGGTCGGCTTCCTGCTTTGGTCGCTATCGAGCAGCGTGGTCGGGCTGGTGATGGTCGTGCTGGCGGCTCGGCTGATGCGCCGCCTGGGGCATGCCCGCGCGCTGGAGGACAGCGCAGTCGGTCGCAGCGTGCGAAACGCCGAAGCCATACTCAGGGAGATTACCCGTTTCGAACAGGGCTAGGTCGGCAGCGGCGACGTTCCGCGTGCCTTCGGCTTCAGCCGCACGTAGATCTGCTTGCGCACGATGGCAATGACCTCGCCGGAGGCGGTCTTCACTTCGGTCTCGAACCAGCGCAGCACCTTTTCACCGCCGGCTGCCGCTGCACGCAGCTCGTCGACGACGCTGCTCTCTAGCTTGAAGTGCGCGTAGACATCCTCACGCCCTGGCGCCACGAAATCGATAGCGCCGGCTTTGTCCCAAACGTAATAGTCGTTGCCTAGCTGGTGCATCACCAGCAGCATCCAGAACGGATCGGTCATGGAAAACAGGTTGCCGCCGAACTGGCTGCGTACATAGTTGCGGTTCCATGGTCGTAGCCGCAGCACCACCTGCGCCTCGCTGTAGTCGTCGCGGAGCGCCTGCACGCGGATGGAGTTGCACAGGAACGGCGGCCACAGGTTGAGCAGTCGGCGGAACGTGGATGCGCGCATGAATGTCGGGTCCGGGCATGATCGGGGTGGGCTGGTGGGTGTAGCAGTGGCGGTGCTCAGAACAGCAGCGACGCCATCCTGCGCCGATAACGGCTGACCAGTTCGGCGTCGTCGAGCGTGGCGAATGCGGCGAGCAGGCGCTTCCTGGCCTGGCCGTCATTCCAGTCGCGGGCTTTCTGCAGAATGAGGAGGAACTGCTCCAGGCCGGCTTCGGCATCGCCTTCCAGCAGCAGCCGCACGCCCAACTGATCACGCGCTGCCCAGTCGCCGGTGTCGGCCTGCAAGCGTTGCAGCAATTCGGCCCGTGTAGGCGCACCTTTCAGCGCATGGGCCAGGTCCAGTTCGCTGCGCAGGCGCACGGCACGCGCATCGATGGCGAGGTTGGCGGGCAGTGCGGTCAAGGCAGCCTCGGCCGCGTCGGTCTGGCCGGCACGCATCAGTGCCTGGGCCAGTTCGAGTTTCAGTTCGGCCTTGTCAGGCTCGGCGGAGATCGCCTGCTGCAGCCGGGTCAGGGCCTGGTCCGGAGTTTCCGGCGCAGCTTCTTCCTCGACGGCCTGTTCGATCGCTTCCAGCGGTTGCACGTGACGCGACAGGAATTCGCGCAGCTGGCCTTCCGGCAACGCACCGGCGAAACCGTCGAGCACCTGGCCGTCCTTCACCAGCACCACCGTGGGTATGCTGCGGATGCCGAACATGCCGGCCAGTTCCTGCTGCTTGTCCACGTCGACCTTGCCGAGCCGGAACGCACCGTTGTATTCGGCGGCGAGCTTTTCCAGCATGGGGCCGAGCGTCTTGCACGGCTCGCACCAGATCGCCCAGAAATCCACCAGCACGGGTGTGGTCAGGGAAGCCTGCAATACCTCGGCTTCGAAGGTCTGCTGATCGACGTCGAAGACATGGTTGGTGAGGGCAGCATCGGTCACGGAAAACTCCAGCTCGGCGGATGCCGTTCAGATCGGGGCATCGCGCAGCATATCAAGCCGTTTACCGCGTTCACCTCAGATTTGCGAGAATCCACGCATCGTCACGCCAGAGCAAGGCATCGGGTGCATGAGCACGGCCTCACCAGGAACGCTGTTGATCTGCGAGCACTGCGACACGGTTTACCGTCGCCGCACGCTGCAGCGTGGTGAAGTGGCGCGCTGCGCATGCTGCCTGGCGGAACTGGAGCGGCACCAGCCGCTGGGCGTGAACGCACTGCTGGCGCTGGTGTTTACCGCGATGATCGTGTTCGTGCAGGCGAACATGTGGCCCATCGTCACGCTGGGACTGAACGGACAGTACAGCGGCACCACGCTGTGGGGCATGATCATCGCGATGTGGCAGCAGCAGGCGCAGGTGGTGTCGGTGCTGGCTGCGGTCACATTGTTCTTTTTCCCGCTGACCAAGATGCTGGTGCTCGGCTGGCTGCTCTGGTTTGCCCGCAGCGGCCGGCGTGCGCCGGGTTTCGTGCGGCTGATGGTCCTGCTGCACCACGTCGGGCCGTGGACGATGAGCGAGGTGTTCGTGCTCGGTGCGCTGGTGGCCATCGTCAAGGCACACAACTATTTCGACGTGGTGGCGGATCCGGGCATTTATGCCTACGCCGCGCTGACCTTGCTGATCACCGTCTTCGCCGGCGTCGACTTGCGCCGGTTGTGGGAACTCACGCGGGAGGATCCGGCATGAGCGCGTTTCCGCGCGCTGCGGAACTCGGCTTGATCGGCTGCCACGTGTGCGGCCTGGCCTGCCGAAGCGGGCCGGGCGATGAGTGCCTCGCTGGCGGGCACGTGGTTTGCCCGCGTTGCGGCTCGGCGCTGCACCGGCGCAAACCGAACAGTTTTGCGCGCACATGGGCATTGCTGATCGCCGGGTTCCTGCTTTACATCCCGGCCAATGTGCTGCCGATCATGCGTACGGCCAGCTTGAACGATATCGACGACAACACCATCATCAGCGGCGTGGTCGAGTTGTGGGTCAAGGGTTCGCCGGATCTGGCGGTCATCGTGTTCACCGCCAGCATCGTGGTGCCGATGCTGAAATTCCTTTCGATGGGCACGCTGTTGCTGAGCAGCCAGCGCGGCAGTGGCTGGGCTCGGCCGCAGCGGGCCAGGCTCTACCGGCTGGTCGAGTTCATCGGCTACTGGTCGATGCTGGATGTGTTCGTGGTGGCGCTGCTGACGGCACTGGTGCGCTTCGGCCTGTTGAGCCTGGTCGAACCGCTGCCCGGCGTGATCTTTTTCGGCCTGACCGTGGTGCTGACCATGCTGGCCTCGATGAGTTTCGACCCCCGGTTGATCTGGGATGGCAGGGATACGGATGACTGACGACAGCCACACTGAGCCGGGCTCCCCGAACGACGCCGAGCTGCCGCGACCGGTGGTGAAGCGCCGCCGCTTCAATGCCTCGCTGATCTGGCTGGTGCCGGCGCTGGCCGCTCTGGTGGGTCTCTCGCTCGTGGTCCATTACTGGCTGCAGGCCGGCCCGCAGATCAGCATCAGCTTCCAGAGTGCCGAAGGCCTGGATGCGGGCAAGACGCCGGTGAAGTACAAGAACGTGGTGATCGGCAAGGTGCAGAAAATCCGCCTCAGCGCCGATCACAAGCGTGTGCAGGTCACCGTGGCGCTGGAGAAGAGCGCCGAGAGTTTCGCCACCGAAGGCACTCGCTATTGGGTGGTGCGGCCGCGCATCGGGCTGGGTGGCGTATCCGGCATCGACACCTTGTTGTCCGGTTCCTTCATCGGCGCGGACGTGGGCGACTCCTCGACGCCGCAGGAGGACTTCAAGGGGCTGGAGACGCCGCCGTCGGTGAATCACGGCGCGCCGGGCCGCAGCTATGTGCTGCACACCGACGACCTCGGTTCGCTGGATATCGGCTCGCCGGTTTATTACCGGCGCATCCAGGTCGGCCGGGTGGTGTCCTACGAACTGGACAAGGACGGCAAGGGCATCTCGATAGGCATTTTCGTGGACGGCCCCAACGATCGGTTCGTCACCACATCCACCCGCTTCTGGAACGCCAGCGGTATCGATCTGTCGCTCGGAGCCGGTGGTCTGAAGGTCAACACGCAGTCGCTGGCCTCGGTGCTGGCCGGCGGCATCGCCTTTCTCGATCCGCGCGGCCCCCACGACAGCACGCCGGCAGCCGAGCTGACGTCGTACCAGCTGTTTGCCGACCAGGCTACGGCGATGGCGCCGCCCGATGGCGAGCCGCATTATTTCCGCATGCGTTTCGAGCAGTCGGTGCGCGGGATGGCGGTGGATGCGCCCGTGGAGTTTCTCGGCATCAACATCGGCAAGGTGGTGTCGGTCAATCTCGATTACGACGAAAAGACCCAGCGCTTCCCGGTGGTCGTGGGCGCGGTGGTGTATCCGCAGCGCCTCGGCAAGGCCTACGACAAGCTGGTGGCGCTGGCCAAGGCGCGCGGCGAGAATCCCGACCTGTCGCAACTGCTGGGGCGCATGGTCGAACACGGCTTGCGCGCTCAGGCGCGCACCGGCAACCTGCTGACCGGCCAGTTGTACGTGGCGCTGGATTTCGTGCCGCATGCGGCACCGGTGGCGTTCGATCCCAACGCCAAACCGCTGCTGATGCCCACCGTTCCGGGCAGCTTCGACAAGCTGCAGGAGCAGATGGCCAGCATCGTCGACAAGCTCGACAAGATTCCGTTCGACAGCATAGGCAGGAATCTGGACCAGACCCTGGCCGGGCTCGACGCCACGCTGAAGCAGGTCAACGGCCAGACCTTGCCGGCATTCAACGACACTTTGAAAGGCGTGCAGAAAACCATGGGCACAGCCAGCGATGCGCTGTCCAGCGACTCGCCGCTGCAGCAGAACCTGGGCACCACGCTGGAGCAGATGCAGCGCATGGCGCGTTCGCTGCGGGTGCTCACCGATTATCTGGGCGAACATCCGGAGGCATTGATCCGCGGCCGCCGGCCCGATGACAAGCCCGCCACCACTGCCGCACCGCCGGCAGCGGCTGCCAGACCGCCACAAGGGAGCCAGCCATGATCCGTATCGCCATGCGCCTGCTGGGCACGGGAGCCGCGCTGGCGCTGGCTGCCTGCGCATCGGCACCGCTGCATTACTACACATTGGTTGCACCGGCAGCCGACACGCCGGTGAGTTCAGCGCCGCCGTCGTTGCCGTTCGAATTGCTGCCGGTCGGCGTGCCGGCGCAGGTCGACCAGCCGCAACTCGTGGTGCGCGAAGGCGGGCAGGGCGTGGCCCTGCTCGACAGCGAGCGCTGGATCGCGCCGCTCAACGACGAGGTGCGCAGCGCGCTGTCGGCGGATCTGGCGCGCGAGCTGCACAGCCAGGATGTCAGTGGCTTGCCCGGCAACGACAAGCCATTGCTGAGGATCAAACTGGATCTGCGCCGGTTCGACTCGCAGCCGGGCAGTTACGCGCTGATCGAGGGGGCGTGGAGCGTGCGGCTGTTGCGCGGGCAGCACCCTGCTGCGCTGGCCTGCACCAGCCGGGTCACTGAAACAGTCGGGCCGGGTTACGACGCGCTGGTGCAGGGGCACCAGCGCGCGATCGGCGCGTTGGCGGCGCAGATCGCCGCGGCGGCACGCCTGCTCGGCACTGGCCAGACGCCCCTCTGCCCGGCCGGCTGAAGGCCTCGCGCTTGGCGCCCGGCTCGTGCTGGGCTAGTCTGACCAGTTCGCCGCAGTCGGCTTCGCCGGCCTGCACCAACCGCATTACGGCACCGGAATCATGCAGGACATTCATCAGGACTCGAACTCTCCCGATCAGGGCAGCACGCCGGAGGGCTACGCGCCGCAGGCGGTGGAGGCCGCTGCGCAGCTGTACTGGAACGCGCGGCACGCGTACGAGGTGAAGGAGGACAACTCGCGGCCGAAGTTCTTCTGCCTGTCGATGCTGCCCTACCCATCGGGCGCGCTGCACATGGGGCACGTGCGCAACTACACGATCGGCGACGTGATCAGCCGCTACCAGCGCATGCAGGGCAAGAACGTGCTGCAGCCGATGGGCTGGGATGCGTTCGGCCTGCCCGCCGAGAACGCGGCGATCAAGAACCAGACCGCACCGGCGAAATGGACCTACGCCAATATCGACCACATGCGCAGCCAGCTGAAGTCGCTGGGCTATGCGATCGACTGGTCGCGCGAGTTCGCCACCTGCCGCCCGGACTATTACCGCTGGGAACAGCTGATGTTCACCCGCCTGCTGAAGAAAGGCATGGCGTACCGCAAGAACGCGGTGGTGAACTGGGATCCGATCGACCAGACCGTGCTGGCCAACGAGCAGGTCGTCGACGGTCGCGGCTGGCGCTCCGGCGCGGTGGTGGAAAAACGCGAGATTCCGCAGTGGTTCCTGCGGATTACCGACTACGCGCAGGAATTGCTGGACGGGCTGGACACGCTGCCGCGCTGGCCCGACGCGGTCAAGACCATGCAGCGCAACTGGCTGGGCCGCAGCGAGGGGCTGGACATCCATTTCGTCGTGGAGGGCGAGGCCGAGCCGCTGACGGTATTCACCACCCGTCCGGACACGCTGATGGGTGTCACTTTCGTCTCGATCGCCGGCGAGCATCCTCTGGCGGTCAAGGCGGCGCAGGGTAATGCGAGGCTGGCTGCCTTCCTCGATGAGCTGAAGCATGGTGGCGTCTCCGAGGCCGAGCTGGAGACGCAGGAAAAGCGCGGCATGGCTACCGGCCTGTTCGCGGTGCATCCGGTCAGTGGCGAAAAAGTGCCGGTGTGGGTCGCCAACTTCGTGCTGATGGGCTATGGCACCGGCGCGGTGATGGCGGTGCCGGGGCACGATCAGCGCGATTTCGAGTTCGCGCACAAGTACGGTTTGCCGATCAAGCAGGTGATCGCGGTCGCCGGTGCGGACGCCGACTACGATCCGAACCAGTGGAAGGACTGGTACTCCGACAAGACCCGCGCCGACATGCGCGTGGTGAATTCCGGGGAACTGGACGGCAAGACGTATCGCGAGGCATTCGAGTTTCTGGCCGCGAAGCTCGAGGGCGACGACAAGGGCCTGCGCCGCGTGAACTGGCGTCTGCGCGACTGGGGCGTCAGCCGCCAGCGTTACTGGGGTTGCCCGATTCCCGTCATCTACTGCCCCAAGTGCGATGCGGTGCCTGTGCCGGAAGACCAATTGCCGGTGGTGCTGCCCGAGGACGTGGCCTTCAGCGGCGTGCAGTCGCCGATCAAGGCCGACCCGGAATGGCGCAAGTGCGTGTGTCCGCAATGCGGCGGCCCGGCCGAGCGCGAGACCGACACCTTCGACACCTTCATGGAGTCGAGCTGGTACTACGCGCGCTACACCAGCCCCGGCGCGAACGCGCAGATCGACGAGCGGGCGAACTACTGGCTGCCGGTCGACCAGTACATCGGCGGCATCGAGCACGCGATCATGCACCTGCTGTACTTCCGCTTCTATCACAAGCTGCTGCGTGATGCGGGCATGGTGCATTCGGACGAGCCGGCGCAGAACCTGCTGTGCCAGGGCATGGTGATTGCCGAGACGTTCTATCGCGACAACGCGGACGGCTCGAAGGACTGGATCAATCCCTCGGCGGTCGAGATCCTGCGCGACGACAAGGCGCGTGTGATCGGCGCCACGCTCAAGGCGGACGGCCAGCCGGTGCATATCGGCGGCACCGAGAAGATGTCCAAGTCGAAGAACAACGGCATCGACCCGCAGACCATGGTGGACAAATACGGCGCCGACACGGTGCGGCTGTTCTCCATGTTCGCCGCGCCGCCGGAGCAGTCGCTGGAATGGAGCGAGGCAGGTGTCGAAGGCATGGCGCGCTTCCTCAAGCGCCTGTGGCGCGAAGTCACCGCGCACGCCGCGAGCCCGGATCACCCGGTCACCGACCCGGCGGCGCTGGATGCGGGTCAGAAGACGTTGCGCCGCCAACTGCACGAGACGATCCAGAAGGTCGGCGACGATTTCGGCCGGCGCCATGCGTTCAACACCGCGATCGCCGCGCTGATGGAATTGCTCAACGCGCTGAGCAAATTCGGCGATCAGAGCGAGCAGGGTCGCGCGGTGCGCCATGAGGCACTGGAAGCGATGGTGCTGCTGCTCAATCCGGTGGTTCCGCACATCAGCCATGCGTTGTGGCAGGTGCTTGGCCATGCCGAGACGGTGCTGGAGGACCAGCCATGGCCCGTGGCCGATCCGGCCGCGCTGGTGCGCGACAGCATCACCCTTGCGGTGCAGATCAACGGCAAGTTGCGCGCTACCATCGAACTGGCCGCGAATGCCTCGAAGGAAGAGGCCGAGGCTGCGGCGCGTGCGCAGCCGCAGGTGGCGCATTTCCTCGAAGGCATGAGTGTGCGCAAGGTCATCGTGGTTCCCGGCAAGATCGTCAACATCGTCGCAGGATGAAATCCATGAGCTTCATGAAAGCGCGTCGCCTGTTCCAAGCCTCATTGCTGCTGGTCGCGGCGCTCGCACTGAGCGCCTGCGGCTTTCACCTGCGCCGGAACGCGAGCCTGCCGCCGCAGATGCAGCGGGTGCATCTCACCGTGAGCGGCGGCGGCGAGTTCCAGCGCCGTCTGACGCGCGCGCTGGAAACCTCCGGGGTCACGGTCGAGGACGACGCCGGTCCCGGCATCGCCGAACTGCGCGTGCCGGTGGCGGCGTTCAGCACCGATACGCTGAGTGCCGGCGGCTATGTGCGCATCACCGAATACGCCGTGCACTACCAGGTGCAGTTCGACGTGGCCGACGCCGAGGGCCGCACGCTGGTGCCGCATCAGCGCATCGACATGTCGCGCGAATACAGCTACGACGCCACCAACACCGTCGGCAACGCGTCGCAGGTGCAGGAGATCCAGCGCAGCCTCAACGACGACATGGTGCAGGCGATCCTGTTCCGCCTGCAGGCCGCCAGCAAGCACGAGCTGGCCGCACCGGCGACCGCCTCCAGCGCGCACTGATGCCGCTCAGTTCCGGCCAGTGGCAGAAGGCGTTGGCGGCAGACAGCCTGCAGTCGGCATACCTGCTCGCCGGCGAACAGCTGCTGGTGCTGGAAGCGGCCGATGCGTTGCGCGCGCAGGCCCGGAAGCTGGGCTACAGCGAACGCGAAGTGCTCGACGTCGGCCAGCATTTCGACTGGAACGACCTGGCCCGCGCGGCTGCCGGCATGTCGCTGTTCGCCACCCGCCGGCTGATCGACTTGCGCCTGCCCACCGGCCGCCCCGGCACCGAGGGCGCCAAGGCGATCAATGCGTTCTGTGCCGACCCGCCGCCGGATGTCACCTTGCTGATCACCGCGATGGAGTGGAGCAGCAAGCACGACGGCGCGTGGAGCAAGAAGCTCGACGCCAGCGGCACGATGGTGGTGTTCAACTCGCCGCGGCCGGATCAGTGGGGCGCGTGGATCACGGCGCGACTGGCGACGCGCGGCCTGTCCGCCACGCCCGACGCGGCCGCGTTGCTGGCCGAACGCGTCGAAGGCAACCTGCTCGCCGCCGCGCAGGAAATCGACAAGCTTGCCGTGTTGCACGGGCAAGGTCGCATCGATGCGGCGGAGATGGAAAACCTGGTCGCCGACAGCGCCCGCTACGACGTGTTCAAGCTCACCGATGCCGCGTTCGTCGGCGATGGCGCGCGTGCGCTGCGCATTCTGGCCGGGCTGCGTTCCGAAGGTGACGAACTGCTGGCGCTGATGGGCTGGCTGGTCAACCAATTGCAACTGGCACTGCGCCTGGCCAATGCCCACGATCTGGCCGCGCAGATCCGCGCCGAGCACCTGTGGCAGGCGCGCGAACAATTGTTCCGTCAGGCGCTGCGCCGCGCGCCGCGCGAACACTGGCTGCAATGCCTCGCCCGCGCTTCGCGCATCGACCGCATGGTCAAGGGTCGCGAGCAGGGCAATCCATGGCAGGAGGCCGAGCGGCTGATCGCCGCGATCGCCGAACCGCGCGCTGCCAAGGCGCTGGCGTGAAACCGCTGGCGATTTTCGGGGGCACCTTCGATCCGGTGCACCTGGGTCATTTGAGCGTGGCGTGGGAAGCGTCCGAGCTGCTCGACGCCGACGTGCGCCTGATGCCGGCCAGCGTGCCGCCGCATCGGCCAGCACCGACTGCCTCGGCAGCGCAGCGCGTGGCAATGCTGCGTGCCGCGCTGCAAGGCCAGTCGCGCCTCACGCTGGACACGCGCGAACTGGAACGCGCCGGCCCGTCGTACACGATCGACACCTTGATCGAATTGCGGGCAGAGCAGGGCGCGCGCCCGCTGGTGTTGCTGATCGGCGCCGATGCGTTCGCCGGCTTGCCCGGCTGGCATCGCTGGCGCGAGCTGTTCGATCTGGCGCATATCGGCATTCTGAGCCGGCCCGGCGTGGGGGTCGTGTTGCCCGATGAGCTGCAGCGCGAGATCGCCGATCGCCGCGTCGACACGGCGGCCGCGTTGTGCGAGGTCGCCGCCGGCAACGTGATCGACCTGGCGGTCACGCCGCTGGAAATCTCCGCCACCCGTATCCGCGAGCTGCTCGCCAGCGGACGCGAGCCGCGTTACCTGTTGCCCGCGGGGTTGTTCGACGACTTCGACTTGCTGTCGCCGTATCGCTCGCGCAGATAGCCGCGCAACCGTATCAGGCGCGACCCTCCAGTTGCTCCTGCACCTCGTTGATCGAATCGCGGATGCGCTTGCTGAAGACCGAGTCGTCGTGGTGGATAAGCAGCAGGTGTTCGGTGGCGCGGGTCATCGCGACGTAGAGCAGGCGCGCCTCGTCGGCCTCGCTCTGCCCGGGTTTGGGCAGCGAGCCCAGGCCCGGGATGATCACGAACGGAAATTCCAGGCCCTTGCTGGAATGCATGGTGACCAGCTTGACGCTGTCCTCGACCACGAACAAGGTGTGCTTGCCGGTACCGTCGGCAAGCCGGCTGGGGATGCCGATGCGCTGCAGGGCCTCGTGCAGCCTCTCGCCCTCCCACTGGTTGCGGAACAGCACGGCCATGTCGGAATACGGCCGGCCATGCGCGTGCTCGTCGCGCAGCCGTGCGATCAGTACATCGAGCTGCGCGGCGGCGGTGTCGGTGCGCAAGAGTTCGGGCAGCGCGCCGCGGCGGCCGGCGCTTTGCGGCGCGATCAACGGCACGCCATCGTCATCGTCGCCGCGCGATTCGAGCAGTTCCTGGGCGAAGCCGCGCGCGACCGAGAGGATTTCCAGCGTGTTGCGGTAATTGAGCTTGAGAATGGTGGTGCGGCCCTGCGCCTGCACGCCCAGGCTCTTCCAGCTGATCTTGCGGCGGTCGGCCTGGCCGTAGATGTTCTGCGCGTCGTCGTACAGCACCAGCAGCGAGTTGGTGGCCGGATCGATCATCTGCACGATCAGCTTGTACCAGTCCGGCTCGAAGTCGTGGCCTTCGTCGATCAGCACGGCGCCATACTGGAAACGCGGAATCTGGCCGCTATCCACGCCGGCGATCACCGCGGGCGGCAACGCTTCGAAGAACGCCTTGTCTTTGCCGGACGGCAGCGGCACGTGGTACGCCACCAGCATCTTGCGGCACCACTTGTGGAAGTTGTAGACCTGCACCTTCTCGCTGAGGCCGCGCTCGCCGATCAGCTGTTCAAGCCGCGCGGCCAGCGTCTTGTTGTAGCAGAGCACCAGAATGGGTTTCCCCAGCTCGCGCGCCAGCTGCATCGCGCGGAAGCCGAGGATCATCGTCTTGCCGGAGCCGGCGACGCCGTGGATGATCCGGTGCTCGTCGCCGAGCGAACGCGCCAGTTGCTCCTGCTGCGAGTCCATCACCTTGACCAGGTCGGGAATCTCCAGCGGACGCACCGCCGCGGCGGTGGGACCGAACAAGCCGAACTGGCCGCTGCCGGGCTCGACCCGCAGCTCGGGAAACAGGTGCCAGCGCACGCGGTCGATCTGCGGCAGCGTCAGCGTCACCGGGAACACCTGCGGGAACATCGCCCACAGCCGTTCCTGGAACGCCTCGGCGTCCACCGTCTCGTACAGTTCGTCGCGACAGATCACCAGGTGCTCGGGCAGCACTTCGCCCAGCGCGCCTTCGTCGAACTGTCTGCGGGTGATGTTGGCCAGCACTACGCCCCAGGCCCACGGCATGATCAGCTTGCCGGCGTAGCGGCTGCCTCGCGGGTGGCGCAGCGCCGGATCGCGTTCCAGCACCACGCCGATTTCCAGCGCGTAGGCGCGTGCCTGCAGCAGCGGGTTGTTTTCCTTGACCAGGCCGCGATCGGTGACCAGGGTGAACTGGGTGCTGTCGGCGTGGCGGATGGTATCGGCCTTCCAGTCCTTCACCTCCAGCACCAGCAGGCCTCGGCGCGGATGGAACACCACGAAGTCCGGATGGCGCTGCTTCAGCCCGACCGGCACGTCGTACCACAGCAGGTAGTCGTCCTCGAGTTTCTGCTCCAGCCGCTCGGAAACGCGCTTCTCGCCGCCGGTCATGCGCGGCAGGCAGCTGTTGCGGGTCGGAATGAGTGTTGCCACGAAAGTCCTTGGCTGACGCTGTCGCATGACGTTAGCCGATGGGACGAAGCTGTCAATGCCGCTGGACGGCGGCGATCAGGCCCAGTGCTGCAACCGCTCCGCCGGCACGCCCACGCGCCGGCAGGCGCGGCTGGCGATGCCGTCCTTCAGTGCGGTGCGAAAGACCGGAGCGACTGTCCACAGCGCGTGGGCCGCCAGTCGCGCCTGGCGTTGTTGCCGCGGGGTGCGGCCGAGTCGCCCGGTCGCCCAGTCCGGCAGCAGGGCGGCGCCGGCATGCAGGAACAGATCGCGCGACAAGCCGGCTGCCGGCACCGGCAGACGCACTTGCGACAGCAGTTCGAGCACCACGCGCGAACGTTCGGTGCAGGCCAGTTCGGGCTGGATGCGCTGAAAGTAGGCGTTGACGGCCTGCTCCGAGGCGGGCACCGCGTGGGCGCCCAGCGCTTCGGCAATCCGCCGCGCTTCGTCGTAGTAGCGATCGGCCGCATTTGCCGGAAGGGCTACATGGCTGTAGCGGCGATAACCCTGCAGGAAACTGTACGCTTCGGTGACGTGTACCCAGGTCAGCAGTGCGGAATCGTTCGCGGCATACGGACGTCCATCCTCACCATGGCCGGTGATGTGCGCGTGGATCTGCCGCACGTGTTCGATCAGCGCCTCGGCCTGCGCGCGGGGTGCGTAGGTGGTGCCGCCCACGAACGCGGTGGTGCGGCGCAGGCGCCCGAGCAGGTCGCCGCGGAAATTGGAGTGATCCCACACGCCGGCCAGCGCCAGCGGATGCAGCGTCTGCAGGGTCAGTGCGGCCAGGCCGCCGGCAAGCATGCCGGGGAAATCCGAGTGCACGCGCCAGGTCGCGCTGTCCGGCCCGAACAGGCCCGGGTCGCCGTGCGGATGGTCGTAGTCGAGGCTGCCGGTGTCGGCGCGCGGAAAGGCGTTGAGGACCCAGCGACGGATCGGCTCACGGGCGGGACGGGTCAGCAGATCGAGGGGAGAAAGCATGCCGGCAGTCTATCGTCAGTGCGGGGGGAGTTTGATCTGGACGTCCGTTGTGTTATCTATGTCGCCATGCATTCCGCCACCGCCCGCCTGTATTTCTGGTTTTACGGCTATCCGAAGCCAACGGCGGCGGCGCGGGCGCGATCTTACTGAACTGATCGACACAACCACGACCGAACCGCCATCACCGGCGGTTTTTTTATGGCCGCCACCGGAAAATCCTCCAGGAGAGCCGCCATGCACCCCACCGACGACTTGCGCATCCGCGCCATTCACCGCCTCAGCACGCCTGCCGAGGTCATGCGCGACTGCGCGGCCACCGACGCGGCGATGGCCACCGTCGACGCCTCGCGGCAGGCGCTGCACGGCATCCTCGCCGGCAGCGACGACCGCCTCGCGGTGGTCATCGGTCCATGCTCGATCCACGACACCCGCGCCGCGCTGGAGTACGCCGCCCGGCTGGCGCCGCTGCGCCGAGAACTCGGCGATGCGCTGGAGATCGTGATGCGCGTGTACTTCGAGAAGCCGCGCACCACGGTGGGCTGGAAGGGGTTGATCAACGATCCCGACCTGGACGGCAGCTTCCATATCGACAAGGGGTTGCGCCTGGCCCGCGGCCTGCTGCGCGACATCAATACGCTGGGCGTGCCGGCCGGCTGCGAGTTCCTCGACATGATCACCCCGCAGTACATCGCCGACCTGGTGGCCTGGGGGGCGATCGGCGCGCGTACCACCGAAAGCCAGGTACATCGCGAGATGGCCTCGGGGCTGTCCTGCCCGATCGGTTTCAAGAATGGCACCGACGGCAACGTGAAGATCGCGGTGGACGCGGTGCAGGCCGCGGCGCAGCCGCATCATTTCATGGCGGTGACCAAGGACGGCCAGGCCGCCGTGGCCGCCACCCGCGGCAACGGCGACTGCCATGTGATCCTGCGTGGCGGCAAGGCGCCGAACTACGACGCCGCCAGCGTCGATGCGGCCTGTGCCGCGATCGGCAAGGCCGGGCTGCAGGCCCGGGTGATGATCGACGTCAGCCATGCCAACAGCGACAAGAAGCCGGAGAACCAGCCACGGGTGGCCGAGGACATCGCCGTACGGATCGCCGCCGGCGAGCGGCGCATCCTCGGCGTCATGGTGGAGAGTCATCTGCTGGGCGGACGCCAGGAACTCCAGCCCGGCCAGCCGCTGCGCTACGGCCAGAGCATCACCGACGGCTGCATCGACTGGGACAGTTCGGTGCAGGTGCTGCAGCGGCTGGCGCAGGCGGTGCGCCTGCGCCGCGAAGGTGAAGCCACCGCGGGGTCGCCACGCGCTCTCGAAGTCGCCGCCGGGTGAGCCGGCGCGCCGGAAGTGCCGCCGATCAACTCTCCAGGCTGGCGTCCAGCGTGATGGTGGCCTTGAGCACCTTGGAGACCGGACAGCCGAGCTTGGTAGCCTGCGCGATCTTGTCGAAGGTGTCCGCATCGGCACCGGGCACGTTGGCCTTGCAGGCCAGATGCACGGCGGTGATCGAGAAGCCGTCGCCGTCCTTCTCCAGGGTCACTGTCGCCTGGGTGTCGATGCTGTCGGCGGTGAGCCCGGCATTGCCCAGCCCCAGCGACAGCGCCATCGAATAACAGGCCGCATGCGCCGCGGCGATCAATTCCTCCGGATTGGTGCCGGCGCCGTCCTCGAAGCGTGACTTGAAACCGTACGGGGCCTCGCGCAGCACCTTGGTATCGGTCGAGATCGTGCCCTGGCCGTCCTTGATGCCGCCGGACCAGTGGGCGGATGCGGATTTCTTCATGGAATGCTCCTGTTGGGGGATGGTAGGCAAGCGCTCACTGTGCCGGACAGTTCATGCAGCTGGCGCGAACGGATCCAAGCCCGGGCTTCACGTGCGGTTGTCCCGTGCCCGCCGTATGCTCGCAGTTTGTCTTTACAGCAGGGAGTCCACATGCCGTTTGCTATCCAGCACGATCGCGCCGCACATCGCTTCGAGACCGATGTAGATGGCGTCGAATGCGAACTCGACTACACCTTGACCGACGCCGTGATGACGATCACCCATACCGGGGTGCCGCCTGAGGTCGGTGGGCGCGGGATCGCGGCAGCACTGGTTCAGGCCGCGTTCGAAGCGGCGCGCAGCGAGGGCTGGAAGGTCGTGCCGGCATGCTCGTATGCCGCCGCCTGGATCGGACGGCACCCGGAATATCGCGATCTGCGCACCTGAAACTCCCGCTATGATCGCTGCGTGCCGGCGCCAGTGGTTGCGCCATGGAGGCTTGCTTGAATAGTGACGAAACAGGTGTAACGACCCCACGGAAAAAGCGCCGCTGGCGGCCGTTTCACTACGTAAGGGCGCGGCCGCGGATGATCGTGTCGCTGATCATTTTCCTGGTGGCCAGTGCCGTGCTGGTGGAAATGAAGCTGCGTGTGGCCACGGCCATCCTGCTGGCTTTCGATCTGGCTGCCGTAGTGTTCCTGAGCATCCTGGCGCGCCTGTTCAATAAAGCTGCGACGAGCCACATGCGCCGCCAGGCCCAGGCGCAGGACACCGGACGCTGGGGTGTGCTGTGGAGCGGCATCGTGCTGTCGACGGTGGTGCTGGTGGCATTGAGCAACGAACTGCACGCGGCCAAGAGCGGTGGTGTGCTGGCGCTGGCGGTGGGGGCGCTCAGCGTGGTGCTGAGCTGGCTGTTCCTCAACACCATGTTCGCGATCCACTACGCACATGGGTTCTACGGCGATTTCGGCGACAAGCACACCGGGCTGGATTTCCCCGGCACCGAGCAACCGGATTACTGGGACTTCGTCTATTTCGCGATCGTGATCGGCATGTGCTTCCAGGTGTCCGACGTGCAGATCACCAGCCGCTACCTGCGCCGCGTGGTGCTGCTGCACAGCGTCATCGCGTTCTTCTTCAACGTGTTTATCATCGCGATCACGGTGAACATCGTGGCCGGGCAGGGCGGTTAGGCCGGGCTTGTTCCAGCGGTGTAACCGTGGATCGTCCGCAAACGAATGAAGCATGGGGACGGCATGGCTGTCCTCACCTCTTACTTACTTTCCAGGACCTCTCCCATGAACCTACGTCTCGCCACCCTTCTCGTCGTTGCCATGAGCTGCGGCCTTGCCACCACGGCGGTGTTCGCGCAGGACACGATGGCCGCCAGCTCCAGCTCCGCGATGTCGCACGACGCGATGCACAGGGACATGATGAAGAAGGATGCCATGGGCAAGAATGCGATGAAGCACGACTCCATGAAGATGGACGGCATGAAGCATGGCGCCATGAAATATGACGCCATGAAAAAGGGCGCGATGAAAAAAGATGCCATGAAAAGCGACGCGATGAACTCCGGCGGCTGATCGACGGCCGCTTGGCGGCGCGCCGTCACGGCGGCGCCCCGTCGGCGGCTTCTGCCGGATGCTGCAGCGGTGGATACTTGGGCCTTCCACGCCGCAGGCCATCCCCCATGAGTTCGCCATTCGCCAGCCGACTCGGTATCGAGCACCCGCTGATCCAGGCACCGATGGCCGGTTCGTCGCCGCCGGCGCTGGTGGCGGCCGTATCGAGTGCGGGCGGACTGGGCTCGCTGGGCGCCGGTTATCTGGAGCCGCAAGCCATCCTCCAGCAGTCGGCGCAGGTCCGCGCACTCGGCGATCGGCCTTACGCGATCGGCCTGTTCGTGTTGCCTGATGAATTCGAGGCCGACATGGCCGCGGTGGCGAAGGCGCGCGAACAGCTCGATGCGCTGATGGCGCGCGAGGGCCTGGCCGTCCGCACCAGCTTGCCGGCACGCTGGGCGCCGCGCTTTTCCGATCAGTTTGCCGCGCTGTGCGAGGCGCAGCCGGCGGTGGCGAGTTTCGCATTCGGCGTCATCAGCGGAGCGCAACGGCGCGAACTGCGCCAGCGCGACATCTACGTGATCGGTACGGCCACCACGGTGGCCGAAGCACGAGCCTGGGTCGACGCCGGTGCCGATGCGGTCTGCGTGCAAGGCGCCGAGGCCGGCGGTCACCGCGGCACCTTCCTGCACCAGGCCGAGGACGCGATGATCGGCCTGTTCGCGCTGCTGCCGCTCACCGTGCATGCGCTGGCGGCGGATGTTCCGGTGATTGCCGCCGGCGGCATCATGGACGGCCGCGGCATGCTGGCGGCCGAAGTCCTGGGCGCGGCAGCCAGCCAGCTGGGTACCGCTTTCCTCACCTGCCCGGAGTGTTCCGCGGCCGAGGCGTGGAAGCGGGACTTGCCCCAGGCCGAGGAATCCCGGGTCACCACCATCCGGGGCTTCTCCGGGCGCGCTGCGCGCGGCTTGCGCAACCGCTTTGTCGAGGCGATGCCGGAGGCGGCGCAAGGCTTGCCGTATCCGGTGCTGAACGCGCTCACGGCGCCGTTACGCCGTGCCGCCGCCGATGCCGGCCGCGGCGATCTGCTGTCCGAATGGTGCGGCCAGGCTGCCGGCCTAGTGCGTCCGCAGCCCGCGGCCGAGCTGGTCGCACGCCTGATGTACGAGCACCGGCTGGCCAGGCGGACTATGGCGGGCGCCCGAAATACCCCTTGACGGCAGGGCGGTTATACTGCGCCCGCGCCATTCCGCGCTGCGATCACGCCTGAGGCTCCTCCTCTTGAGTACTGCCCGTACGAACAAGTCCGTCACTACGGCCACCCTGCGCAAGTCGGTCATCGACGCGCTGGAAGAACTGAAAGCCAAGGACGTTCGCGAGATCGACGTTCGTGGCAAGACCTCCATCGCCGACTTGCTGGTCATCGCCTCCGGCACCTCCGCCCGCCACGTCAAATCCATCGCCGACGAAGTCGGCAAGTTCGCCAAGAAGGCCGGCGTGATGCCGCTGGGCGTGGAAGGCGAACAGGAAGGCGAGTGGGTGCTGGTGGACCTGGGCGACGTGATCGTCCATGTAATGCTGCCGCGCATCCGCGAGTTCTACGGTCTGGAACGGCTATGGACGGTGGGTGACCACGGGCACGAAGTCGACGCTGCGCAAGCGGGCTGATTTCCGTGCGGGGAGCGCCGCTAGATGGGCCCCTCACCTCGATCCTCTCACCCGCAAGGGGACTCCCTGAGGGTCGCCCGGCGGGGAGAGGAAGCGAACGTGGCACTTCGCACGCGTTACTCGATAAGAGCGCCACATGCGCGCACGTCTGATCGCGGTCGGTGAACGCATGCCCGGCTGGGTGGCCGAAGGCTTTGCCGAATACCGCAAGCGGCTCTCGCGTGAGCTGCCGCTGGAACTGATCGAATTGAAACCCGGCATTCGCGGGAAGGGACGCGACGATGCGCGGGCCATCCTGGACGAAGGCGCGGCGATACTCGCCGCCTTGTCGCACGACATCCATGTGATCGCGCTCGATGGCCGCGGCAAGCCGTGGTCCAGCGAGGAACTGGCTGGGCAACTGGCGCAGTGGCGCATGGCCGGGCGCGATCTGGCGTTTCTGATCGGCGGTCCGGATGGCCACGCGCCCGACGTGCTGGCGCGTGCCGATCAGCGCTGGTCGCTCGGTCCGCTGACCCTGCCGCACATGCTGGTGCGGCTGGTGCTGGCCGAACAGTTGTACCGCGCCACCACGATCATGGCCGGACACCCTTATCATCGCGCCTGATTGTCAGCCCTGCCTACGGAGCCTATTCCCCATGTCCTTCCAGATCCGGCAAGCCACCATCCTCGATCTCGACACGCTGGCGCCGCTGTTCGACGGTTATCGCCAGTTCTACGGCCAGCCGGCCGATCTGGCGCGGGCACATGCCTTTCTCGCCGAGCGCGTCCACCAGCACGAGTCGCTGATCCTGCTGGCGCGGGACGAACACGGCGAAGGCCTGGGCTTCACCCAGCTCTACCCGCTGTTCTCCTCCGTGCGCACGGTACGCATCTGGTTGCTCAATGATCTGTTCGTGGTGCCGTCGGCACGCCGGCAAGGCGTGGCGGCCGGCTTGCTGGATGCCGCGGCGGAACAGGCGCGGGCCTTGGGCGCTGCCAGCCTGTCGCTGTCGACGGCGCTGGACAATGCGCCGGCGCAGGCCTTGTACGAGTCGAAGGGCTGGCAGCGCGACTGGCAGTTCTGCGAATACAGCCTCATCTTGTGAGTCGCTGCGACTTCACCACCGATCGGAATCCAGATGCTTCATCTCGCTTCGCAGTCGCCGCGCCGTCGCCAGTTGCTGGAACAGATAGGAGTGGATTTCGCCGTGCTCGACGTGGATGTGCCCGAGCAGCGCATGCCGGGCGAATCGCCGGGGGCCTACGTAAGCCGCGTGGCGCGCGACAAGGCGCTGGCGGGACTGGCCGGCCTGGGCAACCCGCAGGACGCCATCGTGCTGGGCGCGGATACCGAAGTGGTGCTGGACGATGAAGTATTCGGCAAGCCGCAGGACGCCGATGCGGCCGCCGCGATGCTGCGCCGCCTGTCGGGGCGTACGCATGCGGTGATTTCGGTGGTGTGGCTGGTCGCTGCCGCACGCGAGCAATCCGTGGAGTGCGTGTCGCAGGTGCGCTTCGCCGCGCTGGACGAACCGGCCATCGCCGCCTATGTCGCCACCGGCGAGCCGTTCGGCAAGGCCGGCGCCTACGCCATCCAGGGACGCGGCGCGGCGCTGATCGAGCACCTGCAAGGCAGCTATTCCGGCGTGATGGGCTTGCCGGTGTTCGAGACGGCACGCCTGCTGCACGACTTCGCCATCCCGTCGAGGTGAGTGTGCTCAGCCGGGCAGGTTGACCGCCACGAACCAGCTCAGCACGGCCAGCAGGTTGTTGGCGCCGTGCGCCACGACGGCGGGCCAGATCGAGCCCGAGCGCAGACGCAGCCACGCCAGCACCAGCGCCAGCAGGGCCAGTCCGGGCAGCGCGTACCACTGGTACTGCAGGCCCGGCAGATGGATCAGCGCGAACGCCAGCGAGGTGAGCGTCATGGCCCAGCCCGCGTGCCAGCGCTGCAGCAGCGCCGACAGCAGCACGCCGCGGAACAACAGCTCCTCCACCAGCGGACCCACGCTGACCACCATGAGCACCAATGGAATACGCAGCCCCAGCGGGGTGTTGCCGCCGAGTTGCTGGATGTCCTGGGTCACCGTATGGCCGTGCGCCAGCCACTGGGTCAGCAGTGAACCCGCTACCGGTGCAGCCAGGCCCGCCACCACCGCGAGGGCCAGGAACCGCAGGTTGCGCGGCAACGTGAAGCCGAAGCCGGGCGGCTGTGCCAGCGACCATAGCTGTGGCCATTTCCGGCGCGCCAGCCACAGGGTCAGTGGTGCGGCGATGCCGATCGAAAGCATGGCCAGCAGCGCCTGCATGGCGGGCTGTCCGAGGATGGCCGCAATCGCATGATGGAGATCCGGCCCGGCATGGCTGAAAGCCGTCGCCACGCTCACTGCCGACACGAATGAGGCGCCGGCCACGACCTGCAGCACGAAATACGCGGCGATCAATCCCGCGGCGGCCCACAGGCCGGGCGCGCGCACATGGAGCAGCGGTACCGGCGGGAACGACCGTGCGGGAGGCGGCAGCGGAGCTTCGGTGCAGATGACGTCCATGCGGAAACTATGCCTGAGGGGTTGCGGGCGGGGAACAGGCGAGCGCCATGCGGGCGAGCCGATGGCCGCGCCGCAAGCGGATGTGGCCTGGTCGAGGAGATGTCCTCAGCCCAGCAGCATGACCCGGCCGACCCCGAAGCAGGCCATCACCAGCGCTGCCGCCCAGCCCAGCAGGGCGACCGTGAAGCCGGGCCCCCGGCTGCCTGCCGCTTTCAGGTAGGCCTGCGCGTACCACACGCGGCCGACAAGCCAGACCAAGCCTGCGATTCCGGCCCAACCGCTGAAACCATAGTTGGCCGCCAGCCACAGCGTGGGCAGGAACATCACCGTGCTCTCCAGCGTGTTCATCTGCACCCGATAGGCACGCTCGAAGGCCGGATCGCCTGTGGTCGAAGGTGCCTTGATGCCGTACTTGCCGCGGGCGTGACTCACGATCCAGGTGGTGCCGAACAGCAGCAATACGGTGAGCAAGGTAACCAGCGCAGGCAGATGGGTCATGGCGGATTCTCGTGGAAGGTAGCCTACTGTAGCCGCACGGCCCGCTTGGCGTGATTCCGATCGAGGCGTTATCGTCGCCCTGTGGCATCGGGTGCGGTGCATGAGTCAGCGAGGGGCGTATGGATTGGCAGAAAGGTGGCAGCAGCGAGAACGTCGAGGTCGACAGCGGCAGCGGTGGCGGGTCGCGCTTCGGTGGTGGTGGTGGCCGCATGGGCATTGGCGGCCTGATCGTGCTGGCGATCCTGGGCTGGATCTTCTTCAAGAATCCGCTGGCCTTGCTCGATCAGGGCGGCGGTCAGTCCTACGCGCCGACGCAGACGAGCGTGCCGGCGCAGGTCGATCCGCAGCAGAAGGCCTTTGTCAGCGCGATCCTGCATTCGACCGAGCAGACCTGGGGCGAAATTTTCCAGGCAAAGGGAGCGACCTACGTCGACCCCAAGCTGCACCTGTTCAGCGGCGGCGGCGGCGTGAACACGGCCTGCGGCGGCGCCACCACGGCGGTGGGCCCGTTCTATTGCCCGGGCGACCAGAAGGTGTACCTGGATGTGGCGTTCTTCCAGCAGCTGCAGGATGAGCTGCATTCTTCCGGCGATTTCGCCCGCGCCTACGTGATCGCGCACGAGGTCGGCCACCACGTGCAGAAGCTGACCGGCGTGTTCGACAAGGTCGACGCCGCACGTCGCCGCGGCGCGTCCATGGACGGCGCCGATGGCTTGTCCGTGCGGCAGGAGCTGCAGGCGGATTGCTATGCCGGCGTATGGGCCAACCACAGCCAGCAGGAACTGAACTGGCTGCAACCGGGCGACATCGAATCGGCGCTCAACGCCGCCAGTCATATCGGCGACGACACGCTGCAGCAGGCGCAGGGGCGGGTACGGCCCGATACGTTCACCCACGGCACCTCGGCGCAGCGGGTGAAATGGTTCAAGACCGGCTTCAGCAGCGGCGACATGGACCAGTGCGACACGTTTGCCGGCGAACCCTGAGCCAGGCCGGTTCGGCGAATGTGCAAGGCCTGCTGTATGGTGGGCCCTGCACGTTGCGGAATCCTCCGGATGCGTGCGGCGGAGTGCTTCTTGGTCGATACATTGCAACATCCCTGTCTGCGCTGCGGTGCCTGCTGCGAGTTCTTTCGCGTGGGGTTCCACTGGTCGGAGACCGAGGCCTCGCTGGGCGGGTGCGTACCGCCGGAGCTGACTGAAAAGCTCGATCCGCACCGCCTGTCGATGCGCGGTACCGATGCAGCGCAACCACGCTGCGTGGCATTGCAGGGAACCGTGGGCAAGGCGGCGCATTGCGGTATCTACGCGCGACGTCCGTCGGTATGCCGCGAAGTGCCGCCATCGTGGGAGTTCGGTGTAATCAGTCCGCAATGCGACAAGGCGCGACTCGCGCATGGGCTGCCGCTGCTGACGCCTGAGGACTGGCTCGAGCCGTTCGATGCTGCCGGGTCGTTGTCGCAGATCGTCTGACTGCTATGGCGGCGAGTGCGCGGTCGGCGTGCCGGCATCGTTCTGGAAGGCGAGCACGAACTGTTTCAGGTCGCCCGCGCTGACGTCGGAAACGGCGACGTAATGCATGCCTCCGTTCGCCCAGCGAATGACGGTGTAACCGTGGCGCTGCTCTTCGGATGACGCTGTTGCCGATGCATCTGACGGCCACTGGTAGAGGTTGATCACGTGCAGGTGCCGTTTGTAGATCAGGGCAGCGACACTGCGTCCGGCTATCGCATCGAGACGGCCGCCGATGAGCGGGAATCCTTCGCTGGCGAGATCCTCCACCCGCGGCGAGAAATCGAGCTTGCCCTCGAACCACGGTTTCACCGTGTGCTGATCGGTCGACACCACGTCCATCAGGTGTTGTGCCTGCAGCGAACGGATATGGCTGGAGATGGCCTCGGCCACGATCGGATTGCCGCCCGCACCGCCTTGCCTCAAGGCAGCGATCCAGGCCGGGCTGGTGAGCAGCAGCGCCCCGGCAAAACCGGCAGCCATCGCGTAGGCGAGCGGTGCGCGCCGGCGGCTGGGCGACGCGAGGACGGCGGTCGCCGCGGGTTGCGCGGGATTCCAGCGTTCGCGCAGCGCATCCGGTGCGCGACGGTACAGCCCAGGTTGTGCCAGCGCCTTGCGCAGCCGGCCGTAGACGTCATAGCTGGCCGCACATGCGGTGCAATCGTGCAGGTGCCTGATCATGGCGGCGCTCTGCGCGGCGTCCAGTTCGTCGTCGAGATAAGCGTGCACCAGCAGCCTGGCGTCATCACACGTCATGGCGGCGTACCTCTCTGGGATGGTGGATCAGCTCGGCTTTCAGGCGTTCGCGCGCGCGGGCGAGCCGGGACATGACCGTGCCGATTTTCTGTTCGGTGATCGCGGCGATCTCCTTGTAGGAACACTCTTCCAGCTCGCGCAGCACCAGCACTTCGCGCAGCGGAGAAGGCAGGCGTTCCAGCGCCAGCTGCAGCGTGCCGACGTCGACCGCGAGCAAGGTCAGGGTCTCCGGGGAAGGGCCCTCATCGACGAGCGCGTGGGTGTCTTCGTCCAGCGACTGGTGCAGGCTGCCCTGCGGCGTCTTCGTGCGCAGCGTGTAGAAGCTGTTGCGCACAATGGCGAGCAGCCAGACCCGCGCGTCGCCGCCATGGAAACTGTCGAAATAGCGCAGCGCCCGCAGCATCGCTTCCTGCACCACATCCTGCGCGTCGGCATCGTCGCGCGCGAGCCAGCGCGCGAGGTTGTAGGCCGCGTCCAGGCACGGCAGCACCAGCGCCTCGAAGCGCGCGCTGCGGACACTGTCCGGGCTTGGCGGGATGACGTGCAGATCGGCAGGCATAAAAGGATTACCTCGGCCGACTCGACTTTATTCCCGACGCGCAAAAGCGGGAATAGGGGATGCGGACGAGCGGTAATGCAGGGTGAAGGGTGGCTTGGGCATCGACGGCCACCCGATTCCCGGAATCGGTCATTCCGACCATTTCACTCCTGCGGAGTTTCATCATGCAAGACAATCACGACAACGAAACCGGCGGCCGACGCCAATTCCTCAAATGCATGGCCTGGGCCGGCGCCGGCACGCTCTGGCTGATGAAGGGCGGCGTGCTGCACGCCCACGCGCTGGATGAAGGCGCCAAGGCAGCCGCGACGGATGCCAGCTTCAGCTTTGCGCAGATCAGCGATTCGCACATCGGTTTCCACAAGGAGCCGAACATGGATGTGGTGGGTACGCTGCGCGCCTCGGTGGCGCTGGTCAATGCGCAGGCTGTCTGTCCGGATTTTCTGCTGCATACCGGCGACCTCACGCATCTGTCCAAGCCCGAACAATTCGACACACTGGCCGGCGTGATGCAGGAGTCGCACGCCCGCAAGGTGTTCTACGTGCCTGGCGAGCACGACGTGATCGGCGACAACGGCGCCGAGTTCTTCCGGCGCTTCGGCGAACGCCAGCACGCCGGCGGCTGGTACAGCTTCGATCATCGGGGCGTGCACTTCGTCGGTCTGATCAACGTGCTCGATCTCAAGGCCGGCGGGCTGGGTTCGCTGGGAGCGGAACAACTGACCTGGCTGAAAAAGGATCTCGCCGGGCTATCCGCCGAAACGCCGCTGGTGGTGTTTGCCCACATGCCGCTGTGGCCGTTGTACCCGCCGTGGGGCTGGGGTACGGACGACAGCGCCGAGGCGATGTCCTTCTTGCGGCGGTTCGGCTCGGTCAGTGTGCTCAATGGCCATATCCACCAGATCCAGCAGAAGGTGGAGGGCAACATCACGTTCTACACGGCGCGCTCGACCGCCTATCCGCAGCCGGCACCGGGCGTCGGACCCGGGCCAGGTCCCATGAAGGAAGTAGCGGCCGGTGCGCTGCATCGCTATCTCGGCATCCGCGATGTGCGCCACGTGCAGGGCAAGCAGGTGCTTGCCGTGACTGAGGAGGTGCTGTCGTGAAAGCTCTCGCACAAGGTTCTGCGCGCAAGCGCGCGATGCGCCGGCATCCCGGTGCGCTGTGGCTGTTGGGATCGCTGTGCCTCGCCATGAGTGCGTCGCCTCCCTCCGGTGCAGCGAGCGCGGCAGCTTTGAAAGCGCAGGCGCAGCAGATCGAGATACGCAACTTCGCCTTCGCGCCCAAGTCGCTGACGGTGCGGGCGGGTACCCGTGTGATGTGGACCAACCGGGACGAGGAGCCGCACGTGATCACCAGTGCCGGTTCGCTGTTCGCTTCCTCGAAGGGACTGGATACCGGCGACTCCTACGCCGTGACGTTTTCCAAGCCGGGGACCTATGCCTACTACTGCTCGATCCATCCGATGATGGTCGGCACGATCATCGTGCAGTGAGCGGGGTGGTCGGGCCGTCGAAGCGGTAGATGTCCATCGCCAGCAGGCCCATGTCTATCCCGGCGTCGATCCGTTGCGCCCGCGCGCTGGCACCCGCGGCGCCCAGCGCCACGAACAGCGGCAGCAGGTGTTCGTCGGTGGGATGGGCGCGTTCGGCGAACGGGGCCTGGCGGCGGTAGTCGAGCAGCGCATCGATGCCGCCGGCGGCGAGCTTCTGCTCGATCCAGTCGATGAACGGCTTCACATACGGCGCCTGCCGTTCGTCGCTGTAACCGGCGCGGAGATCATGCAGGTTGTGGGTGATGCTGCCGGAACCGATCACCAGCACGCCTTCGTCGCGCAATGGCGCCAGCGCCTGACCCAGCGCGTAATGATGGGCCGGGCCCAGCTCGGGCTGTATCGAGACCGGCACCACCGGAATGTCGGCGTCCGGATACAGCAGGCGCAGCGGCACCCACGCACCGTGGTCCAGCCCGCGCGCGGGATCGGCGCCAGGCGCTAGCTTCGCCTGGTCCAGCATTTGCACGATGCGTTCGGCCAGCGCCGGCGAACCGGGCGCCGGGTAGCGCAGCTGGTAAAGCGCTGCGGGAAAGCCGCCGAAGTCGTGGATGGTTTCCGCAGCCGCCGCGCTGCCGACCAGCGGCTTCCGTGACAACCAGTGCGCGCTCGCCATCACGATCGCCTTGGGCCGCGGCAATACGGCGGCCAGCTCGGCCAGCCGCGCGCCGGTCAGGCCCGGGTGCAGCGCGGTCATCGGGGAACCGTGCGAGATGTACAGGCTGGGCAGAGTGGTCATGGGCATCGCTCCGTTGAAATCGACGCCTCCATGATGGGGGCGCGGCGGAGATTTGCAGAGGCTGCCGGCGGAAACGATGTGTTGCCGCATCGCTGCCTGCCGCACCGCCGCCTCGAAGGCGAGCGGTGCGGCAGGCGCGCTTACTTGCGCCGCGGCGGCTTGCCGCCGCCGGGCCGCGGCTTGAATCCGCCGGGTTTCTTGAAGCCGCCGGGCTTGTGCGCCGGCGGCGCGCTGGTGCCGGTGTCGGTGCCGTCCCACTCGTGGATGCGCAACTGCTGCTGCACCACCCACACTTTCTTGAGGTGTTCGAACACTTCCGCCGGCATGCCTTCGGGCAGGTCGATCAGGCTGTAGTGGTCGCGGATGCTGAGGCGGCCGATGAACTGGCTTTCCAGCCCGGCCTCGTTGGCGATCGCGCCCACGATATTGCCCGGCTTCACGCCGTGTTCGTGGCCGACCTCGATGCGGTAGGTGCGCTTGCCTTCCTCGGTGGCGTGCGCGCGTACCGGGCGATGGCCGAAGTCGCGCGGCGGTGCTTGCTCGTGTCCGGCACGCTCGTGCGCGGCATGCTCTCGAGAGGCATGTTCGCGCGGCCGCTGTTCATGCGGCCTGGATTCGCGCGGAGCATGGCTGGCTGCGCTGGTTTCGCGGCCGCCGGGCGGGCGTCGCTCGCTGCTCGTGCGTTCGCGCGGGGCCGCGCGCTCGACGCGTTCGCGTGAGGCGGGCTCGTATTTTTCGCGCTTCGGCGGCGGCGCCAGCAGCAGCGGCTGGTCGCCTTGCGCGATGCGCGCGAGTGCGGCGGCAATCTCGACCGCCGGCACGTTGTGTTCCTGCTCGTACTGCTCGATCAGCTGCTGGAACTGGCCCAGGTCGCCCTGCGCCAGCATGTCGCTGATGCGCTGCTTGAACTTGCCGATGCGCACGTCGTTGACCACCTCGACCGACGGCAGCTGCATCTGTTCGATCGGCTGGCGGGTGGCGCGCTCGATCGCGCCCAGCATGCCGCGCTCGCGCGGGCTGACGAACAGGATCGCGTCGCCGGCGCGGCCGGCGCGGCCGGTGCGGCCGATGCGGTGCACGTAGCTCTCGGTGTCGTACGGGATGTCGTAGTTCAGCACGTGGCTGATGCGCTCCACGTCGAGGCCGCGCGCGGCCACGTCGGTGGCGACCAGGATGTCGAGCTTGCCGTCCTTCAGCTGCTGGATCACCCGCTCGCGCTGCGGCTGGGCGATGTCGCCGTTGATCGCGGCGGCGGCCAGGCCGCGTGCCTGCAGCTTGCCGGCCAGTTCCTCGGTGGCCTGCTTGGTGCGCGCGAAGATGATCATCGCGTCGAACGGCTCGGCTTCCAGGATGCGCGTCATCGCATCGAGCTTGTGCATGCCGCTGACGAACCAGTAGCGCTGGCGGATGTTCGGCGCGGTGCTGGTGGAAGTCTTGATGGTGACTTCGACCGGATCCTTCAGGTGACGCTGGGCGATCTTGCGGATCACCGACGGCATGGTCGCCGAGAACAGCGCGACCTGACGCTCGGGCGGCGTCGCCTGCAACACCTTCTCGACGTCGTCGATGAAGCCCATGCGCAGCATTTCGTCGGCTTCGTCGAGCACCAGGTACTTCAACTCGGACAGATCCAGCGTGCCCTTGTCCATATGGTCGATCACACGGCCGGGCGTGCCGACCACGACATGCACGCCGCGCTTGAGCGAGTGCAACTGCGGGCCGTAGCTCTGGCCGCCGTAGATCGGCAGCACCTGGAAACCGGGAATGTGTGCGGCGTAGCGCTGGAACGCTTCGGCGACCTGGATCGCCAGCTCGCGCGTGGGCGCCAGCACCAGCGCCTGCGGCTTGCCGGCGCGCGGGCTGATCCGCGACAGGATCGGCAGCGCGAACGCGGCGGTCTTGCCGGTGCCGGTCTGCGCCTGGCCGAGCACGTCGCGGCCTTCCAGCAGGGGTGGGATGGTGGCGGCCTGGATCGGCGACGGCGATTCATAGCCGACATCGGCCAGTACGCGCAGAACGTCAGGGTGCAGCGCGAGTGCGCCAAAGCCGGACGGAACCGGGGCGTTGTCGGAAACGGGGGAAGACATGGGAACCTCGAAACTGAAAGCGGCATCGGGAATGCGACGCGCAAGTCGTGCATTCTATCAGCCTGCGGCGTTGTGCGTTGCAGTATTGGCTGAACGTGGAGGCAGGTGCTTGGATATGCCGGGATGGTGGATGTGTGGATATGCCGGGATAGTTGATGTAAGGACGATGAGTATGTTTGAGACGATTTCCGAACAGCAGCTGCATGGCGGCATACAAGGCTTTTACCGGCACCATTCGGATGCCTGCGATGGCCCGATGCGTTTTGCCGTGTACCAGCCGCCGCAAGCCGCACAGCGGGCGTGTCCGGTGTTGTATTTCCTGGCCGGCCTGACCTGCACTGAGGAGACGGCGACGATCAAGGCCGGCGCGCAACGGCTGGCGGCCGAGCTGGGCCTCGTGCTGGTGATGCCCGATACCAGCCCGCGCCATACCGGCATCGACGGCGCCACCGGCGACTGGGAGTTCGGCGAAGGCGCCGGCTTCTATGTCGACGCCAGCGCCGCGCCGTGGTCGATGCATTTCCGCATGCGCAGCTACGTGGCCGACGAGTTGCCGGCGTCGATCGCCGCGCACTTTCCGGTGGATGTCGAGCGCAGCGGCATCAGCGGCCATTCCATGGGTGGCCACGGCGCGTTGACGATCGCATTGGCGCATCCGGCACGCTACCGCTCGGTGTCGGCGTTCGCGCCGATCGTGGCGCCCAGCCAGGTGCCATGGGGCAGGAAGGCGTTGCCGCGTTATCTCGGTGCCGACCCGAAAGCCTGGGCCGACTACGATGCCTGCGAGCTGGTGCGCCGGCAGACTTTTCCCGGCGTGATCCTGATCGATCAGGGCGAGGCCGACCAGTTTCTCGAAGCCCAGCTGAAACCCGAGCTGTTCGACCAGGCCTGTGCGGAATCGGGGCAGGCGTTGCTGCTGCGCCGGCACCCCGGTTACGACCACAGTTACTGGTTCATCGCCAGCTTTATCGACGACCACCTGCGCCATCACGCCGAGGCGTTGGACCTGATGTAGGAGAGGCTTCGGCCGCGATGCTCTTCAGGCTCGGAGAAAGGCATCGTGGCTGAAGCCGCTCCTACAAGAGCCGTTCCCAAACAGGGAAGTGGCGGATTCAGGCCTTGGCGGCAGGGCGCGGATTCGAGCGGCGGCGCTGGTTGCCGGCGGCGTGGTCGCCACGGCCTTGCGGCGCATAGCCATTCGGGCGGGCCGAACCGGCGGGCTTGCCCTGACGCGGCGCGCGCGATTGACGTTGTCCGCCGCCACCGCCACCGCCACCTTGTTTCGGGCGCGGCGCACCGGCATCCAGCCGCAGTGGTGCAGAGGGCTCGTAGCTGGCGATCGGCGTGATCGCAATGTCCTGCTTCAGCAGTTTGCGGATGTCGTGCAAGAGACCGGACTCGTCGTGGCTGACCAGCGATACCGCCAAGCCTTCCATGCCGGCGCGACCGGTGCGGCCGATGCGATGCACATAGTCTTCGGCGACCGAGGGCAGATCGAAATTGATCACGATCGGCAGCTGCTCGATATCGATGCCGCGGGCCGCGATATCGGTGGCGACCAGCACGGTGACGCGGCCGTTCTTGAAGTCGCTGAGTGCGCGGGTGCGGGCGTTCTGGCTCTTGTTGCCGTGGATCGCGGCGGTGCGCAGGCCGGAGGCGTTTAGGAACGTCACCAGCTTGTCGGCGCCGTGCTTGGTGCGGCTGAACACCAGCGACTGCCGGCGGCTGTCAGCCGACAGCAGGTGCAGCAGCAAATCACGCTTGCGCGAGGCATCGACCGGGTGCACCTGATGGCTGACCAGGGTGGTGACGGTGTTCGGCGCCGAAACCGAGATCTCTTTCGGGTTGTGCATGAACTCCATCGCCAGCGTCTTGATCGCAGGTGCAAACGTGGCGGAGAACAGCAGCGTCTGGCGCTTCTTCGGCACCGACTGCAGGATGCGCTTCAGTGCCGGCAGGAAGCCCATGTCCAGCATGCGGTCCGCTTCATCGAGGATCAGCGTTTCCACGGCTGACAGATCGAGTGTGCGCTGCTGCATGTGATCGATCAGCCGACCCGGGGTGGCGATGACGATGTCGACGCCGCGACGCAGTGCGTTGATCTGCGGGCCCATGCTGACGCCGCCGAAAATGGTGGTGGCGCTGACCTGCATGTGCTTGCCGTAATCGCGCAGGTTTTCATGTACCTGGGCGGCCAGTTCGCGTGTCGGGGTCAGTATCAGCGCGCGCGGGCGACGGGTCATGGTCTGGCCGCTGGTGGACAGTTTCTGCAGCAGCGGCAGCGCGAACGCGGCGGTCTTGCCGGTGCCGGTCTGGGCAGCGGCGAGCAGGTCGTGGCCTGCCAGTGCCGGCGGAATCGCGGCGGTCTGGATCGGGGTGGGCTGGGTATAGCCGTAATCGGCAAGCGCACGCAGCAACGCGGGCGCAAGGCCCAGCGAATCGAAAGACATGTAACACTCCTGAGCAACCCGGAGTGTTCATACCGTGTTGCGGACTTGGGGGAAGAGGGCGGCGTATGCCGCAGCAGTCAGAGCGACTGCGCCGGCGAGTATAGCCTATCCATGGGCATCGTGCCTGCGCGATGGCCGGCAAACTGAATGGAACGGTGGAGCCGCTCAGTCACGCCGGCGCGCCACGATCAGGTAACTGTTGAACGGGGTCCAGCCACGCAGTGGTTCGATGCGCGCCTCGAGCCCGGCATTTTCCAAGGGCGCACGTAGTTCACCAGCCACCGGATAGTGCTGCGCTCCACCGGGAATCCAGCCGGACACGCGCAGAAAAAACTCCTCGATCCGGGTGGCGTGGAAACGCCAGTTCGGTTCGCGCAACACATTGCGGATGATCAGGCAGCCTTGCGGTGCCAGATGACGAATGGCCGCCCGCAACAGCGCGGGCTGACGTTCGGCAGGCAGATAGTGCAGCACGTCGAGCAGGGCGACGTTACCGTGCATCGGCGGAAGATCGGCCACGTCGGCATGCTGCAGGCTCATCACCGCGTCGACTCCCGCACGCCGTACGGCCATCCGTCCAGCAGCGATCTTGCGCGAGTCGTGATCGAGTCCGAGGTACGGCTGCCGATGTCCCTGCGCGTGCAGGTACTGTCCGAGCAGGCCGATGCCGCAGCCGATGTCGAGCAAGGGCAGCGGACTGCCGGCAATCAGCGCCGCGGTGGCCGCATAGACCGGATCGCTGGCCAGTTTGCTTCGGATGTAGCAGCGCTGCAGGTGACTGTCATACAGGCTGACGATGCGATGTCGGGTGCGGCGATCCATTTAGGGCATCCCTTGGTCGGCCTGCAGCCTAGGTCATCGAGCGCGCGCGTGCCATGCGTCGCTGCCGCGCATTTCGATCATACCCAGCATACGATAGCGGCCATCCGCCGTCCGAGGAGCTCCCGATGCCGTTGCTTGCGCCCCTGCGCGAACTCGATGCCACCCAGCGACGCACCGTGCTGGCAAGTTTCCTCGGCTGGACGCTGGATGCGTTCGACTACTTCCTGCTGACCTTCGTCATCGTCACGGTGTCGGAGGAGTTCGAGGTGGGTACGGCGCAGATCACCTACGCGTTGTTCCTGACCCTGGCCGCGCGGCCGCTGGGTGCGTTGCTGTTCGGACGGCTGGCCGACCGGTTCGGGAGGCGGCCCATCCTGATGCTCGATGTGATTCTGTTCTCGGGGTTCGAACTGGCCACGGCTTTCTCGACGTCGCTAACGATGCTGCTGGTGCTGCGTTTCCTGTTCGGCGTGGCGATGGGCGGTGAATGGGGCATCGGTGCGTCGCTGGCGATGGAGTCGATACCGGCGAAGGCCCGCGGTGCGGTTTCCGGTCTGCTGCAGAGCGGCTATCCGTGCGGCTTCTTCCTCGCGGCGCTGGCGAACTGGCTGCTGGTCGACCACATCGGTTGGCGCGGGCTGTTCGTGGTCGGCGCGGCTCCGGCCCTGCTGGTGCTGTACATCCGGCGCAAGGTGCCCGAGTCGACGGTATGGCAAGAGGGACAGCGGGCGTCGAAACGCCCTGGGCTGCGCGAGGCCATGCGCGGGCAATGGAAGCTGGCCGTCTATCTGATGCTGTTGATGATGGCGTTCAACATGTTCAGCCACGGCTCGCAGGACATGTACCACACCTTCGAGGAAACCAACCTGCACTTGCCCACCGGCTCGGCAACGGCCTTCATGCTGGTGGCGATGCTGAATCTCGGCGCCCTGGCCGGCGGTCTTTATTTCGGCGCGGTGTCGGAACGGATCGGGCGGCGCAAGGCGATGATGATCGCCGCGTTGCTGGCGATACCGGTGATTCCGCTGTGGATGTATGGCGGCTCGCTGATCCTGCTGGGCCTTGGCGCGTTCCTGATCCAGGTGATGGTGCAAGGTGCCTGGGGCGTGGTGCCGACCCATCTGAACGAGTTGTCGCCGGCCGCAGTGCGCGGCACCTTGCCTGGGTTCGCCTATCAGATGGGCAACCTGCTGGCAGCGGTCACCGCTACGGCGCAGACCTGGCTGGCCCAGCGGCATGGTGGTGATTTCGCGTTCGCGATGTCGCTGTGGATGGTGCTGGTGGCCTTGTTGCTGGCAGTGCTGCTGTGGTTCGGGCCGGAGGCGCGCGGGGTGGGTTTCGGTCACGCGGAGTCGTGAGGCCGACGCCGGCGGCCTGTCCGCTGCTGGTAGAATCCGTCGTTTGATCCCATCGACGAGACACGCAATGAAGGCTGGCAAGGACAAGGTCATCGCGATCCACTACACGCTGACGGTGGACGGTGAAAAGGTTGAGAGCTCGCACGACCACGACGAGCAACTGTGGATCCTGCTGGGCCACGGCCAGCTGATTCCCGGTCTGGAGACGGCGCTGGAAGGCCACGAGGCCGGCGATACGCTGTCGGTGGACGTGGCCGCCGCCGACGGTTACGGCGAGCGCCAGGAAGGCCAGGTCCAGCGCATGTCGAAGAAATATTTTCCGAACGCCAACCGGCTCAAGCCGGGCATGGTCACCGTGCTGAAGCTGAAGGACGGCGGCCAGCGCGCCGTGACGGTGCACAAGGTCGGCATGAGCGCGATCGATGTGGACCTGAACCACCCGATGGCCGGCAAGACCTTGCATTTCGACGTGGCCCTCGGCGAAGTGCGCGATGCCACCGAAGAAGAAATCCAGCACGGCCACGCGCATGCGCCGGGCGCCGATGCGCATTGAAAGTCCTTTTCAGTGAAGTAAAACCTCGACGGCGCCCACGGCGCCGTCGTTCGTTTGGCCGTTCTTCCGTCCGGGGACAAGGTCGGGATGAGGGGCCAATCTCGCCCGGTACCTCAATCCAGCAATCGCTTGCCGTACGCAAAATGGCCGCCCCAGTAAGGCCCGTCGATGTCGTCCAGCCGCACCGTGCCGCCGCTGTTCGGCGCGTGCACGAAACGGCCCTTGCCGACGTACACGCCGACGTGGCTGATCGCGCCGCCGATGTCGAAGAACACCAGGTCCCCACTGGCCAGCTGGGTCATACGGTGCACCTTCCGGCCGTCCATGGCAGCCATCTCGTGCGAAGTGCGAGGCAGCTCGATGCGGGCGGCGGTGCGATAGATGTAGTCGATCAGGCCGCTGCAGTCGAAGCCGCCAGCGGGGGTATTGCCGCCCCAGCGATATGGAGTGCCGACCAGGGCGATCGCGCGGAACAGGATGTCATTCGCCTCGCCGGCGCTGGCCGCCGATGGCGCCAACGCCGGCAGGTCGGCCAGCGCCGAATGCGACGGCTTGTAGGTGGATTCGCGTCGATGGGGGGTGCTGGCACAGGCGGCCAGCAGCAGGATCGCGACGGCCAACAGTGCCAACCGGGTGAAACGCCGTGGACATCGTGTGGAACGGAATCGGGACAGCGGATCCGAATACATGGGGCGGCCTCGGCATGAGTCGAGCTGAGGTTATCAAATCAATGGGTTGGAAGGAAGTTGTGAGAAACTAGGCGAATCAACTGGCATGTCCGCCAGTGCGGCTGCATGTGCAATGCAACTGCCCGGGTTGTGCCGCTGCCCCTGTCGGGCCGCAGCTGAGGTTGGATGGGTAGTGACTCTCGATCCGCCCGCTGCCCTTCATGGGCGGATCGATGACGCCGGATTGCGTTCGGCCGTTCCGGCAGTGCTGGCAAATCGGCCCTTACAATCGCTGCATGAGTGCTTCGCGAACAGATGTGTTGATTCTCGGCGGCGGTGTCATCGGCCTGGCATGTGCGCTGTACCTGCTGAAGGCGGGGGCCAGCGTGCGGGTGCTCGAGCAGGGCACGCCTGGCTGCGGCAGCTCGCATGGCAACTGCGGCACGATCACGCCGAGCCATGCGCCACCGCTGGCGATGCCGGGGGTCATCGGCGTGGCCTTGCGCTCGATGCTCAGCGCGGACGCACCGCTGTATCTCAATCCGCGTTTCGACGGGCCGCGGCTGCGCTGGCTGCTTGGCTTCGCGCGCCATTGCAACTGGCGCGACTTCGCCCGCGCCACCACCGCACGCGCGGCGATCCTGCAGCGCTCGCGTCTGCTGCTGGCCGGGCTGGTGCGGGACGAGCAGCTCGATTGCGAATTCGTCGAAGAGGGCGACCTGTACGTCTATCGCACAGCGCAGCGACAGGCGGCCGACGCGCGCGATCACTTCGCGGTGCTGGATCGGCTGGGCATCGAGGTACAGCGCCTGCGTGGCGATCAGGTCGAGGCGATGGAGCCGGCGTTGAAACCGGGCGTGGTCGGCGGCCTGCTGCATCCGGGCGATGCACGGCTGCGGCCGGACCGCTACGCGGCCGAACTGGCGCGGCGGGTAGTCGAACTGGGCGGCGTGATCGAGACGGGTGCGCGAATCGAACGTTTCAGCACCGACCCTGGCCGCATCACCCTGGTGCACAGCAGCCGTGGCGTGTTCGAGGGCGACCGGGTCGTCATGGCACTCGGCGCCTGGTCCCCGCTGCTGGCCAGGACGCTGGGGCTGCGGCTGCCGATGCAGCCGGGCAAGGGTTATTCGCTGACCTACACGCGCCCCGTACGCGTACCACGCCGTGCACTGGTGCTGCGTGAGCCGTCGGTCTGCGTCACCACCTGGAACAGCGGCTATCGGCTGGGCAGCACGATGGAGTTTTCCGGTTACTCCGAGGGCCTCAACCGGCCCCGGCTCGACGCGCTGCGGCGTGGCGCAGCCAGCGGTCTGCACGAACCGGAAGGCCCCGAGTTGCTGGAAGAGTGGTGGGGCTGGCGACCGATGAGCGTCGACGAGGTGCCTATCATCGGTCCCTGTGCGCGCTGGTCGAACCTGCTGCTGGCCACCGCGCACGGCATGCTCGGCGTGAGCATGTCGGCGGCGACTGGCGAACTGGTCGCATCGATGCTGGGCGGCGGGGCCTCGCCCATCGATGCGGCACCTTATGCGCCGGCCCGATTCGGGTTGTAGGAGATTTCTCCATCAGAGCATTCACCATAAAGTACCTGGCATCGCAGCGAGCGGTTCGACGACGGCATCGCCTGCCGGTCGGGCAGCTTTGGGCGAATCCCCGAGGACGTACCGATGATCGCAAGTCATGACCTGATCGTGCTGGGCGCGGGCTCCGCTGGTCTGGCTACCGCCTTCCGTGCCGCGCAGCATGGCGCCAGGGTGGCGTTGCTCGAACCCGGTGCACTTGGCGGTACCTGCGTGCATCGCGGCTGCGTGCCGAAGAAGGCATTGTGGTTTGCCGCGCAGTGGGCGCAGGCCCAACAGTTTGCCTTGGATGTGGGTTTTGCGTCGGAACCGGGCCCGTTGGACTGGGAGCGCTTCCGTCAGGTGCGACTGCGCTACGTCGATGGCATCGACCAAAGTTATGCCCGCCGGCTCAAGGACGAGGGCGTGCAGTTGATACGTCAGGCGGGCCGTTTCATAGCGGCCGATACGATAGAGCTGGCCGACGGTAGCCGGATGCAGGCGGCGCATATCGTGGTTGCCACCGGCGCGCGTCCGCGCACGTTGGCGTTGCCCGGTTTCGGGCTGGGCATGGTTTCCGACGATGTCTTTACGCTGCAGTCGTTGCCGCGTCGTTTGGCGATCGTGGGCGGTGGCTACGTGGCAGTGGAATTTGCCGGTTTGCTGCAGGCACTGGGCAGCGACGTGGAGGTACTGGCACACGAACGCCTGCTGGAAGGCTTCGATACGGAACTCGTGCGGGCATTGCAGGAGTTGATGGAGGCACAAGGCATACGGGTCAATCCGCAGAGTGCGGTACAGGCGGCACATCGAGAGGCCGATGGCATCCGGCTCGATGACGCGGCGGCCGGTTCGCGTGGTCCCTATGACGCGGTGCTGTGGGCGGTCGGGCGCGTGCCCAACAGCGAGGCGCTCGGGCTGGCTTCGATCGGCGTCGAAACCGACGAGGGTGGCCACGTGCTGACCGATGCGCGGCAGGATACCAAGGTGAAAGGCGTCCACGCGGTCGGCGACGTTACTGCACGCAAGGCGTTGACGCCGGTGGCCGTTGCCGCCGGCCGGCGATTGGCTGACCGGCTGTTTGGCGGTCAGCCCGGCGCGCAGCTGGATTATGAAAATATCCCCAGCGTGGTGTTTTCCAAGCCGCCGCTGGGCATGGTCGGACTGACCGAGCAGGCCGCCCGCGAACACTACGGCGATGCGGTCACCGTCTACCGCACTCGGTTCACGCCGATGCAATGGGCATTGACCGGGGCGCATGGGCGGAGCCTGATGAAGCTGGTCTGCGTGGGCAGCGACGAACGCGTTGTCGGCATCCATGTGCTGGGCCCGGGGACCGATGAGATGCTGCAGGGTTTCGCGGTGGCGCTGAAAGTCGGCGTGCGCAAGCGCGATCTGGATGCGACGGTGGCGATCCATCCCAGTTCGGCCGAAGAACTCGTGCTGATGGGTTGATTACAATGCAGCGCATGGCCAACTTCATCTTGCAGCGCGGCCGCGTGCCGCTGCTGATCAGCTTGCCGCACGACAGCAGCTTCATTCCCGACGACATTGCCGCACGGATGCGGCCGGCGGCGCGCCGTTCGCCGGATACCGACTGGCATGTGGGACGTTTGTACGAGCCGCTGGCGCAGGCGCTGGGTGCCAGCGTGCTGAAGCCGCTGGCGTCGCGTTACGTGATCGACCTCAATCGTCCCGCCGACGGACATGCGCTCTATCCGGGGCAGCGCGAGACCGGTCTGGTGTCGACGATAGGCTTCGACGGCGATCCGCTGTATCAGGATGGTCGCGAGCCGGACGGTGCCGAAGTACAACAGCGGATAAACGAGTTCTGGCTTCCTTATCACCAGGCATTGACACAGGAACTTGCGAGACTGTGCGCTGAACATGGCCAGGCGATATTGTGGGAAGGTCATTCCATCCGCAGCCGCGTACCGATGCTGTTCGAAGGACGGTTGCCGGATTTCAATCTGGGCACGGCGGCCGGAGCGAGCTGCGACGATGCGTTGCAGACGCAGTTGCAACACTGTCTGGAGTCGCAGTCGCGCTTCAACTATGCCGTCAACGGCCGCTTCAAAGGCGGTTACATCACCCGCCACTACGGTGAGCCCGGCACCCGCGTGCAGGCGGTGCAACTGGAGCTGGCGCAGCTCAACTACATGGACGAAGCGAGTTTCGAATACGACACGGCCAAAGCGCCGGCGGTGCAGGAATTGATCGGCCGCATGCTGCGGGTTTGCCTGAAATGAGCGCAGGTTTTTGCGTTTTTTGGCGTGTTTGGGCGAAAGTCAAGATCCTGCCGACCAGGCGCGTAAGAAATCAGGTAACTCGTTCAGCATGGGTAACCCGTTTTCACCGCATTGTCGAGGCGTCGCGCTACCCGTGTTGTCGGGTTCCGGCCGGGCTCGCGATACCCCAATTCCGAGGCTCAACATCATGATGCGTAAACTTCTGATTGCTTCCCTGCTTGTGGCTGGCGTTGCGCTTTCCGGTTCCGTATTGGCCCAGACGGCCGCTCCGAAGGCTGCTGCCACGGCAGCCGAACCCGCTTCGGCCATGACTCCCAAGGCTGCCACCAAGACTCATCACGCGAAGAAGCATCACAAGCACCACAAGGCTGCTGCTCCGGCAGCAGCCAGCACGGCCGGTTGATAGCCGACCGATGACGGCGTGAATCGAAACCCCGCCGGTGCAGACCGGCGGGGTCTTCGTGCGCGCCGCGCCGGTTTGCCGTGCGGCGTGTTCAGCGCGCGGGCAGCACCGCGATGCATTTCAGCTCGATCGCGATCGGCGTCGGCAGGGCGCTGATGCCCAGCGTGGTACGGCAGGCATCCACGCCTGCGAAGTATTCCGCGTACAACCGGTTGTAGGTGGCGAAGTCGCGCTGCATGTCGGTCAGAAACACGGTGACGTCGGCCAGATCGGTCCACGCGGCACCGCTGGCTTCCAGTACGGCGCGCACGTTGGCGAACACCTGCCGGCATTGCGCCTCGATGTCGTAGCCGACCAGCCGGCCTTCCGCGTCGTGCACGTTGCCGGGGATCGCATCGCTGCCGGGCTGGCGCGGGCCGACACCGGACAGGAACAGCAGATCGCCGACGCGCCGCGCATGCGGGTAGGCGCCGACGGGTGCGGGTGCCTTGTCGGTGCGGATGATGCTGTTCATCGCTGCGGCACAGCCGGTAGCCGCAGCAAGCGCTGCAAGGCACTTTCGTAAGCGGGCTGCAGCGCTGCACGCGAATCGACGTGCATGTTCAGGTCGTGCATATGGCCGTTGTCGAGGCTGTAGCACCACGCGTGCACGGAGAGTTTCTGGCCGCGTTCCCACGCATCCATCACCATCGTCGTGCGGCAGGTATTGGTCACCTGCTCGATGGCGTTGAGTTCGCACAGGCGCGCATTGCGCAGCGGCATCAGATCCAGTGCGGCCAGCATCGAGGAGTGCTTTTCCGCCACGTCGCCGACATGTCGCAGCCAGTTGTCGACCAGGCCGAGCCGGCGTTCGTCCAGCACCGCCTGGACGCCGCCGCAGCCGTAATGACCGACGATGATGATGTGCTCGACCTTGAGGATGTCCACCGCGAACTGGATCGTGCTGAGGCAGTTGAGATCGCTGTGTGCGACCACATTGGCCACGTTGCGTTGCACGAAGATCTCGCCGGGCGGCAGGTCGACGATCTGGGTCGCCGGCACGCGCGAGTCGGAACACCCGATCCACAGGTACTTCGGCGATTGCTGCTTCGCCAGATACTCGAAGAAGTGCGGATCTTCCGCGTGCCTGGCAGCGGACCAGCGGCGGTTGCCGTCTAGCAGGTCTTGCAGGGGGCTGGTCAAGTCAGGGTACTCGTCAATGGGGTTTGTGCCGCGGATTTGATCAAAAGACGTCTGATCAACATGATTTGACTGATGGCAAACTCGATCAATAACGGATGCAGATGTTTTTCGGCTCGGTGAAGAAGTGCAATGCCTCCTCGCCGCCTTCGCGGCCGAGCCCCGACTGCTTGGCGCCGCCGAAGGGCGTGCGAAGGTCGCGCAACAGCCAGCAGTTGATCCACACGATGCCGAACTCGAGCCGGCCGGCGAGCCGGTGGGCGCGGGAGAGGTCCTGCGTCCACAACGAGGCGGCGAGACCATACTTGCTGTCGTTGGCGATCGCCAGCGCCTCCGCCTCGTCCTCGAACGGAATCAAGCTGACCACCGGGCCGAAGATTTCCTGCTGGTTGGTCTGTGCCGTGGACGGCAGGCCTTCGATCACGGTCGGCGCGATGAACCAGCCACCGGCGCAGCGGCCCGACATGCGGACCGGCCCGCCGCCGCACAGCACGCGGCCACCTTCGGCGCGGGCCTGGTCGATGCAGCCCAGCACCTTGTCGTAATGCGCTTGCGAAACCATCGCGCCGAGGTCGTTGTCTGCGTCCCGGGGATCGCCAACGCGCAGCGCCCGCACCCGCGCGAGATAGCGTTCGCGGAAGGTCTCGTAGATCGAGCGCTGCACCAGCAGGCGCGAACCGCACAGGCAGATCTCGCCCTGGTTGGCGAAGCCCGAGCGCACGATGGTGTCCAGGTTCGCCTCGGAAAGGTCGGCATCGGCGAAAACGATCGCCGGATTCTTGCCGCCCATTTCCAGCGACACTTTCTTGAACTGCGACACGGCGGTTCGGGCGATCTGCGTGCCGGTGACGGTGCTTCCCGTGAAGGAGATCGCCCGCACCGCCGGATGCTCCACGATCGCCTGGCCGACGCTGGGGCCGCGGCCGAGCACGATGTTCAGCACGCCCGGCGGAAACCCGGCTTCGATGCTCAGCTCGCCCAGCAGTGCCGCGGTGCAGGGGGTGACTTCGGACGGTTTGGCTACCACCGTATTGCCGGCGGCCAGTGCGGGCGCGATTTTCCAGGTGAACAGGTACAGCGGCAGATTCCATGGGCTGATGCAGCCGACTACGCCGAGCGGCTGGCGCAAGGTGTAATTGATCGCGCCGGTCCCTGCCGCGCCGGTTTCCATGGCGTGCGACTCGCTGCCCCAGCTCATGATCGCCGCCGCGAAATAACGCAGGTTGCTGATCGCGCGCGGGATGTCGAGCCGGCGCGCGAGGCTCGACGGCTTGCCGTTGTCGCGCGATTCCAGCGCCGCGAACTCTTCCAGCCGCGCCTCGATCAGGTCGGCCAGTCGCTGCAGCAGATGCGCACGTTGTTCGATCGGGGTATTCGCCCAGCCGGTGGCGGCGCGGGTGGCGGCCGCGACAGCGGCGTCGACATCGATCGGGCCGGAATCCGGGCAGTGCGCGAACACCTCGGCGGTGGCCGGCTCATGCACCTCCAGCCATGCGTCAAGGTGTGGCGCCTGCAGGCGACCGTCGATCAGATTGGCTAGGCGCACGGTAGGCATCTGCACAAGCTTAAAACCAGCGGGCCGCAAATGCACTGGATGGTGCCGATCGGCTCAACTCAAGGCGCGCGTGCGGCCGCCATCCACCGCGATGCTGACGCCGTTGACGTAGGCGGCAGCGGGTGTGCACAGGAACGCGATCACCGCCGCGACTTCGCCGGCCTCGCCGAACCGACGGGCCGGGATCGTGGCAATCAGATCCTGCGCGATTTCTTCCTCGGCTCGACCGCAGGCTGCGGCCTTCGCAGTCAGCAATCCATCGAGGCGACCGGTTCGGGTATAGCCGGGCAACACGTTGTTGACCGTGATGCCGTCGGCAGCCAGTTCGCCCGATAGCGTCTTGGCCCAGCCCGCGACGGCGGCGCGCACAGTGTTGGAAACGCCCAGCCCCGCGATGGGTTCTTTCACCGAAGTGGAAATCACGTTGACGATGCGGCCGTAGCCGCTGGCGCGCATCCCGGGCAGCAGCGCCTGCAACAGCGTCTGGCCGGCCAGCAGGTGCTGACGGAATGCGGTTTCGAATGCGGCCGGCGTGGCGGCATATGCCGGCCCCCCCGGCGGTCCGCCACTGTTGTTGATCAGGATGTGCACCGCTTCGCCGGCGGCGATCTCGCTGGCGGTCGCCTGCAGGCTGGCGGTGTCCAGCATGTCGACGCTGCGCCAGCCGTGTCGCTGTCCGGCATGTTTATGCGGCAGGCTTTCGGCGACGGTCTTGAGCGCGCCGGCCGAACGCGCGAGCAAGGTGACGCTGGCACCCAGTTCGGCCAGTTCGATCGCGCTGGCGCGACCGATGCCTTGCGAGGCGCCGCAGACCAGTGCATGCCGTCCACTCAGATCCAGTTGCATGCGGGTTCTCCGTTCGGTCTTGTCAGTGCAGCAGCAGTCGCATCGCGACCGCCGCCAGCCAGCACGACCAGCCCAGCCATGGGCTGAAACGCCAGATCTGGCGCCAGCGGTTGATGGCCGCATCGTCCAGCGCCGGCAACGCCGGTGAGCGCAGCACGTGCTGCAGGCGGATCCAGGTGCGGAACGCCGAAGTCCTGCCGTGTTCGGGTTCGGCGATGATCTGCCAGTGTTGCGGGTAGCGTTTGCGCAGCAAGGCGATAAGCCGGAACTGGGCCAGATACGACAACAGGAGCAAGCCGACGCCGCCGATCAGCAGGGTCAGATACAGGACGATCATGGCGAGCTGGGGCGGTTGGTCTTGCCGTCGCTGTTGTTGCTGTCGCTGATCCACGGCAGAGGCAGTGCGGTGCGCAAGGTGTTGAGCACGCCGTCGCCTTTTTCCGCCTTCTTGCAGATCGCGTTGCCGATGGTCTTTTTGTAGGTCTTGTTCATCATGCCCACCCACAACGAACCATCCGGTCCGTGCGGGATGCTGAAGCTGCCGGTGGGATTCATCGTCAGCGTCGCCGTGGTGGTGGGGATGGACGCCGGCGACTGTTCCCAATAAGTCTTGCCCGACTGCTGGTCGGCGGAGCTGTAGACCAGCAGATAGCGCGCCTGCGGTTCGTCGATATTGACGCTGCCGAAGGCGCCGGTGGTTTCGTCGCTCCAGCCCATGTGCTCGCACAGGCCGATGTCCACGGAGCGGATCGGCTGGAAGCCGCCATCGAGCAGCACGACGGTGGGCGCGAACAGATAGCTGGCGTGCAGCCAGCGGCCATTCAATTCGGATTTCATGGCCACCTGGTACGGCAGCTTCACGTCGGCTGGCAGGCGGAAAGCGAGGAAGTAGCTGTGCGTACCGTTGAGGTTGGCGACCATGCTGCCGCTGCCCAGGGTGAACTTCTGGGGTTGCCACGGCAGCATGTTGCGATAGGAGAAATCGGCAAAGCTGCTGCAGCATGGCGTGGCCTGCAACAACTGCTGCTGGGCCAGCTTCAGCGCGTCGCCGGTGTTTTCCGAGGGTGGTCGCAGATTGGGCGGTATCAGCACCTTGGCGGTGTGACAGCCAGCCAGGAGAACGGCGAGAACCAGTGCGGCAACGGTGGCGGGGAAGCGATGCGGCATGACGGGCGGGATACTCAGAATTCGGCCGTACCGGCCGCGCGTGGGTAGGGAATGGCGTCGCGAATATTGGCCAGACCGCAGATATAGACCAGCAGGCGTTCGAAGCCAAGCCCGAAACCGGCATGCGGCACCGTGCCGTAGCGGCGCAGATCACGGTACCAGCCATAAGTGGCAGGATCGAGACCGAACTGGATCATGCGGCGGTCGAGGTAGTCCAGTCGTTCCTCGCGCTGGCTGCCCCCGATGATCTCGCCGATGCCCGGTGCCAGCACATCCATCGCTGCCACGGTCTTTTCGTCATCGTTCAAGCGCATGTAGAACGCCTTGATCGCCTCGGGGTAGTTCATTACGACAACCGGACGGCCGATATGTTTCTCGGCCAGGTAACGTTCGTGCTCGGTCTGCAGGTCGATGCCCCAGGCGACCGGGTACTCGAATTTCTGGCCGCAGTTCTTCAGGATCTCGATCGCGTCGGTGTAGTCGATGCGTTCGAACGGCTTGGCGATGAAGGCCTCCATCCGGCTGATCGCATCCGGCTGCACGCGCTCGGCGAAGAACGCCATGTCGTCGGCGCGCTCGTCCAGCACGGCCTTAAAGATCGCCTTCAGGAACGCCTCGGCACAATCGGCATCCGCGGTGAGGTCGGCGAACGCAATCTCGGGCTCGACCATCCAGAATTCGGCCAGGTGGCGCGGCGTGTTGGAATTTTCGGCACGAAAGGTCGGGCCGAAGGTGTAGACCTTGCTCATCGCCAGGCAATACGCCTCGACATTGAGCTGGCCGGACACGGTGAGGAACGCCTCGCGGCCGAAGAAATCCTTGCGGAAGTCGATCTTGCCGTCGGGCAGGCGCGGCAGGTTGGCCAGGTCCAGCGTGGACAGCCGGAACATGTCGCCGGCGCCTTCGGCATCGGAGGTGGTGATGATCGGGGTGTTGATCCAGAAGAAGCCCTGCTCGGTGAGGTGGCGGTGGATCGCCGTCATCATGGTGTGGCGCACGCGGGTGACCGCGCCGAACAGGTTGGTGCGCGGACGCAGGTGCGCGACTTCGCGCAGGAACTCCATGGTGTGCGGCTTGGGCTGGATCGGGTAGGTCAGCGGGTCGTCGACGAAGCCGGTGACCTCGACCGACTCGGCCTGGACCTCGAAGCGCTGGCCCTTGCCCTGCGAGGAAACCAGGGTGCCGGTGACGACCAGGCCGGCGCCGGTGGTCATACGCTTGACCTCGCTCTCGTAGTTGGACACCTGGTCGGTGACTACCACCTGGATCGGATCGAAGCAGGAGCCGTCGGTCACGTTCACGAAGGACAGGCCGCCCTTGGACTCGCGGATGGTACGCACCCAGCCGCGCACGGTCACCGTGCTGCCGGCTTCGAGCTTGCCGGAGAGAGCCTGCTTCACACTGACCACCGCCATCGTTGAAACTCCTGCTGATGCGCCGCATATCGGCGCGTAAGGGATGAATGGCGTGTGCGCGCGGCGCGCGAGGCCAAAACCGGCATGATAATGTAGCCGTTGCCCGCACTGCGACTTTCCGGGCTCCCGCAATGCTTTTTCCTCGAGATTGGATTCGCTCCATGACCATCACCATCACTCCCGCCGCCAACGAACGCATGCGCCATTTTCTGGCAGGCGCGCCGGCGGCGGCCGGTGTGCGTTTCGGCGTCAAGCGCACCGGCTGTTCCGGGTTTGCGTACGTGGTGGATCTGGCCGAGTCGATCGGCGAGGGCGACCAGGTGGTCGATGTGGACGGGCTGCCCTTGATCGTCAACGACAAGAGCCTGGCGCTGGTCGAAGGCACGGTGATCGACTTTCAGCGTCAGGGCCTCAATGCCAGTTTCGTGTTCCACAACCCGAATGCCACCGGTGAATGCGGCTGCGGCGAGAGTTTTACCGTCAGCTGACCGGCGTGCACCCTGCAGGTCATGATTTTCAATGACTTGCGCGATCATTCGCCGGCACCGTACAATTCCGCTTCTGTCCGCGCCTGTTTGGGTGCCGGCAGGACACTTGCCTCACCGCAACGGCGGGAGGCTGCGAGGCCGCAAGGCCGCATCCACAAGGAGTCAAACCACAATGACCCTGCGTCATTACGAAGTTGTGTTCATGGTCCATCCTGACCAGAGCGAGCAGGTTCCCGCCATGCTCGAGCGCTACAAGGCGCTGATCGAGACCGACGGCGGCAAGATCCACCGCCTGGAAGATTGGGGCCGTCGTCAGCTGGCTTATCCGATCGTGAACCTGGCCAAGGCACATTACGTGCTGCTCAACATCGAAGTGAGCCAGAACGCGCTGAACGAGCTGGAGTCGGGTTTCCGCTTCAACGATGCCGTGCTGCGTCATCTGGTCGTGCGTCGCGACGAGGCCGATACCGAGCCGTCCTTCATCCTGAAGTCGAAGGAAAAGGACGATGCCAAGTCCACCCGTCGCCGCGATGACGACGATGGCGAAGGCGAGGGCCGCCCGCGTGGGCGTGACCGCGACGACAACGATCGCGACAGCGACGACTGATTAGGAATCCAGACCATGTCCAAGTTTTTCCGCCGCCGCAAGTTCTGCCGCTTCACCGCCGAAGACGTGAAGGAGATCGACTACAAGGATCTCAACACCTTGCGTCAGTACGTCACCGAGAACGGCAAGATCGTGCCGAGCCGCATCACCGGTACCAAGGCGCGCTACCAGCGCCAGCTGGCTACCGCGATCAAGCGCGCACGCTTCCTCTCGCTGCTGCCGTACACCGACAACCACGACGTCTGAGCGTGACTGACCGCAGCCTGGTGCTGTGGTCAGTGGTCTAGTCCGGCCACGGCCGGACGCGACTTCAGACACCCTTCGGACAACCGTCCTCTGGCTGCGTCGGGCCACACCGGCGCTAACGAAAAGGAAGCATCATGGAACTCATTCTTCTGCAGAAAGTCCGCAACCTCGGCACGCTCGGCGACAAGGTCACCGTGAAGCCGGGTTACGGCCGCAATTTTCTCCTGCCGCAGGGCAAGGCCGTGCGCGTCAATGCCGCCAACCTGGCCGCGTTCGAACAGCGTCGCGCCGAGTACGAGGCGAAAGCCAGCACCTTGCTGACCGACGCCGAAGCCCGCAAGGCCAAGCTGGCCGACGCGTCGGTGACGATCTCCGCGCATGCCAGTGCGGAAGGCAAGCTGTTCGGTTCGGTCGGCCCGCGCGATATCGCCGAGGCACTGGCCGCAGCCGGGCACACCGTCAACAAGGGTGAAGTGATCCTGGGCGAAGGCCCGCTTCGCAACACCGGCGAGTACGACGTGGTGGTGAGCCTGCACGCCGACGTGCAGACCACGGTCAAGGTGATCGTGGTCGGCGACAAGTAAGCGGACACTCCGTCATCCACTGACGGAACAAGCGGGCGCCTCATGGCGCCCGTTTGTTTTTTTATGCTCCCGGCAACCGGGCGGCTTTTATACCCGGCAAGTCACAGCTTATCCACAGGGTTATTGTCTCGACGGGTGAGACGCCGTCGCGCATGATGATGTAGGTGTGACTACCTGCGGATTGTCGGCGCGTCGCCTGCCGGTCGTGGAGCCATTCACTTGAGGTAAGCCGATGTCCTTCGTGCCCGAACGCAAATCCTCATCGCCGGCCATCGAGGCGCTGCGCATCCCGCCGCATTCGATCGATGCCGAACAGGCGGTGCTTGGCGGCCTGATGCTGGCACCGGATGCGCTGGACAAGGTGGCCGACCGGCTGGCCGAGCAGGACTTCTACCGCAAGGATCACCGGCTGATCTGGCGGGCGATCAACGAGCTGGCAAACAAGGGCATGCCGTGCGACGCGGTGACCCTGGGCGACTGGTTCGAGAGCAACGGTCTGGCCGAGATGGTCGGCGGCGCCGGCTACCTGATCGAGCTGGCCAACAGCACGCCCAGCGCCGCCAACATTGCGGCCTACGCCGAAATCGTGCGCGAGAAGTCGGTGATGCGTCAGCTGATCGACGCCGGCACCTCGATCACCGAGGACGGCTACCGGCCCGACGGCAAGAGCGTGCAGGAGGTGCTGGAAAGCGCCGAGCAGCGGGTGTTCCACATCGCCGAATCCGGAGCGCGTGGCAAGAAGGATTCGGTGTCGATGCGCGAGGCGGTCAAGGATGCGTTCCGCCTGCTGACCGAGCGTTACGAGAATCGCGGCCAGCTCACCGGTGTCAGCACCGGCTTCAACGATCTGGACAGCCTCACCTCCGGCCTGCAACCGTCGGATCTGATCATCGTGGCGGCGCGCCCGTCGATGGGCAAGACCGCGTTTGCGCTGAACATCGCCGAGACCGCCGCGTTGGGCGGCAGGAAAGCGGTGGTGGTGTTTTCTATGGAAATGTCCTCCTCGCAGCTGGCGTTCCGTCTGATTTCCTCGGTCGGCCGCATCCATCAGCAGCACCTGCGCAACGGCACGCTGGAAGAGGAAGACTGGCCGCGTGTCTCCAACGCCATTGCGCTGCTGTCCGATGCCAAGATATTCATCGACGACACGCCCAGCCTGTCGCCGGTGGAGATGCGTTCGCGTGCGCGCCGCCTGCACCGCGAGCACGGTGGCCTGGGCCTGATCGTGATCGATTATCTGCAGCTGATGCAGGTGCCCGGCAACAAGGAGAATCGCGCCACCGAAATTTCAGAAATTTCGCGTTCACTCAAAGGCCTCGCCAAGGAGTTGAACGTGCCGGTGATCGCCCTGTCGCAGTTGAACCGCTCGCTGGAGCAGCGCGCAGACAAGCGTCCGATGATGTCGGACCTGCGCGAGTCCGGCGCGATCGAGCAGGACGCCGACGTGATCATGTTCATCTACCGCGACGAGTACTACAACAAGGAATCGGCGGACAAGGGCATTGCCGAAATCATCATCGGCAAGCAGCGCAACGGTCCCACCGATACCTGCAAGCTGACCTTCCTGGGTCACTACACCAAGTTTGTGAACTACGCGCCGGATTCGTTCGTCGGGTCGTTCGACTGATCCCGGGCTTCCGTCTGCCATGAGCCGCACCACCGTCGCCACCATCCACCTCGGCGCATTGCGTCACAACCTGGCGCGGCTGAAGGCGCTGGCGGCGCCGGCGAAGGTGATGGCGGTGGTCAAGGCCGATGCCTACGGCCATGGCCTGGAGCGGGTTGCCCGCGCGCTGAACGGCGAAGCCGAGGCGTTCGCCGTGGCGGCGCTCGGCGACGGCTTGCGGCTGCGCGCGGCAGGACACCAGCAGCGCATCGTGGTGCTGTCCGGCCCCGACAACGCCCGCGATATCGCCGAAATGCAGCGGCTGCAGCTGGACGCGGCGATCCATCATGAGGCGCAACTGCAGTGGCTGACGCAGGCCGAGCCGGCGCGCGGACGGCTGCGCGTCTGGCTGAAAATCGACAGTGGCATGCATCGGCTAGGCTTCGCGCCGGAGCGCGTGGCCGACGTGCATGCCCGACTCGCTGCAATGCTCGGTATCGATCCCGAAATCGGCCTGCTCACCCACTTCTCCGATTCCGAAATCTTCGACGGCCAGCAGACGCTGGCGCAGATCGCCTGCTTCGACGAGGCGACAAGAATGTTCCGGGGGCCGCGCTCGCTGTCCAATTCCGCCGCCGTGGTTGGCTGGCCCGACGCGCGCGGCGACTGGGTGCGCACGGGCGGCCTGCTGTACGGCTTGTCGGTGGTCGAGGGCAAGACCGGCGCGGATTTCGGCTTTCGTCCCGCGATGACGCTGAGCACGCGCCTGATCGCGATCAACCCGATCAAACGCGGTGAACGCATCGGCTACAACGGCACCTGGACATGTCCCGAAGACATGCCGGTCGGAGTGGCTGCCGTCGGTTACGGCGACGGCTATCCGCGCAGTGCCATGGCCGGCACACCGGTGCTGGTCGGCGATCGGCGCGTTCCGCTGATCGGCCGCGTCTCGATGGACCTGATCACGCTGGACCTGCGCGATGCGCCGGCCGCGAAAATCGGCGACCGCGTGCTGTTGTGGGGCGCGGAGTTGCCGGTCGAACTGATCGCCGCGCAATCCGGCACGATCTCCTATGACCTCACCTGCGGCATGACACGCCGGGTGCTGTTCGTCGAAGACGAACATTGACTGGCATGGCGTGGAAGACGAAAGCTGACAGGGTCCCGGGCCGATGCGTCTCGCCGCATGCGATGGCCGCAGGCTAAGCTCAGCGTCATCGTATCCAGCCGGGAACCCGCATGGCCAAAGCCAAGACCGCCTACGTCTGCACCGAGTGCGGCGCCGAGCACAACAAGTGGCAAGGGCAGTGCGTCGAATGCGGGGTGTGGAATACGCTGAGCGCCATTGTGCTGACGCCGGCGTCGGCAGCCGCGTCGTCCGTCGGGGCGCAACGTTCCAGCTATGCGGGCAACGCGGCCGGTGTGGCGCGCATCACGCCGCTGACCGAAGTGGCGTTGACCACCGAGGCACGCACGCTGACCGGCATCGGCGAGCTGGACCGGGTACTCGGCGGCGGACTGGTACAAGGCTCGGTGGTGCTGATCGGTGGCGATCCCGGCATCGGCAAGTCGACCTTGCTGCTGCAGATGCTGGGCACGCTGGGCGCGCACCTGCCCAGCGTGTACGTCACCGGCGAGGAGTCGCTGTCGCAGGTGGCGTCGCGGGCGCAGCGGCTGGGCTTGCCGCTGGAGCCGCTGCAGGCGCTGGCGGAGACCTGCATCGAGCGCATTCTGGAACAGGCGATGGCATCGCGGCCGCGCGTGCTGGTGATCGATTCGATCCAGACGATCTGGACCGAGTTGCTCGCCGCGGCGCCGGGCTCGGTGAGCCAAGTGCGCGAATCTGCCGCCAAGCTCACTCGTTTCGCGAAGGAAACCGGCACCTCGGTATTCCTGGTCGGCCACGTCACCAAGGAGGGCGGCATCGCCGGTCCGCGCGTGCTCGAGCACATGGTCGACGCGGTGCTGTATTTCGAGGGCGAGTCCGGCAGCCGTTTCCGCATCCTTCGTGCGTTCAAGAACCGCTTCGGTGCGGTGAACGAACTGGGTGTGTTCGCGATGTCCGACAAAGGCCTGCGCGAGGTGCCGAATCCGTCGGCGATCTTCCTCTCCTCGCACAATGGCCCAACCTCGGGCAGTGCGGTGATGGTGACGCGCGAAGGCACCCGGCCGCTGCTGGTCGAAGTGCAGGCGCTGGTGGATCAGTCTTCATTGGGTAATCCCCGCCGCGTCACGCTCGGGCTGGAACAGAACCGGCTGGCCATGCTGCTGGCCGTGCTGCATCGGCACGGAGGCGTGGCGGCGTACGACCAGGACGTGTTCGTCAACGTGGTCGGCGGCATCCGGGTGCAGGAGACGGCGGTCGATCTGCCGGTGCTGCTGGCGGTGTTGTCGTCGCTGCGCGACCGGCCGCTGCCGGAACACACCGTCGCGTTCGGCGAGGTCGGACTGTCCGGCGAGATCCGCCCGGTGCCGAACGGCGAGGAGCGCCTGAAGGAAGCCGCGCATCACGGCTTCCGCCGCGCGATCGTGCCGAAGGCGAATGGGCCGAAGAAGGGCCGCGTCGGCGAGATGGAGGTGATCGGGGTGGAGCGGCTGGCGGAAGCGATCGACGCCTGTCGCTGAGTGCCTCGAGAGCGACCTGGCGCGATCAGGTCAGCGGGCGATGCAGGATCAGCTCCAGCACGAACTTCGAGCCGAAGAAGGCTGCCACCAGCGCCGCCATCCCGAGCAGCGTGAGGTTGACCGCGCGCTGGCCGCGCCAGCCGCGGCGCCAGCGGCCGTAGAGCAGGACGCCGAATACCAGCCATGCCACGATCGACAATATCGTCTTGTGCGCCAGGTGCTGGCCGAACAGGTTGTCGACGAACAGCGCACCGGTGAGCAAGGTCAGCGTCAGCAGCACGAAGCCCGCGCCGATCAGCCGGAACAGCAACGTCTCGGTCAAGGTCAGCGGCGGCCACGCGCGCAGCCACGGACCGAACTGGCGATGGCGCAAGGCGCGTTCCTGCACCGCGAGCAGAATCGCGAATACGCTGGCGATCGACAGCACGCTGAATGCGATCAGCGCCACCGTGACATGCAGCTTGATCTGCCAGTCCATGGCGAGCGGCATCGTGGGCGGCGCCAGGAAGCTGTCTACAGCTATCAGTGCGGCCGTCAGCGGAAACACGATGACGCCGAGTGCGGCGACCGGCCGCGAGAGATTCACCAGCAGGGTCAGTGCCGATACCACGAAGGCGACCAGCGACAGCGCGGCGAAGAAGTGCAGGTCCAGCGCACCGCGGTGCATACCCAGCAGGATGCCGGCGTGCATCGCTACCGCGCCGCCAGCCAGGTACAGCGCCAGCCGGTTCAGCGGTTGGCCGCCGCTCAGCAACGGCCGCGCCAGCCCCACGGCTGCAGCGAGATAGAGCGCGATGGACAGCAACGCAAAGACATGGATGATCATAGCCATCAAGTGTCGCACAGGCCCCGCCAGGCGTGCATGGGGGGAGCGGCGCTCGGTCCGCTATAATCGGAAACTTTCCAGTTTGCCGGTTTCGCCATGTTCGAGTCGCTCAGCCAACGCCTTTCCACCACCGTCAATCGCCTGCGCGGCCGCGGCCGGCTGACGGAGGAGAACATCCGCGAGTCGTTGCGCGAGGTGCGCATCGCATTGCTGGAGGCGGATGTCGCCTTGCCGGTGGTGCAGGCGCTGATCCAGCGCATCAAGGTGCGTGCGGTCGGCCAGGACGTGCTGAAGAGCCTGTCGCCGGGCCAGGCGCTGATCAAGGTGGTCAGCGACGAGCTGACCACGGTGATGGGTGTCGCCAACACGGAGCTGAATCTGGCCCAGCAGCCGCCTGCCGTGGTGCTGATGGCCGGCCTGCAAGGTGCCGGCAAGACCACCACGGTGGCCAAGCTGGCGCGGCTGCTGACCGAGCGCAAGAAGAAAAAGGTGATGGTGGTCAGCTGCGACGTCTATCGTCCGGCCGCGATCGAGCAATTGCGCACGCTGGCCGAGCAGGTCGGCGTGAAGTTCTTCCCGTCCGAGTCGGGCCAGGACCCGGTCGCCATCGCCAGGGCCGCGGTCGCGGCGGCCCGTCGGGAAGTGGTCGACGTGTTGATCGTCGACACCGCCGGTCGCCTGCACGTGGACGAGGCGATGATGGCCGAGATCAAGGCTTTGCACGCCGCGATCACGCCGATCGAAACCCTGTTCGTGGTCGACTCGATGACCGGCCAGGATGCGGCCAACACCGCCAAGGCGTTCAGCGAAGCCCTGCCGCTGACCGGCGTGGTCCTGACCAAGACCGATGGCGATGCCCGGGGCGGCGCGGCGCTGTCCGTGCGTTATGTGACCGGCCGGCCGATCAAGTTCCTCGGCGCCGGCGAGAAGACTGACGCGCTGGAGCCGTTCCACCCGGATCGTCTCGCGCAGCGCATCCTCGGCATGGGCGACGTGCTGTCGCTGGTCGAGGAGGTCGAGCGCAAGGTCGACCAGGAGAAGGCGCAGAAACTTGCCCAGAAGGTGATGAAGGGCAAGCGCTTCGACCTGAACGACATGAAGGATCAGCTGGAGCAGATGAGCAATATGGGTGGGTTGGCGGGCTTGATGGACAAGCTGCCTGGCGTGTCCAACCTGCCGGACAGCGTCAAATCCAAGGTTGACGACGGCGAGATGAAGCGGATGGTGGCCATCATCAGTTCGATGACCAAGAAGGAACGTCGCCATCCGGATCTGCTGAACGGTTCTCGCCGCGCCCGCGTGGCGCGCGGTTCAGGCACCCAGCCGGCCGACGTCAACCGCCTGCTCAAGCAATACATGCAGATGGAAAAGATGATGTCCAAGCTGTCCAAGGGTGGCAGCAAGGGCCTGATGCGACAGATGCGGGGTGCCATGAAGGGCATGGGCGGCGGGCTGCCGCCGATGCGCTGAGAGTGAGGAACTCACTTCCCGCCATCAGGCCTTCCCTTTTCCCCGTTTTCCATTAAAATGCCCCGTTTACCGCGCACGTCTCTCGTGTGCCTGCCGCTGATTCGGCAATTCTGGAGTTTTACCATGGTCAAGATTCGTCTTTCGCGCGGTGGCGCCAAGGGCCGTCCGTTCTACCACGTCGTCGTGACCGATCAGCGCAGCAAGCGCGACGGCCGCAACATCGAGAACATCGGCTATTACAACCCGGTCGCGTCGGGCAAGGACAAGCGCCTTGAGCTGAACGTCGAGCGCGTCAAGGAGTGGGTGGGCAAGGGCGCTCAGCTGACCGACAAGGTCGCCGCGCTGGTGAAGGAAGCCGGCAAGCTGCAGGCTGCCTGAGTATGACCGCAGCCAGTCGACGCGTCCTGATCGGACGCATCGTCGGGCTGTACGGTGTGCAGGGCTGGCTCAAGATCGAATCCTGGGCTGAGCCGCGCATGCGGATCTTCGACTACCAGCCGTGGCTGCTTACCGCAGCGCCGGGTGTGGAGACGCAGATCTCGGGAGCGAAGGGTCGTTCGCAGGGCAAGGGCATGGTGGCCCAGTTGCCAGGCGTGGACGACCGGGAACACGCAGCAGCGTTGATCGGCCATGACATCTATGTGGCCCGTGAGCAGCTACCGCCTCCCGCGAAGGATGAGTATTACTGGGTCGATCTCGAGGGACTCGAGGTTGTCACCACGGAAGACGTGAAGCTGGGGCGGGTCAGTCACCTGTTCGCCACCGGTGCCAACGACGTCGTGGTAGTGAGGGACGGCGAGCGCGAGCGGCTGATTCCTTTCATCCAGGGTTCGTATGTGCGTTCGGTGGACTTGTCCGCAGGGCGCATGGTGGTGGACTGGGATCCCGAATTCTGACGTCGCCGGGTCGCGGGGCTTGAGGATCGGGATCATGCGCATCGATGTCGTCAGCCTGTTTCCCGACTTCGTGCTTCAGTGTGCCGCCGTTGGTGTGGTGGGACGCGCGCAGCAACGCGAGTTGTTGCAGGTGGAAACCTGGAATCCGCGCGACTACAGCACCGACAGGCACCGTTCCGTCGACAGCAGCTCGTATGGCGGCGGTCCCGGCATGGTGATGATGATCGAGCCGTTGCGCACGACCCTGGCGGCCATGCGGGACGCGGCAGCGGAACCGGTGCATCTGATTTATCTCAGTCCGCAGGGAGCGCGGCTGACGCAGGGCAGGGTGGAAGCGCTGGCGAAATTGCCGCGCATCGCGCTGCTCTGTGGACGTTATGAAGGTGTGGACGAGCGCCTGCTGGCGCACGAGGTCGACGAGGAGCTTTCCATCGGCGATTATGTGCTGTCCGGCGGCGAGCTGGCCGCAGCGGTGATCATCGACGCGGTGGGACGCTTGCAGGGCGGTGCGTTGAATCACGCGCAGTCGGCCGAGCAGGATTCATTCTCGGATGGCCTGCTGGATTGTCCGCATTATGGAAAACCGGTGCATGATGCGCTGGGTGATGTACCGGAGGTGCTGCTGTCCGGTGACCATGCGGCGATTGCCCGCTGGCGCCTGAAGCAATCGCTGGGACGAACCTGGTTGCGCCGCCCGGACTTGTTGTCGCAGCGTGGGCTGGATGCTGGATCCCGGGCCTTGCTGGATGAATTCCGCCGTGAACATGCTCAAGCCGAGCGGTTGCGGCAAGACGATGCGGCCGAAAGACGACCGCAGCATTGATATCGCTAAAGTGAACCGACAGGTGCGCCATGAACAAGATCATTGAACAGTTCGAATCCGAGCAGATCACCCGCCAGCTGCCGGAATTCAGCCCCGGCGACACCGTGGTGGTCAACGTCAAGGTGAAGGAAGGCAACCGCGAGCGCGTGCAGGCGTTCGAGGGTATCGTCATCGCCAAGCGCAGCCGCGGCCTGCATTCGGCCTTCACGGTGCGCAAGATTTCCCATGGCACCGGCGTGGAGCGCGTGTTCCAGGCGCACAGCCCGGCCATCGATTCGCTGACCGTGAAGCGCAAGGGCAAGGTGCGCGGCGCCAAGCTGTATTACCTGCGTGGCCTGGAAGGCAAGGCGGCCCGCATCAAGGAAGACATCGCCGCGGTCTCCGCCGCCAAGATCAGCGCCAAGGCAGCAGCTGCCGCATCCGCCGTCAAGTAATCCGTTCGGGATTGCTGGCTGCATGAAAAACCCGCGGAGCGATCCGCGGGTTTTTGCTGTCGGTCCGTCGGCGAAGGAGTTTGGCAGGCACCGCCCGCCGGTTACTCGAGCCGCATCGGCTGCTGCAGGAAATTGCCCTGCACGAAGTCGACGCCGCAGGCGAACAGCAACGACGTACTGGTCGCGTCCTCGACCCATTCGGCGATGGTCTGGCGCTTCAGTTCGCGCGCCTGCAGGCATATCTCGGTGATCTTTTTCTGGCTCTCCGGATGTTGCGGCAGCTCGGCCATGTAGCTGCGGTCGATCTTCAGGTAATCGGCGTCGACATGGTTGAGCAGCTGGAATGAATTCAGGCCCGAGCCGAACTGCTCCAGCGCGAAACGGCCGCCCAGCTTCTTCCAGCCATTGACGAACTCCTGCGCCGGGCGCAGCAGCGTCATCACCTTGCTCTCGGTCATTTCCAGCACCAGATGACCACGCTTGAGCGCCGCGTGGCCAAGCCGTTCGCGCAGCCACGGCAGCAAGGTGTCGTCGTGCAGCGAAGCCGCGGTGAGCTTGATGAAGAAGGTGGTCTGCTGCCCCTGCGCCTCGCGCGCCTGCAGCGCGCTGATGGCCTGGTCGAGCACCCAGCGGTCGATCGCGCCGGTGAGGTTGTGTTTTTCGGCGATCGGCATGAAGAAGCCGGGCAACACTTCGCCTTGCGGCCCGTTCATGCGCAGCAGGATTTCCGAATAGTCGCCCTCGGCATCCTGCAGGCTGATGGTCTGCTGGTGATAGAGCACCAGCCCATTCTTCGTCAGCGCCTGCTGCAACAGGTCCAGCCAGTAGCGATCACGCTCCTCGTCGGCCTTTTCCCGCGCCGCCGGATCGTGCAGTTCAACCTGGCTGCCGCCAAGGCTTTGCGCAGTGCGCAAGGCCAGGCTCGCCTGATTGAGCAGCAGCTCGGTATTGGCGTTCTTCTCGCCCAGCAGGCTGCCGCCGACGCTGGCGGTGACCGTGATCGAGCGGGCGCCGGCATCGAAAATCTTGTTGCTGACGCTGTGCTGCAGTTTGGCGATCCATTCCCTGATCGCCTCGTCCGAGCGCGAGTCGAGCACCACGCCCAGGGTGTGTTCGGCGAGCATGCCGGCGACATCGTCGGCGCCCAGCAGCATGCGGATGCGGTCGGCGAAGGCGGCCAGCAGCTCGTCGGCCTTGCCCAGGCCGATGCCGCCCACCAGCGAGCCCCAGTTGTCCGGTTCGACCAGCAGCAGCGACTGGCCCTTCTTGCCCTTGGCAGCGGCGGTGACCGCATCGTCGACGCAGGCCAGCATGTGGGCGCGATTGAACAGACCGGTGACCGGGTCGCGCTGCAGTTGCGCCAGCACCGCCGGGTCGACCATTTGCCGGCGGAACACGATCTGCAGGCACGGTTCGCCCTCGAATGTGGCCGGTGCGAACTCCACCGTGGCATCGAAGTGGCTGCCATCGGCGCGGCGCGCGTGCAGGATGAGCTGGGATGGCAGCTTTTCCTGACGGGCATGGCCGCGCAGCAGAGCCTTGAACTCGTCGGCGTTGGCCGAGTCGATCATGTCCAGCACCGGCAGGCCGAGCAGGTCATCGAAGCTCTCGTAGCCGAACGTCTCCAGATAGGCCTGGTTGGCACGCACGTGCATGCCCTCGTGCACGTAGGCGATCGCGTCGGTCGAGGAGTCGAGCAGTGCGTCGCAGCGTCGTTCCGATTCGCGCAGCGCGGTTTCCAGACGGCGCACCTGACGCCGCGTCTGCAGAGATTCGAACTCGCGCTGCAGGACTGCAATCAGCTGCTTCGGCTGGCTGCGCGAGGCGACGCCACGCGCGCCATGCACGAACAGGTCGGCAATGACCTGGTTTTCCATCGTGTTGACCAGGCCCAGCAAGGTGTAATCCCGGCCGTACGCGTCGAGCACCTTCACCGCTTCGGCCAGCGTGAGGGTGGTGACCGCCGGATCGAACATCACCACATCCGGCTCGAGTTCGTTTACGGCTGTCTGGACTTGTTCGACATTGGTGGCGCGGGCCGGTCGCACGGCGATGCCGGTATTGCGCAGCAGGCTGATGATCTGTTCCGCTTCCTCGAGCGAGTTCTCGATGAAGAGGATCTTGATGACGTAGTCTTTTTTCATGGGGCGTTAAGCTGTCCGTTGATCGCCGCAGGCCGCTCGAGCCGATTTGCACGGCCGTCTGTCACTGATGTTTGTAACGGATTCCGCCACCCGCCGCCAGCAAAAACCGCATGACGGTGCCGCTACCCGGCTCATACCGGCCGCTTGGAGGCCTCGCCGCCCACCTCACGTACCAGCCGGGGCACCAGATAGCCCGGCAGCCGCGCGCGCAGCGCTTCCATCAACGCCTGCGCAGAGGCGTCGTCGACCTCGAAATGGGCCGTGCCCTGCACGCGGTCGAGCTGGTGCAGGTAGTACGGCAGCACGCCGGCGGCGAACAGTCGCTCGGACAACCCGGCCAGCACCTCGGCATCATCGTTGACCCCGCGCAACAGCACCGACTGGTTGAGCAGGCTGGCGCCGGTATCGCGCAACCGTGCGCACGCGGCATCGACATGTCCGTCGAACTCGTTGGCGTGGTTGGCGTGCAGTACCACGACCTTCTGCAGCGGCAACGCAGCCAGCCAGGCGGTGAACGCAGGGTCGATCCGCTCGGGCAGCACCACCGGCAGGCGGGTGTGGATGCGCAGACGCGTGACGTGCGGCAAATCGGCCAGGCCCCGGCTCAATTCCTCCAGCTTGCCGGTAGCCAGCGCCAGCGGGTCGCCGCCGGAGAGAATCAGTTCGCTGATCGAGTCATCCCGGCGCAGATGTTCCAGCGCCTGCCGCCACTGGCCTGCAGCGGCCATTTCCTCCCCATACGGAAAGTGCCGGCGGAAGCAGTAGCGGCAGTTGATCGCGCAGCTGCCGCTGGCAATCAGCAGCGCCCGGCCATGGTATTTGTGCAGCACCCCCTGCGCCGCGCGCGCGGCCAGGTCGCCGACCGCGTCGACCGCGAAGCCCGCCACCTCGTCGAGTTCGGCCAGCTGCGGCAATACCTGCAACAGCAGCGGATCGCTTGCGTCGCCATGCCGCATGCGGGCGACGAAGCCCCGCGGTACGCGCAACTGGAAACCGGCGTCCGCCGGCGGCAGCTGTCCGGCGAGGTGCTGCAGGCCGAGCAGCCCCAGCAGTTCGCCGGCATCGGTCACGGCTTCGCGCCAGAGCTGGCGCCAGTCGGTCGTCGGGGTATCGGTGGACGGCGTAATGCGGGCGCCGGAGCTTGCGGTTATCATGGCGGGCCTTGGGCGGGCGCTCGAGCCCGTGACAGATACCCATTTTAGCCGTCTTGCGGGGCGGTTTTACCTCCGGAGCAGATAACGCATGGCGACCCTTGGCCTCAATGACGTCAAAACGGGTAAGAAGATCATCCATAACGGCGATCCGTGGCTCATCACCGAGGCGGACTTCGTCAAGCCGGGCAAGGGCCAGGCGTTCACCCGCATCCGCATCCGCAATCTGAAGGACGGCCGCACCACCGAGCAGACGCTGAAGTCCAGCGACTCCTTCGAGGAAGCCGACGCCACCGATACCGACATGCAGCTTTCGTTTATCGACGGCATCGGCAAGGACCGCGTCTGGCACTTCATGAACATGGAAACCTTCGAGATGGTGCCTGCCTCGCTCGCCGCGATGGGCGACGCGTGGAAGTGGCTGAAGGGCGAGGAAGAGTGTGTCGTCACCTTGTTCAATGGCGGCATCATCGCGGTACAGGCGCCGAAGTTCGTCGAGCTGAAGATTGTCGAGACCGATCCGGGCGTGCGTGGCGATACCTCGGGCGGCGGTGGCAAGCCGGCCACGCTGGAGACCGGTGCCGTGGTACGCGTGCCGCTGTTCGTCAATCAGGATGAAATCATCAAGGTCGATACTCGCACCGGCGAATACGACAGCCGCGTGAAGTGACGAACCGGCGCGCGAGCCCCGCTCGCGCCTTTGCCAGTTCGTCATCCCTGCGAAGGCAGGGATCCAGTTCAGGAAATCGTGCGTGGCACACGAAATGGATTTTGCGTGCCACGCGCGAGTACTTCACTTGATTTCCGCCCGCGCCGGAATGACGATCAAACGCATGACGATCCAGAACATGGGGCGGCCACCGCGAGGTACCGCCCCATGTCGTATCTCAAACCAGTACCTGCATGGAGCGAGTCCAGGATGAACCCGATGACAGCGCAAACCGTCGACCTGATGATCGAAGCCCGCTGGGTGGTGCCGGTCGAGCCGCATGCGGTGGTGCTGGAGAATCATGCGGTCGTTGTGCAGGACGATCGTATCGTCGCGCTGCTGCCGGTCGCCGACGCCCGCGTCGCCTATGCCCCGTGCGAGCGCGTCGCGCTGCCCGAACATGTACTGATCCCCGGCCTGATCAACAGCCACACGCACAACCCGATGACCTTGCTGCGCGGTCTCGCCGACGACTTGCCGCTAATGGTCTGGCTGCAGCAGCACATCTGGCCGGCCGAGGCGAAGGTGATCGGGCCCGAGTTCGTGCGCGACGGCGTCGAGCTGGCGGTGGCCGAAATGCTGCGCGGTGGCACCACCTGCGCCAACGAGAACTACTTTTTTCCCGACGTGATCGGCGCAACCTATCGGCGCATGGGCTTCCGCGCGGTGGTCGGCCTGCCGGTGATCGAGTTCCCCACCGCCTGGGCAAAAAGCCAGGACGAATACTTCGAACGCGCAGGTGAAGTGCACGACAGCTTTCTCGGCGACGGCCTGATCGGCACCGCGTTCGCACCGCACGCGCCGTACACGGTATCTGACGAGAGCTTCCAGCGCATCCGCGTGCTGTCCGACCAGCTCGACATCCCGGTGCATCTGCACACGCACGAGACCGCCCACGAGGTCGAGGACGAAAAGGCCAAGAGCGGCCTGCGTCCGTTCCAGCGGCTGCAGAAGCTGGGGCTGGTCAACGATCGCCTGATCGCCGTGCACATGACCCAGCTGACCGATGGCGAGATCGCCGCGTGCGCTGCGGCCGGCGTCTCGGTGGTGCACTGCCCGGAATCCAACCTCAAGCTGGCTTCCGGCTTCTGTCCGGCGGAGAAGCTGCGAGTGGCCGGCGTCAATGTGGCGCTGGGCACGGATGGCTGCGCGTCGAACAACGATCTGGACATGTTCGGCGAGATGCGTACCGCCGCGCTGCTGGCGAAGGCCGTGGCTGGCGATGCGGCGGCGTTCGATGCCGCGTTCGCGTTGCGCGCCGCCACGCTCAACGGCGCCAGGGCGCTTGGCCTGGAAGCGAAGATCGGTTCGATCGAGGTCGGCAAGCAGGCCGACTTCGCCGCCGTTCGCCTGGACGATCTGGAAACCCAGCCGATGTTCCATGTGATTTCGCAGCTGGTCTACGCCGCCAGTCGTCATCAGGTCAGCGACGTGTGGATTGCCGGCAGGCGCAAACTGGCCGAACGCCAGCTGATCGGTGTCGATACCGCGGCGATCCTGGACAAGACGCGCGCCTGGCGCGAACGCATCGCCGCAGCCTGAGTCGGAGCCTTCGATGAACCGTTATCTGATCCTGGCCATGCGCCGCCCGCATTTCGATCCAGCAGTGGTGCCGCTGCACCAGGCGTTTCTCGACCGGTTGCGCGAGCAGGGCCGGGTGGAATTGTCAGGCCCGTTCGGCGACAAGTCCGGCGGAGCGTATCTGTTGCACGCGGCCGATCTGGCGGAGGCGACCGCGATCGCGCACAGTGACCCCGTGCATCTCAGCGGTGGCTGGGACATCACGGTGCACGAGTGGCAGGCGCATTAAACTCGATGGCGTCCTTGGAGGATTCGACAATGCAGACCACGAATGCGAGTCCGTCGCAAACCCCCGCACCTGCAGGAGCGAACGCCCCGCCTAACGTAAGTCCCGACCCGCCTAACGTAAGTCCCGAGGAAATCGCCCGCTTCGGCGATCTCGCTGCGCGGTGGTGGGATCCGGATGGCGAGTCGCGTCCGCTGCACGATCTCAATCCGGTGCGTGCGGCCTACATCGGGTCACGCGTCGATCTGCGTGATGCCCGCGTGGCCGACGTCGGTTGTGGTGGCGGTCTGTTGAGCGAGGCGCTGACCCGCGCCGGCGCCAGGGTCAGCGGCATCGATCTCGGCGAGAAGGTGATCGAGATCGCCAAGCTGCACTTGCACGAGTCGAACCTCGAGGTCGATTACCGCGTGCAATCCTCGGCCGATCTGGCCGCCGCCGAGCCGGCCGGTTTCGATGTGGTGTGCTGCATGGAACTGATCGAGCACGTGCCCGATCCGGCGGCGCTGGTAAACGATCTGGCTGCCATGCTCAAACCCGGGGGGCATCTGTTCATGTCCACCATCAACCGCACGCCGGCTGCGTTCGGCGCGGCCATCGTGGGCGCCGAATACGTGATGCGGATGCTGCCGCGCGGCACCCATCACTACGCGCAGTTCCTGAAGCCGTCCGAGCTGGGTCGTCTGCTGCGCCATGCCGGGCTGGAACTGGAAGACGTCTCCGGGCTCGGCTACAACCCGATCAATCGCAAGGCATGGCTGAGCAGGATCACCGCAGTCAATTACGTGCTCAGCGCGCGTCCCACAGGGACTTCCTGCGGTCGAAAACCTGCATGAAGCCGCTACCCGAAACTATCCGGGGCGTGCTGTTCGACCTGGATGGCACCTTGCTCGACAGCGCCCCCGATCTGTACGCCGCACTGGTCGTGCAGTGCGCGGAAGAGGGTGTTGCACCGCCGCCGTATGCGCCAGTGCGCGAGGTGGTTTCGCGTGGTGCGCGTGCCGTGCTGCGCTGTGCGTTTGCCGAGCGCGGCGAGCCCGCGCTGGAAGCGCTGATACCCCGCTACCTGCAGCTGTATCAAGCCGCGATGGCACATCAGACCAAGGCATTCGATGGCGTCGACGACCTGCTCGCGCGGATCGAGGCACACGGCTTGCACTGGGGCATCGTCACCAACAAGGCGGGGTTCCTCACCGACGAACTGGTCAGTCGCATCGGCTGGGCCGGTCGCGTCAGCGCGGTGGTATCCGGCGATACCTTGCCGGTGAAGAAGCCCGATCCGGCGCCCGTGCTGCTGGCCTGCGAATGGGCCGGCGTGGAACCGGCCCATTGCCTGTTCGTCGGCGACGATCGCCGCGACATCCAGGCCGGCATGGCGGCCGGCTTGTACACGGTGGCAGTGAGCTGGGGTTATCTCGACGGCGGAGATCCGCACACCTGGGGTGCCGATGTCGTGCTGGCTCATCCAGCCGAACTGGTCGCGTTGCTGCAGTTGCAGCCGGTCGCCGCATGATCGAGCTGGTCGAACAGAGCGCTGTATTGCAAGGCTTCATCGACAAGTGGCTGGCGGTGCAGCCGCAGCAGCGCGTCGCGCTGGTATTCGTCGATGGCCGGCGCTATCCCGGTCATGTCGCGCTGGCTGCGCTGGAGCAGGAACTGCTCGGTGCCGCCTACGGCATTCGCGAGCCGCAGGTGGCGGTGGCCAAGCTCAACTGGTGGGCCGAGGAACTGGCCGGGGCGGCGACCAGCGGCGGCCGTCATCCGCTGACCCAGGTGTTGTTCGACGACGAGCGGGCGCATGCCATCGCCAGCAACCTGTGGCTGGCCCCGGTGCTGGCCGCGATGGCTCAGCTGGAGCAGGGCACCTCCACGGATTTTCCCGCACAGATCGACGCCGCGCTGCCGCTGCATGGTGGCATGGCCGCGTTGGAAACCGCCTGGTGGTATGGCGCCGACGCATCGCCGGCGCGGGCGGCCCGGGTCGCCACGCTCAATCACCTGCTGTACGCGCTGTTGCGGCTGGAGCAGGACGCCGAGCGCGATCGCCTCCCGCTGCCGATGGCGCGGTTGGCGCGGCATGGGCTCAGCCGCATGCAATTGCGCACCGCCAGCGAAGCGCGACAGCAGGCGGTCAGGGCTCAACTGCAGGATCTGCTGGCCAGTTGGAAAGAATCGACGACGCTGCCCGGTCCGCTAAGCGTGTTTCGCGCACTGGAATCGCGTCATGCCAGCCGGCTGGCGCAGCGTGCCGCGCATGCCGGCGATGCGCTGGCGACCTTGCAGGCCGGCCAGCCGCGCAGCGGTCTGGCGACCACCTTGCAGGCATGGCAGGCCGCCCGTGCGTGGCGCCGGCAAGTGATGTAAACCGGCTCGGGACGGACGCAGCGTTTCCGTCACACTACTATTGCGCGGTGGGCTCCCCGCCCCAAGATTGTCTGCTTCGCGGCGACGTGCTCGCCGATGTCAGGATCCAACGATGCCGAATCAGGAAAATACCGCCCGCCTGCTGCCCGACGTTGCCGTGCACGCGCAGCCGCATCTTGCCGGCGCACTCGACTGGGTCGGCATGGCCGACATCCAGGTGCCGGTGTTGTTCGATGCGGGCGACGGAGAAATACAGCGGGCCAGTGCGCGGGTCGGCGCCTTCGTCAATCTGAACCGGCCGGACAAGCGTGGCATCCACATGTCGCGACTCTACCTGCAGGTCGAGCAGGCGCTGAGCACGCAGGCGCTCACGGTGGACTCGCTGCACGCGCTGCTGCGCGGATTTCTCGACTCGCACAAGGACTTGTCCGACCGCGCCTGCCTCAGCATCCATTTCGAACAGCTGGTGCGCCGCCCGGCCCTGCGCAGCGCCAACCGCGGCTGGCGCGCCTATCCGGTGTGCATCGAAGCCAGCCTTGCCGGCGACGAGTTCCTGCTGGAATTCGGCACCGAGGTGGTTTACTCCTCCACCTGTCCGGCCTCGGCCGCGCTGTCGCGCCAGTTGATCCAGGACCAGTTCGCCAGCGACTTCGACGCCGCAGAGCCGATCGACCACGCGGCGGTGCTGGTCTGGTTAGGCAGCGAACACGGCATCGTCGCCACGCCGCACGCCCAGCGCAGCGTGGCGCGCCTGCGCGTTCGCCCGGTCGCTCGTGCCGGCTTCCGCTTGATCGATCTGATCGACCGCGCCGAGCACGCGCTCGGGACGCCGGTGCAGACCGCGGTCAAGCGCGAGGACGAACAGGCGTTCGCGCTGGCCAACGGCGGCAACCTGATGTTCTGCGAGGATGCTGCCCGGCGTATCCAGAAGGCGCTGGATGCCGACGCCGCGCTCAGCGATTTCCACATCCGCGTCGAGCACCAGGAAAGCCTGCATCCGCATGACGCGGTGGCTTACGCGAGCAAGGGCGTGGAAGGCGGCTACGGCTCGACGCCGTAACCGCATTCTTTCTCTCCCTCTCGGCGACCGAAGGGAGTCTCCTTGGGGGTTGAGAGGATCGAGGCGAGGTGATGGGTGTTAGCCGAAAACCACCTATCTTGCAGGCGCTTTTGTAGGAGCGACTTCAGTCGCGATGCTCCTGCCCTTCTGATTGGCCAGAGCGAAGACCTTCTGTCCGCATCAACGATCAAACGCCAGCCGCTGCCCGCGTACGTCATCGTCCACGGTCGAGCCATCCCATACCCGCCGCCCATTGACGAAGGTGCCGACGATCGAGCTGGAGAACGTTTCGCCCTCGAACGGCGCCCAGGCGCATTTGGACAGCACTTCGGCGCGGGTCACCGTGTGCGGCTTGTTCGGATCGACCAGTACCAGGTCGGCGGCGTAGCCTTCGCGCAGGTAGCCGCGCTCTTTCACGTCGAACAAGATGGCCGGTGCGTGGGCCACCGCATCGACCACCCGTTCCAACGTCAGCTTCCCTTCGAACACGCGCTGCAGCGCGGCCTGCAGCACGAATTGCACCAGCGGCAGGCCGGACGGCGCCTTGTCGTACTTCTGCGCCTTCTCTTCCAGCAGGTGCGGTGCGTGGTCGGTGGCCAGTACGTCGATGCGGCCTTCGGCCAGCGCCCGGGTGATCGCCTCGCGGTCGGCGGCGGTCTTGATCGCCGGATTGCACTTGATCAGAAAGCCCAGCCGCTCGTAGTCGCGATCGTCGAAATGCAGGAAATGCACGCAGGTCTCGGCGGTGATCTGCTTGCGCGAACCGTCCTGACGCCGGAGCGGGCCGGGCTGGAACAGCGCCAGCTCGTCGGCGGTGGAGATGTGCAGCACGTGCAACCGGGTGCCGTGCTTCTGCGCCAGCGAGATCGCCAGCCGGGTCGACTTGATGCAGGCCTCGCGCGAGCGGATCAGCGGATGCTCCCGGGCCGGGATGTCCTCGCCGTACTTTTCGCGAGCTAGCGCGTGCAGCGCGTCGATCGTCGGGGTGTCTTCACAATGCGTGATGATCGGAGTGGGGCAGTCGCGGAAGATGCCGTCGAGGGTTTCCGGGTCGTCGACCAGCATGTTGCCGGTAGAGGCTCCCATGAATACCTTCACGCCGGGTGTGGTGAGCGGGTCGATCGCCCGGATCGCTTCCAGGTTGTCGTTGCTGGCGCCCATGTAATAGGCGTAGTTCACCGCCGAGCCTTCCGCGGCGTGCGCGTACTTGGCTTCCAGCGCCGCGCGGTCCAGCGTGGGCGGCCGGGTATTCGGCATGTCCATGAAGCTGGTGACGCCACCGGCGGCGCAGGCCCGGGATTCGTGCCGGATATCGGCCTTGTGCGACATGCCCGGTTCGCGGAAGTGCACCTGGTCGTCGATCATGCCCGGCAGCAGCCATAACCCGCCGGCGTCCACCACCTGCTCGCCGGGGCGGCCGTCGAGATCGGCGGCGATTGTCTCGATGCGGCCATTTTTCACGCGCAGGTCGGCGTGGAAGCGGCGGCCTTCGTTGACGAGTTCGGCGTTCTTGATCAGCCAGTCAGTGGACATCGGGTGAATCTCCTTGGCAGCGGCAGCGGGGGTAGTGGAAGTGTTCGGGCACCGGATCCTCGCCGCCGGTGCACAATGGCTGGCAGCGTAGCAGCCGCCAGCCGGCCAGCAGGCTGCCGCGCCACGGGCCGAAGCGCGCGACCGCAATCCGTGCATAATCAGAGCAATTGGGGTGGAAGCGGCAGTGCGGACCGAGCAATGGGCTGAGCCAGCGCTTGTACAAACGGAGCAACCACAGTATCAATCGGGTCAGAACATTCACGTTGCCGGAACGGCTTGCTGCATGTAGTGGTACAAGTATTCCAGAAGCGAGCTTGCTGGTGTAGAACACATGGGCTATAACACCCGGCCGCCACGGCCAAAAACGGTGAAGGGATATGGCGAAAACGACACGTAATTCGACTGCCGTCAAGGCACAGAAAGGGAAGACTCCGGCCAGGGCGCAAGGCGCCAAGGCTGGCAAGCCGACAGCAGCTGCCACAAAGGGGCGGACCGTGAAGAGCGCCAAGACACCTGCCAGGAAAACCGTGAGCAAGCCAGCCGGCAAGGCAGCAGCCAACAAGGTCGCGGTCAAAAAGGTCGCAGCCGCGAAACCGGCCGCCAAGCCGGCGGCCAGGAAATCCATCGCCAAGCCACAATCGAAGAAAGCCGGCCCGGCCAAGAAAGCCGCCGTGAAGAAAGCCGCCGTGAAGAAGATGGTCGCCAAGAAACCAGCCGCCAAGAAGGTGGCCGCCAAGAAGCCGGCGCCGAAGAAAGTCGCCGTCAAGAACACCAAGGTCAAGAGCGGCGCCGCCGGGAAACCGGTGGCAAAACCCGTCACCAAGCCGGTAGCCAAGAAAGCGGCTGCACCGGCCAAGCAGGCCGTGAAACCGGTCGGAAAACCGGCCAAGCCGGTTCATGTCGAAGCCAAGCCGGCAGCCAAGGCCGCTCCGGCTCCAGTCGTCAACAGCGTATCCCCGTCACCCGCCAGCACCCTCTTCAAGGGCAAGGTGGCGAGTGCAACCGCCATGGTGACACCGCGAACAGCCCCGGCTGCCGCGCATCACGCTCCCTCTCACAAAAGTCAGAAAAACTCGTCGTCCTCAATGAATAAACTCGCTACAAAAAAACTCGATAACGGCATCACCCGTGAAGACGGGCGATACGCGCTGCCGGCGACCAGTACCATTGCGTTGCCCAAGGGCTACCACCCTTCCAGCAACGAGGAGTACATGAACCCGCAGCACCTGGCCTACTTCCGCAACAAGCTGCGGGACTGGCGTGACCAGCTGGTGGAAGAATCCCGCCAGACCATGGACAACCTGCGCGAGGAAGTTCGCGACGTCGGCGACGAAGCCGAGCGCGCCACCCGCGAAACCGAAAACTCGCTGGAACTGCGTACCCGCGACCGTTACCGCAAGCTGATTTCCAAGATCGACAAGGCACTGCGCCGGATCGAGGAAGGCAGCTACGGTTTCTGCGAGGAGACCGATGAGGAAATCGGCATCGATCGTCTCGACGCGCGCCCGATCGCCACACTGTCGCTGGATGCGCAGGAACGCCGCGAACACCTGCAGAAGCAGATGGGCGACTGAGCCAGTTCTTTTTGCGCTCCTCCATGAGCGCAAAGATCAAGCCGGCATCCATGCCGGACTTTTCAATCAAAGCCCCGCTCTGAGCGGGGCTTTGTCTTTTGGTGCCTCGGTGGCGGAGCGCTCAGGCCAATGCCTGTGCCGCGTAGCCTTTCAGTTTTGCCAGCATCGCGGCCAGCCCGTTCGAGCGCGTGGGCGAGAGATGCTTGGCCAGCCCGATCGCGGCGATGAACTGCGGTTCGGTGGCGACGATCTCCTGCGCAGGGCGATCCGAGTACACTCGCAGCACCAGCGCGATCAGCCCGGAGACAATCGCCGAGTCGCTGACCGCCTCGAAGTGCATGTTCGACGCATCGCCGCTGGGCACCAGCCACACCATCGACTGGCAGCCGTGTACGCGGTACTGCTCGGTCTTGCCCGACTCGGGAAACGGCGGCAATTGCTTGCCGAGGTCGATCAGGTACTGGTAGCGCTCGGTCCAGTCACCGAAGAAGGCGAATTCCTCGGCGATGTCTTGCTGCGCCTGCGCGGCGCTGGTGGTGGCGATGCTGTTCATGCACCCATTATCGCGCCGACAAGCTGAATTCACGAACACGCGCGGCCAGCGCTCAGCTCTTCTGCACGCTCCAGCGGGTGCCCTGGGCGCCGTCCTCAATGGCGATGTTCATCGCGGCCAGTTCGTCGCGAATCGCGTCCGCGCGCCTGAAGTCGCGTGCGGCACGGGCCGCACGGCGCTCTTCCAGCAGCGCATCGACATGCGCGGCATCGATGGCTTGTCCGCTGTCGCGCTTGAACCATGCTTCCGCGTCCTGCTGCAGCAGCCCGAGCAGGGCGCCGCCACCGAGCAGTGCGGCTTTCGCCGCGGCGGTGCCGAACTGGCGCGCGGCATCGGCCAGCACGGACAGCTCGGCCAGCGCCTGCGGCGTGTTGAGGTCGTCGCACAAGGCGGCCTCGACCCCTGTGGGCACGGGCAGGTCGCCGGCAGGCAGTTCGATATCGGCGAGGTCGCGCAACACGCGGTACCAGCCGTCCAGCGTGCTCACCGCTTGTGCGACGGCGCCCTCGGACCAGTCCAGCGGCTGCCGGTAATGGCCGCTCAGCAGCCGTAACCGCAGGGCTTCGGCCGGATGCAGTTTCAACAGTTCGTGCAGCAGCAGCACATTGCCCAGCGACTTGGACATCTTGCGGCCGTCGAAGGTCAGCATGCCGTTGTGCATCCACCAGCGCGCGAACACCTTGCCGCCGTGCGCGCAGGTGGATTGCGCGATCTCGTTCTCGTGGTGCGGGAACAGCAGGTCGATGCCGCCGGCATGGATGTCGATGGTGTCGCCCAGGTGCGCTGCGCTCATCGCCGAGCATTCGATGTGCCAGCCCGGACGGCCGACGCCCCACGGGCTGTTCCAGCCGGGCAGATCCGGCGTGGACGGCTTCCACAGCACGAAATCGCCAGGACTGCGCTTGTACGGTGCCACTTCGACGCGCGAGCCGGCGATCAGCTCGTCGGTATCGCGGCCGGAAAGCTCGCCATAGGCAGGAAACGAGCCGACGTCGAACAGCACGTGGCCTTCGGCGGCATAGGCGTGGCCGCCGGCAACCAGGTTCTCGATCATCGTGATGATCGGGCCGATGTGGGCGGTGGCATACGGCTCGATGTCCGGCGGCGCCACGCCCAGTCCGGCCATGTCGTCGCGATACGCTTGCGCGAAGCGCCCGGTGATCGTGCCTATCGGCACGCCTTGCTCCTGGGCTGCGGCATTGATCTTGTCTTCTACGTCGGTGATGTTGCGGGCGTACACCACCTGCGGGTAATGCCGCCGCAGCAGCCGGGCCAGCACGTCGAACACCACCGGGCCCCGCGCATTGCCGATATGCACGTAGTTGTAGACGGTGGGGCCGCACAGATACATCGTCACGCGCTCGGGATCGAGCGGGGAGAACGGCTCGGTGCGGCGGGTCAGACTGTTGTAGAGCGAGATCGGCATGGGTGAAATCCGCAGCGTGGGGCCGCGCGGGCAGGGCGCGGCCAGTCCGGCATCTTAACAAGGTGTAAGTAGGGCGGTGGCGCCAGGCCGATTCTAAGCGTGTATTCAGCGTGATTTTGCTGCAATGCGTGCCAGTAAGCGCGCAGGCGCTTGGATGTTTCCTTTTTGGGAGGTCGTGATGACCCGCTTATGGCTTTCCGCGCTGGTGCTCGCCTTGGCGGCTCCCGGCGCTTTCGCGCAGGATGCGCGTGCCCCGAACGACGACAACGCCCACTACGGCTGGGCCGACGTATTGCGGGCGGACCCGGTGCAAGGCATCACCCGCACCGAAGTGCCGCGGCAGGAATGCTACGACCAGCCGGTGGTGCGCCACGAGGGCGGCAACAGCACTGCCGGTACGGTGCTTGGCGCCGTGATCGGCGGCGTGCTCGGCCACACCGTGGGCAAGGGCGACGGGCGCACGGCCGCCACGGTGGTGGGCGCCGTGGCGGGTGGCGCGGTCGGCAACCGGGTTTCGGACCATGGCGCCGACTACGAGAGCACCCAGACCCAGTGCCGCCAGGTCAACGCGGTGAGCGAGCAGCGCCGGATCATCGGCTATGACGTGGAATACCGCTACCGCGGCGAGGTCTACACCTCGCGGTTGAGCTACGATCCCGGCGAACGGCTGCGCGTACGCGTGCAGGTCGATCCGGCCGACTGATCGAACCCTGGCTATTGCCGACATCGCCGCCCCCGGGGCGGCGATGTCGTTTCTGCGGATGATTTTTTGGTTGCGCGGCAGCGAAAATGCCGCCATCATGCGCACTCGTCACCGTACTCGTCACTTGGAATCTGCATGTCCGCAGCCGTCTATACCGCTACCGTACTCACCAGCGCCCGCGCGGCTGCTGGCATGACGTCGCGTGCGCGCCGACCGCTGGATGGATATTCGGCCGGGTAGGCAGTCGCACGCGTTTCACGTGCATTGACGACGAAACCCGGCCACCGTGCCGGGTTTTTTGTTTTCCGGAGATGCATTTCACACGGACCCAGCCGTGACAACCCAACCGGCCATCCATGGCCTGACTCTTCACCAAGAGCCTAACAACATGACCCTTCGCCATTTCATCACCACCCAGGACTTCAGTCGCGCCGAGATCGACGCGCTGCTGGAGCAGGCTGCCGCGTTCAAGCGCTCGCCGCGCGGCCAGCAGCTGGCCGGCAAGTCCATCGCGCTGTTGTTCTTCAATCCCTCGATGCGCACGCGCACCAGCTTCGAGCTGGGTGCCTTCCATCTGGGCGCGCACGCGATCGTGCTGTCGCCGGGCAAGGATGCGTGGCCGATCGAGTTCGAAGTGGGTAGCGTGATGAGCGGCGATACCGAGGAGCACATCGCCGAAGTGGCACGCGTGTTGTCGCGCTACGTCGACCTGATCGCAGTGCGTGCGTTTCCGAAATTCCAGGACTGGACGGTGGATCGCCAGGACAAGGTGATCAAGGCGTTCGCGCAGTACGCCACGGTGCCGGTGATCAACATGGAGACGATCACCCATCCCTGCCAGGAACTGGCCCATGCGCTGGCGATGAAGGAGCACCTGGGCAGCCTGCAGAACAAGAAGTACGTGTTGACCTGGACCTATCATCCGAAGCCGCTGAACACCGCGGTGGCGAATTCGGCGCTGTTGATCGCGACCAAGATGGGCATGGACGTGACCTTGCTGTGTCCCACGCCGGACTATGTGCTGGACGAGCGCTACATGGCGTTCGGCGAACAGAACGCGAAGGAGAACGGCGGCTCGCTCAAGGTCAGCCACGACATCGAGGAAGCCTATGCCGGCGCCGACGTGGTCTACGCCAAGAGCTGGGGCGCATTGCCGTTCTTCGGCCGCTGGGAGCAGGAGAAGCCGATCCGCGATGCGCACAAGCACTTCATCGTCGACGAGGCGAAGATGGCGTTGACCAACCACGGCCTGTTCAGCCATTGCCTGCCGTTGCGCCGGAACATCAAGGCCACCGATGCGGTGATGGATTCGCCCGCCTGCATCGCCATCGACGAGGCCGAGAACCGCCTGCACGTGCAGAAGGCGGTGATGGCGTCGTTGGTCGGCCAGGGTTGAGCATTCATGTATACGCCGAAGCACTTCGAGGAAACCCGTGTCGATGCCTTGCACGGGTTGATCCGGGCGTATCCGTTCGCCACGCTGGTGACCCACGCGGCAGCAGGGTTGGCTGCCAACCACCTGCCGTTCGAACTGGTCGACGGCGTATTGCATGGCCATGTGGCCCGCGGCAACGAGCTGGCGCAGCTGGACGGTGCCGAAGTACTGCTGATCTTCCGGGGTCCGGACGGCTATGTCAGCCCGAACTGGTATCCGAGCAAGCACGAGACCGGGCGCGAGGTGCCGACCTGGAACTATGCGGTGGTCCATGTGCATGGCCGTCTGCGGGTGATCGACGATGCCGCCTGGCTGCGTCGCCTGCTGGAAACACTGACCGATCATCATGAAGCCGCCCAGCCGAAGCCGTGGAAGATCGGCGATGCGCCGGAAGACCACATCGAGAAGTCGCTGCGGGCCATCGTGGGGCTGGAGGTCGCCGTCGAGCGCATCGAAGGCAAGTTCAAGCTCAGCCAGAACCACCCCACGCGCAATCGGGCGGGAGTGATCGCCGGCCTGCGCCAGCGTGATGGCGACGGCGACGCGGAGCTGGCCGAACTGATGATCCGACAAGAGGAGTCGAACCCGTGACACATCAGCATCACTATCGCGTGGACGTGGAATGGACCGGCAATCTCGGCAGCGGTACGGACGGCTATCGCAACTACAGCCGCGACCACGAGATCCGCATCGCCGGCAAGCCGGTCCTGGCCGGCTCGTCCGATCCCGCGTTTCGCGGCGATGCCGCCAGGCACAATCCCGAAGACATGCTGGTCACCGCGCTGTCCACCTGCCACATGCTGTCGTACCTGCATATGGCCACGGTGGCGGGCGTGGTGGTGACGGCCTATGCCGATGCCGCTGAAGGCACGATGGCGACCGAAGGCAATGGCGGCCGCTTCGTCGAGGTCGTGCTGCATCCCACGGTGACCATCATTGCCGCCAGCGACCCTGCCAAGGCCGCGGCCGCGCACGACGACGCCCACCACGCCTGCTTCATTGCCAATTCCGTGAATTTCCCGGTGCGCTGCGAACCGCGCATCGTCGTGGAGCCGGGAATCGGGAGTGGAGAGTAGGGAATCGTCAATACACTCCTTTCTACGCATCAACTATCCGCTCATCTTCATTTCTTCAGGTAAACCACCATGTCCAGCGCTTCCACGATTCCCGATTCCCCACTCCCGACTCCCGGCAACAAAGACATCGTTCTCGCGTTTTCCGGCGGGCTCGATACCAGCTTCTGCGTGCCTTACCTGCAGGAGAAAGGCTGGGCCGTGCATACCGTGTTTGCCGACACCGGCGGCGTGGATGCGGAAGAACGCGCCTTCATCGAGCAGCGCGCGGCCGAGCTGGGCGTGGCTTCGCACGTCACAGTCGACGGCGGCCCGGCGATCTGGGAGGGCTTCGTCAAGCCGTTCGTGCAGGCGGGCGAGGGCTACCAGGGCCAGTACCCGCTGCTGGTGTCCGACCGTTATCTGATCGTCGACGCGACCATCAAGCGTGCTGCGGAACTGGGTACCAAGGCCATCGCGCATGGCTGCACCGGCATGGGCAACGACCAGGTGCGGTTCGACCTGACCGTGAAGGCACTAGGCGACTACGAGATCGTGGCGCCGATCCGCGAGATCCAGAAAGAGCACACCCAGACGCGTGCCTACGAACAGGCCTACCTGGAACAACGCGGCTTCGGCGTGCGCGCCAAGCAGCAGGCTTACACCATCAACGAGAACCTGCTCGGCCTGACCATGTCCGGCGGCGAGATCGACCGCTGGCAGGCGCCGGGCGAGGGTGCCGCAGGCTGGTGCAAGCCGCGCGCCGAATGGCCGTCCAAACCGTTGCGCGTGAAGATCGGTTTCGTGAAGGGCGAGGCGGTGACGCTGGATGGCGAGAAGATCGCCGGCCACAAGATGCTGGCCAGGTTGAACGGCTTGTTCGCCCAGTACGGCGTGGGCCGCGGCATTTACACCGGCGACACCACGATCGGCCTGAAGGGCCGCATCATCTTCGAGGCGCCCGGCTTGACCGCGCTGCTCGCCGCGCACCGCGCGCTGGAAGAAGCCGTGCTGTCCAAGCAGCAGAACCGCTTCAAGCCCGAGGTGGCCCGCAAATGGGTGGAGCTGGTCTACGAGGGCTTTTTCCATGATCCGCTGAAGACCGACCTGGAAGCCTTTCTTGCCTCCAGCCAGTCCACCGTCAATGGCGAGGTGACGTTGGAGACCAGCGGCGGCATCGTCAACGCGGTCGCGGTCGAGTCCAGGCACATCCTGAACGCCAAGGGCGCCACCTACGCGCAATCGGCCGACTGGGGTGTGGAGGAAGCCGAAGGCTTCATCAAGCTGTTCGGCATGAGCAGCACGCTGTGGGCCGAAGTGAACCGCTGATGGCCAGGACGCACGAGCTGCGCATCGACACGCTGCGGGAGGCGCTGGACGTGGACATGATCCACGCCTTCCTCTCGGAGCAGGCCTACTGGTCCCAGGGGATCTCGCGGGCGACGGTGGAGCGGGCCATCGCCGGCTCGCTGTGCTTCGGCGGCTATCTGGACGGCCGCCAGGTGGCGTTCGCCCGGGTGGTCACCGACAGCGCCACCTTCGCCTACCTGGCCGACGTGTTCGTGCTGCCCGATTTCCGCGACCAGGGCCATGCCCGCACGCTGGTGGCGGCGGTGCTGGCCCATCCCGCGCTGCAGGGGCTACGCCGCTTCAGCCTGGCCACCCTCGACGCGCATGCGCTCTACGCCGGCTTCGGCTTCACCGCCCCCGTGCACCCGCAGAGCCTGATGGAAAAATTCGATCCCGACATCTACACGAGGACGTCGCCCCAGCCATGAATCCACTACTCGCCTCCACGCTGGAGCATCTGAAGGCGCTGGTCGGTTTCGACACGCGCAACCCGCCGCGTGCGATCGGCACCGGCGGCATCTTCGATTACCTGCGTGCGCAATTGCCCGGCTTCGACGTGACGGTGACCGATTACGGCGCCGGTGCGGTGACCTTGCATGCGGTACGCGGCCAACCGAGATACTTGTTCAACGTGCACCTGGATACGGTGCCGGATTCACCGCACTGGAGTGCCGATCCGCACGAACTGCGGGTCACCGCGGATCGTGTGATCGGCCTCGGCGCCTGCGACATCAAGGGAGCGGCGGCGGCATTGCTCGCGGTGGCGAATGCCGCCGACGGCCCGCTGGCGCTGCTGCTGTCCACCGACGAGGAGGCGAACGATCCGCGCTGCATCGCCGGCTTTTTGGGCACATCTCATGATTACCAGGCGGTGATCGTGGCCGAGCCGACCAAGGCCGAAGCGGTGCTGGCACACCGCGGCATCCAGTCGGTGCTGATGCGTTTCGCCGGGCACGCCGGCCACGCGTCGGGCGAGCAGCAGCCCAGCGACAGCGCGTTGCATCAGACCGTGCGCTGGGGCGGTGCGGCACTGGATTTCGTGGCGGCGCAATCGCACGAACGCTTCGGCGGGCTCACCGGGCTGCGCTTCAATATCGGCCGCATCGAGGGCGGCATCAAGGCGAACATGATCGCGCCGACGGCCGAGCTGCGTTTCGGTTGCCGTCCGCTGCCGACGATGGATCCGGATCAACTGCTGGAGCGTTTCCGTACACTGGTGGAACCGCGGCCGGTGGAATTTTCCGAAACGTTCCGGGGCGCCTCGCTGCCGGCCGGCGATACCGCCAATGCCGAGGCGAACCGGCTCGCCGCGCGTGATCTTGCCGACGAACTCGGCATCCCGGTAGGCAACGCGGTCGACTTCTGGACCGAGGCCGCGCTGTTCTCCGCCGCCGGCTACACCGCCTTCGTCTACGGCCCCGGCGACATCGCCCAGGCGCACAGCGCCGACGAGTGGATCGCACTCGACCAATTGCAGCAGTACGCAGAAACTATCTACCGGATTGTCAGTCGTGGAAACGCATAAGCACACAAGAAAGACCATCGTGCGCCTGCTCTCGAGCATGGGCAGCGCGAAGGAAATCCAGCAGTACCTCAAACGCTTCTCCGAAATCGACGCCAAGCGCTTTGCCGTGGTCAAGGTGGGTGGCGCCGTGTTGCGCGACGAGTTGGCGGACCTCGCCTCGTCGCTGACCTTCCTTCAGCAGGTCGGGCTCACTCCGATCGTGCTGCATGGGGCCGGCCCGCAGCTGGACGAGGAACTGGCGGCGGCCGGCATCGAGAAGCAGACCGTCAATGGCCTGCGGGTCACCTCGCCGAAGGCGCTGGGCATCGTGCGCCGCGTGTTCCAGCAGCAGAACCTGAAGCTGGTCGAGGCATTGCAGTCGATGGATACGCGTGCCACCTCGGTGGCATCGGGCGTGTTCATGGCCAGCTATCTCGATCGCGATACCTACGGATTGGTCGGCAAGGTGGCGAGCATCAACCTGGCGCCGATCGAGGCCAGCCTGCGTGCCGGCTCCATCCCGGTGATCGCCAGCCTCGGCGAGACGGACGAAGGGCAGATCCTCAACATCAACGCCGACTTCGCCGCCAACGAGCTGGTGCGCGTGCTGCAGCCGTACAAGATCGTGTTCCTCACTGGCACCGGCGGCCTGCTCGACGAGCACGGCAAGCTGATCGACTCGATCAATCTGTCCACCGAATACGAGCATCTGATGGCGCAACCGTGGATCAACGGCGGCATGCGCGTGAAGCTGGAACAGATCGCCGATCTGCTGGCCGACCTGCCGCTGACCTCGTCGGTGTCGATCACCCGGCCGGCGGAGCTGGCCAAGGAGCTGTTCACCCACAAGGGTTCCGGCACGCTGGTGCGGCGCGGCGAGAAGGTACTGACATTCGATTCGTGGGAAGGCATCGACCTGGCGCGCATGCGCACGTTGATCGAGTCGAGTTTCGGCCGCACGCTGGTGCCGGATTATTTTGAGCGCACCCGGCCGCTGCGCGTCTACGTGAGCGAGAACTACCGCACCGCGATGATCCTCGCCGAGGAGGGCGGCTTGCCGTATCTGGACAAATTCGCCGTGCTCGACGACGCGCAGGGCGAAGGTCTGGGGCGTGCCGTGTGGCAGGTGATGCGCGAGGAGAACCCGCAGCTGTTCTGGCGCTCGCGCCACGGCAATCAGGTCAATCCTTTCTATTATGCCGAGTCGGACGGCTGCCTCAAGCAGCCGCACTGGAAGGTGTTCTGGTACGGCATCCACGATTTCGACACCATCGCCCGCTGCGTGGCGCATTGCGCGCAGCGGCAGCCGACCTTGACGGACTGAAGCATGAGCACGAACAGGAAGAGCATCGGCATCGTCGGCGCGCGCGGGCATACCGGCGTGGAGCTGATCCGTTTGATCGCGGCGCATCCGGCGCTGGAGCTGGCCTTCGTCTCCTCGCGCGAACTGGACGGCCAGCGCGTCGACGCGCATGTGCCCGAGTACCGCGGCGAGCTGCGCTACAGCTCGCCGGCGCATGAGGATCTGCCGAAGCTCGGCACCGACGTGGTGATCCTGGCGCTGCCCAACGGCAAGGCGGCGGCCTGCGTGGCGGCGTTCGATGCGGCTGGCGTCGATCCGCTGATAGTCGACCTGTCCGCCGACTACCGTTTCGATCCGGCCTGGTATTACGGCCTGCCCGAGCTGACCCGCGAAAAGTGGCGCGGCGAGAGGCGCATCAGCAATCCCGGCTGCTATGCCACCGCGATGCAGCTGTCGATCGCGCCGCTGAAGGATCTGCTGGCCGCACCACCGGTGTGCTTCGGTGTCTCCGGCTACTCCGGTGCCGGCACCACGCCGTCGGACAAGAACGATCCGGACAAGCTGCGCGATAATCTGATGCCGTATGCGCTCACCGGACACATGCACGAGAAGGAAGCATCGTTCCGGCTCGGCGTGCCGGTGGAGTTCATGCCGCATGTGGCACCGCATTTCCGCGGGCTCACCGTCACCACCAATCTGTATCTCGCGCGTCCGCTGAGGCGCGAAGAAGTGCTTGCCCGCTTTCACGCGGCCTACGGCCACGAGAAACTGGTGAGCGTCACGGACGACGCGCCGTGGGTCAGCCACATCGCTCATCGCCATCATGCCGAGATCGGTGGTTTTGCCCTGTCGGCCGACGGCAAGCGCGTGGTAATCGTGGCGACGCTGGACAATCTGTTGAAGGGCGCGGCCACCCAGGCCATGCAGAACATCAACCGCGCGATCGGAGTGGACGAATGCACCGCCGTTCCCTCGCCGTAGGAGCCCGCTGGCGGGCGATGCTGTTGTTTTAATGTTGGGTAGGAAAAATCAAAACAAGAGCATCGCCCGCCAGCGGGCTCCTACATTGAAAACCAGGACATGACTATGACTCAACCTCTCTGGCAGAAAACCGGCGTGCAGATCGACGCGAAGATCATGAAGTTCCTCGCCGGTGACGACGTATTGCTGGATCGCGAATTCTTCCTGCACGACATCGCCGCCAGCAAGGCGCATGTGGAAGGGCTGGCGAACATCGGCGTGGTCAGCGCCGACGAGTCCGCCGCGCTGAAGCGCGAGCTTGACGTACTGGCTGGGGATTTTCGTAGCGGCGCATTCGTGCTGGACGAGCGCTACGAGGACGGCCATTCGGCGATCGAGGCACGACTCACCGAACGCCTCGGCGACGCAGGCCGTCGCGTGCACACGGGGCGTAGCCGCAACGACCAGATCCTGGTGGCCACCCGGCTGTGGCTGAAAGAGCAGCTCGCCACGCTGCAGGTGCATTGCCGCGCGATCGCGCAGGTCTGTCTCGATCGTGCCGCGCAACCGGCGTTGCCGCTGCCCGGCTATACCCATCTGCAACGCGCCGTGGTGTCGTCCACCGCGATGTGGTTCGCCGGTTTCGCCGAAGGCTTCATCGACAGCGCATGGCGCGCGCAGCAGACGACGACGTGGATCGATGCCAATCCGCTGGGTACCGCGGCAGGCTACGGCGTGAATCTCAAGCTTGATCGCGGGCACACCACGCAGGCGCTCGGCTTCTCGCGTATGCAGGTGTCGCCGATCTATGCGCAGCTTTCGCGCGGCAAGTTCGAGATGGCGGTGCTGGAAGCGATCGGCAGTGCGCTGCTCGATCTGCGCCGGATGGCGTGGGACCTGTCGCTGTTCACCACCGCCGAATTCGATTTCGTGAAGCTGCCGCCGGAATACACCACCGGCAGCTCGATCATGCCGAACAAGCGCAACCCCGACGTGGTGGAACTGCTGCGTGCCAGCTACGCCAGCGTGGCTGCTGCGCGCACCGAGATCGAACAGCTGCTGTCCCTGCCATCGGGTTACCAGCGCGACTTGCAGTTCTCCAAGGGTTCGCTGTTCCATGGCTGCCGTCACGGTCTGGGCGCGCTGGAACTGGTGCCGGATCTGCTGGCGCGGCTGCAGTGGAACGAGGCGGCGATGCGCGCGGCGATCGAGCCGGCGATGTATGCCACCGACGTGGCGATCGAGCAGGCCGCCGCCGGCGTGCCGTTCCGCGATGCTTATCGCGCCGCGGCGGAAACCGCGGCATCCGCGGGGCAGGGCCGCACGCCGGAAAGCAGCCTTGCCGCGCGTGTTTCGCCGGGCGCCGGCAACGATTTGCGACTGGATGAACTGCGCGGACGACTGGGTCGGCTGGATACTTGAAGCGGAGGCGATATGACAGCGGTCAGCACGGGCAATGCGCAGCACTATCGGTGGGGTGGCGCCTGCGACGGCTGGCACCTGCTCGCCGCCGACGATCTCAGCGTGATCGAGGAACGCATGCCGCCGGGCGCGGCGGAGCAGCGCCACCGGCATGCGCAGGCGCGCCAGTTCTTCTACGTACTGGAAGGCGGGGCCACGCTTGAGCTGGACGGCGTGAGGCATTCGCTGCGACGTGGCGAAGGCCTTCACGTGCCGCCCGGCCTGGCGCACCAGATGCGCAACGACGGGGCGGCGGACCTTCGCTTCATCGTGGTCTCCGCCCCGAAAAGCCACGGCGACCGCATTGCCGCACCACCCATGGAGTTCGCAGGATGACCTCGTCGTCGCAACATGCGCTGCCGGAGCAGACGCTGCCGCACTGGCGTCGTGCGGTGCTGAAGGTGGGCAGCAATCTGCTGGCCGCGGATGGCGGCGGCCTCACGCCGCGTTATGCCGAGGCGCTGGCCGGCTTCATCGCGGCCAGCCACGCTGCCGGCCGGCAGGTGGTGCTGGTGTCCTCCGGCGCCGTGGCGGCGGGCCGCGCGCTGCTGCGCGAGCGCAAGCCGGCCGGCGATGCGCTGGTCGCGCGCCAGGCGCTGGCCGCGCTGGGCCAGGCGCCGATGATCGCGCTGTGGCAGTCGCTGTCCGCGCGACCGGTGGCGCAGGTGCTGCTCACACATGACGACCTGCGCAACCGGCGGCGCTACCTCAATGCGCGCGCGACCTTGCGCGAGCTGCTGGCGCTGGACGTGCTGCCGGTGGTCAACGAGAACGACACCGTGGCGGTGGACGAACTCAAGCTGGGCGACAACGACAATCTCGCCGCGATCGTCGCCGCACTGGTCGATGCCGATCTGCTGCTGATCGCATCCGATGTCGATGCGCTGTACAGCGCCGATCCGCGTCGCGATCCGGATGCCGTGCCGGTGGCTCATGTCGCCGCGCTGACGCCGCAAATCCTGACGATGGCCGGCGGCAGCGGCAGCACGGCGGGGACCGGCGGCATGCGCACCAAGCTGGAAGCGGCGGTCAAGGCATCCGCGGCCGGCATTCCCAGCGCGCTGTTCAGTGGTCGCGACGAGGCAACCGTGCAGGCGCTGCAGCACGGCCGCCTGCGCGGCACCTTGATCGCTGCCGCGGGCAGCCGCATGCAGGCGCGCAAATACTGGTTGCGTCACGCACCCGCTGCGCCGGGCTGCATTCGCATCGACGCGGGTGCCGCGCAGGCGCTGGCCGGCGGCCGCGTGTCGTTGCTGCCGGGCGGCGTGCTCGGCGCCGACGGCGAGTTTCATCGCGGCGATCTGGTGGAGATCGTCGACGCTGCCGGCAAGGCCATCGCACGCGGTCTAAGTCAGTACGGTGCCGCCGAGGTGCGTCGGCTGGCCGGACGGCACAGCCGCGAGATCGGCGCCGTGCTCGGTTACAGCTACGGCGCCGAGGTGGTGCATCGCGACGACCTCATCACCATGAACCATCCCGTCGCACCCGACCAGGAGATCAGCGCATGAGTACGATTCGGCAGCAGGCATCGGCCTGTCGCGACGCGGCCCAGGTCGTCGCCGCTCTGGGTAGCGACGCCAAGCGCGCCTTGCTGCGCGACATGGCCGCGGCGCTGGAAACACGATCCGCCGCGGTACTGGCGGCGAATGCCGAGGATATGCGGGAGGCTGCGGCGAAAGACGTGCAGGGCGCGATGCTCGATCGCCTGCGGCTGGACGCGGCGCGCGTGGCCGGCATCGCCGACGCGTTGCGCGAAGTGGCCGAGCTGCCCGACCCGGTAGGCGTGGTGACGCGCCGCGAGACACGGCCGAATGGTCTGTCCATCGAACGCGTACGCATTCCGCTGGGCGTCATCGCGATGATCTACGAGGCGCGGCCCAACGTCACCGCCGACGCCGCAGCGCTGTGCCTGATGGCCGGCAACGGCGTGATCCTGCGCGGCGGCTCCGAGGCGATCCATTCCAACTCGGCGATCGCGGCCGCGTTGAAGTCGGCCCTGGAAGCGCATGGCGTGCCGGCCGCCGCGCTGACCCTGGTCGAGGATCTGCGCCGCGAGACCATGATCGAACTGCTGCAGCTCAGCGACATCGTCGATCTCGCCATTCCCCGCGGCGGCGAAGGCCTGATCCGCTTCGTCGCCGAGCATGCGCGCGTGCCGGTGATCAAGCACTACAAGGGCGTCTGTCATCTGTACGTGGATCGCACCGCCGACCCCGCGCTCGCGCTGAACCTGCTGATCGACGGCAAGACCTCGCGCCCCGGCGTGTGCAATGCGCTGGAGACCCTGCTGGTGCATCGGGACATCGCCGATGCGTTCCTGCCGCAGGCGGTGCAGGCGTTGCGCGAACGCGGCGTCGAATGGCGCGGCGACGAACGCAGCCGCGCGCTGGTGCCCGACATGCATGCGGCCAGCGACGACGACTACGCCGCCGAATTCCTGGACCTGATCCTCGCCGTGCGCGTGGTCGACGATCTCGACGCAGCCATTGCCCATATCCACCGGTACGGCTCCGACCACACCGAAATCATCGCCACCCGCGACGAAGCCGCCGCGCAACGCTTCGTGCAGGCGATCCGCTCGGCCGTGGTGATGGTCAACGCGTCTTCGCGCTTCAGCGACGGCGGGGAGCTGGGTCTGGGCGCCGAGATCGGCATCTCCACCACGCGCCTGCACGCCTATGGTCCGATGGGTGCCGAGGCGCTCACGGTGGAGCGCTTCGTGGTGCGTGGGGAAGGGCAGGTGAGGCATTCGCAGAGCTAGGGTGTGAAGTCGAATGGCACCACACCGGAGCCGTTCCAGCTTGTCGCAAGCCGCATGCATGGCATACGCCGGCGCGCCAACCATGCGGGCGTTTCGCCCCGGCCTGCCAGGTGTTGTTTCGCCGCAAAAGCGGCCCGTTACAGGGAAGTCGTCAGCTTCGCCAGCCAGTCGGGACTGACCGAGAGAATGAGCGCTTCGAGCTTGCGATCGAAGCCGGTCAGGATCAGCGCGCCCAGGACCACGAACAGCCCGCCCATCGCTGCTTTTGCGGCATGCCCGAGCGATGACAGCGAGCCGCGGATCCGCATCATGGTGGCATGCGACAGCCCGCCCAGCAGCAGTAGCGGCAAGCCGGCGCCCAGCCCGAACACGAACATGAGCAACGCGATCTGCCCGAGATCCCGTCCCTGTGCCGCCAGCGTGGAAGCGGCACCAAGCGTCGGTCCGACGCATGGGCTCCAGACCAGACCCAACAGCAATCCGATGGCGAACTGGCTCGCCAGGCCTTCACCCTTGATCGAGCCAAGCGCGCGCTGTCCGCTCGAGCCGACACGGGAGCTGATGGTGGCGAATCCACCTTGCAGCCGCTGCGAAAGCATCACTACACCGAACAGCACCATCAGCGTGGCCGCCACGCGTCGCAGCGTCTCCGTACCCAGGCCAATCGATGCGCCCAGCGTGGCAATGAAAATTCCCACCACTGCGAACGACAAGGCCAGCCCCAGTGCCAGCGCGGCCGTGCCGAGACGGTGCCTGGATAGTGCCGAGGCAATCAGGATGGGCAGGATCGGCAACACACAGGGCGACAGTATCGAGGCGGCGCCTGCCAGGAGGCTCACTGCATAAGTGGCGAGGCCAAAGTCCATCAGAGCGCTTTCTGCAATATGGCGCGGATCGCCGGCTCTTGAGTCTGACCGGTGGAACGCGAAACTTCGTGTCCATGGCTGAAAACCACGAAGGTCGATTGCTGGCCGACCTTCAGCGTCTTTTCCAGCGCGGTTTCCGTGTCGAAGTCGGCTTCGAAGATCGTCACCGGCTTGAACTGTGGTTCGACGGCGAGACGGGCCACGATGGGCTGTTGCACGCGGCAGGTCGGGCACCAGTCCGCATGGAAATAGACCACGACCGGCTGGCCAGCGGCCCTGGCCTGGTCGAATTTCGCCTGGTTGAAGGGCACCTCGCTTGCCACGGCGCCGCATGCCAGCGTCAGCAGGAACACGCTCAAGAGAAATTTTTTCATGGTGACGGCTACCCTCGTGATTTTTCGATTTGCGGCGACGCGGTGTATCCCGTCATTCGCTGCATGAGCGCATCGGGTTACACGTCATGCCATCGTTGCGACGGCATGGCGACGTCGGTGGCGTGCACCGGTTGCATCAGCCTTGCGTGCGGATTCCCAACCAGCGCGCCACCAATGTGTCGAGACTGGCCTTGCCCGGTCCGGCGATGAGCAACCAGAAGAAGATCAGGCTGTAGACCACCTCGTCGGCCTCGACATAATCGTCCAACCCCATCAAGTTGGCTGACACCACCAAGGTGACCGCGACGACCATGTTGATGATCATCGGGATGCAGACAAGCCGGGTGAACAGGCCAAGCAGGATGAAGAGGCCGCCCAGCAGCTCGGTCCAGGCCGAGAGCGCCGCATTGAAGGCGGGATGGGGAATGTGCCAGCCGACAAAGCGCTGGGTGAAGCCATCCAGGTTCTGTACTTTGGCAATGCCCGTCTCGAGCCAGAAGTAGCCGAATACCAGACGCACCGCGAGCGGGCCGACCCAGCGGCTGGCGTGTAGCCATTCGAGCAATCGTGAAGCCTTGTCGGCGATGAACTGGCGCATCGGTTGGTCCTGTGAACGTGACGAGACGGCATCATGCGTGTGCACCCGAGCCGACGCCATGTTCGTGCGTCCATGCTTTCTTGCCGCGCGTCCGGTCCCGCCGCCAGCCACTCGCTACCGGACGATCGGATACAAAAACGGGATGCAGGGGAACAGTCAGGAGCACAGGCGACTGTCGAAAATATGCCTGTCGGAATCGGCTCGATGCGACAAGGCAGCCCGGGCCGGCTAGACATCTCCCATGCCGCATTCGATGGCGGTCCATACGACTTAATTGGAGTTACCTAATGAATACCAACAAACTCAACGGTGCCGCAATGGCTGTCATGGTTGCCGGCCTGTTTGCGATGAGCTCGATCTCGTCCGCCGTTGCGTCGCCCAGCAGCGCCGGCCATACCGCCGCGGTCAAATGCATGAACTCGTCATCCTGCAAAGGCCATGGTGCATGCAAGCAGGCCACCAATTCGTGCAAGGGTCAGAACTCCTGCAAGGGCCAGGGCTTCACCATGCAGAAGACCCAGGCGGACTGCAGTGCGGCCCAGGCGGCCAACAAGGCCTCCTGATTCGCCGGAAGGGGGCTTCCCGCACTGCTGGCGGAAAGCCCCCTTCCTCCCGCATCTCTGCGCAGCCTTCGAAACCATGACTAACCAGACAAATACCGAACGTTTTCCCCATCTGGGTTACGGCCTCGGTCTGCGCGTCGAGTATTACGAAAGCCTGCTCGAACAGCCCGGCAACGTCGAATGGCTGGAAATCGTTTCCGAGAATTACATGATCCCCGGCGGGAGTCCGCTGGTATGGCTGGACAAATTCCGCGAGCGCTTTCCGTTGGTGATGCACGGTGTGTCGATGTCGATCGGCGGCACCGATTCGCTGGACGAGGGTTATCTTGCGCGGCTCTGCGCACTCGCCCGCCGCGTGGAACCGGCATGGATTTCCGATCACCTATGCTGGACCGGCGTGCAGGGCGTCAACCTGCACGACCTGATGCCATTGCCGTATACCGAAGAGGCGCTGGCGCATGTGATCGATCGCGTACGCCGCGTGCAGGATGCGCTTGGCCGACGCATCCTGCTGGAAAACGTATCCAGCTACATCCGCTTCGCCGACGCGCAGTTGACGGAATGGCAATTCCTGGCGGCCGTGGCTGAACGTGCCGATTGCCTGATCCTGCTGGATATCAACAACGTCCATGTCAGTGCCCACAACCATGGATTCTCGCCGCTGGACTATCTCGATGGCCTCCCGGCGACGCGCGTTCAGCAGTTCCACTTGGCGGGTCACGAACAAGGCACACCGCTGCTGATCGACACGCACGATGCACCGATCATCGATGACGTGTGGAACCTCTATGTCGAAGCGGTGCGTCGGTATGGCAGGGTCTCCACGATGATCGAGCGCGACGACCATATGCCGCCTCTGGTCGACTTGCTGACCGAGCTCGATCGCGCGCGCCTGCTTGCCGAGCCCTTGCTGCGAGCAGCGGCATGAACCAGCTGAGGGAGCTTCAGCAGCGCATGCTGCAAGCCGTGCTTGCCGATAAGTCGCCACCGCTGCAGGAGCTGCGGGACGATGCACGCGCGGATGCCGCGACTCGCCTGGCGATCTATCGCGACGGCTACCGCATTCGCCTGCGCAATGCACTGGCCACGGAATTTCCCGGTCTCGGCGTCATGCTGGGCCGGCGTTTCGACAGCTTGCTGAATCGCTACGTCGAAGCGCATCCGTCCGGGCACTACAACATCCGCTGGCACGGCGCAGGCGTCGCGGCCTTTCTGGAATATGGCCTGCCTTGGCGCGACAGGCCCGCGCTGGCCGACATGGCACGGCTGGACTGGGCCATCTCCACCTCTTTCGACGCGGCTGACGAACCGGTGCTCACCGCTGCGGATCTGGCCGCCGTGGCCCCCGATGACTGGGTGAATCTGCGCCTTCTTCCGCAGCATCACCTGCAAATCCTTTCCACCCACCACAACATCGAAGATTTTCGCCGTGCCGCGGATCGCGATGACAAGCGCCCGCGACTGCGCCGCCATGGCAAGCCGCGCCACCTGCTGGTCTGGCGACAATCGCTGACGGTGCGCTACCGGGCCATTGGAATGGACGAATTGTCGGCACTGAACGGTGCGATCAGGGGCGAGCGATTCGCTGTCTTGTGCGAGCTGGCCGCCGAACATCACGATCCTGCCGATGCCTTGCCGCGCATGGTCGGGTTTCTGCAGCAATGGCTCATCGACGGTCTGATCAGCGGGAAGCTGCTGGACTGAGGCCACATCGGATATGGGGGCTGATGTAACCGCCGGCACGCCACCGGCGAAAGAGGCCAAGAGAGCCACTTGCCGGAAAGGCCGCCTGTGTATATCGAACCCAATCCGAGCCTGTCGAATGAACATCGTCCACCGCTGATCGAGCCGGCTCTCGAGTCGCTGCTGAATCAGTCGATGCTGCGAGTGGCGATTGTTGCCGAGTGGCATCGTTGTGGTTCGTGGTTTCTCGATGAGCCACGGTACCCTGGCGGCCTTTTCCATCTGGTCGGTGCAGGTCGTTGCAAAGTCGAATCGGCCGTGCTCGGTCACGCCATGCACTTGGAGGCCGGAGATCTGGTCCTTTTCCCGCAGGGCGACCCTCACCGGCTGAGCATCGAAGGGCCATCGGATCTGGAAAACCCGGATCAGACCAGTCTTATCTGCGGCGAGATGAGATTCTCCGGGAACATGCATCACCCGTTCGATCACGCGTTACCAGCTTGTTTCGCGGTGCGGTCGAAAGATGCCGGAAACACCTTCCGGCAGCTGTCGGCCATGATGGTCGAGGTGGTCAATGCCGGTCAGGCGGGGCGCCAAGTGCTGTTGAACAAGCTTGCCGACGCCCTGTTCACGCTGGCTATTTGCGACTACGCCAAACGTGCCGGCGGACGACGTGGCTTGTTTGCCGCTGTGGCCGATGTGCGCATCAGCAGGGTGCTTCAGGCAGTGCACGAAAACCCTGGCGATCTGTGGACCATGCAGTCGTTGGCTGGACTTGCCTGCATGTCGCGCTCGGCCTTCGCGGAACGCTTCACTCATTTGATGCAGATACCGCCGATGCAGTACGTCACCCAATGGCGGGTGAGCGTCGCCGAACAGTTGCTGCGCGACCGGCAGCAATCCGTGGCATGCATTGCCGAACAGCTGGGTTATAGCAGCGAAGCGGCTTTCCGACGCCTGTTCAAGCGCGTCAGTGGCATCAGTCCGGGTCAGCTCCGGTCCGATATCGCCAGTGCCGCACCAAACTGAGTGCGGGTTGCCGGGAACTCGCCAGGCAAAGGCGGCCTCTTTCAATCCCACTTCATGGGACAGATACCTGGAACATTTGGACGATACGTCGGCCGACCTGGAAACTGGAGCCAGCAACCGGCCCGACGCTCGATAGGTCCGGCGATGGCAAGGTCCGCTTCAGGCCGCGGTCGAAAGCGGACATGAACGATCAGGACGCGAGGTCGGTCAGCCGCGACTCCACTCCCGCACCGCCTCCGCAAACGCCAGGCAATCCGCAAAACGGTTGTACAGCGGCGCCGGCGAGATGCGGATCACGTCGGGTTCGCGCCAGTCGCCGATGATGCCGTGTTCCATCATGTACCCGAACAGCGCACGGCCGCGTTCGCGGCCTTCGGTCACCCGGATCGACAGCTGGGCACCACGGTGTTGCGGGTCGGCCGGCGTGACGACCTGCAGCACGTCGGCCAGCTGCGACTGCACCAGCCATTCCAGGTAGCCGGTGAGCTGCAGCGACTTCGCCCGCAGCGCGGTCATGCCGGCGCGGCGGAATATTTCCAATGACACGCGCAGGGGCACCAGCGCCAGGATCGGCGGGTTGGACAACTGCCAGCCATCGGCGCCTGCCGTCGGCACGAACTCGGGGCCCATCTGGAAGCGGATGGTCTTGTCGTGACCCCACCAGCCGGCGAAGCGGGGCAGCGCGGCCCGGGCGTGACGTTCGTGCACGAACGCGCCGCCGATCGCGCCGGGGCCGCTGTTGAGATATTTGTAGCTGCACCAGATCGCGAAGTCGGCGCCGCTGTCGTGCAGCTGCAGCGGCAGGTTGCCCACAGCGTGGGCGAGGTCGAAGCCGACCACGCAGCCGTGTTTGTGTCCCAGCGCGGTGATGGTCTCGAGGTCGAACGCCTGGCCGGTGCGGTACTGCACGCCGGGCAGCATCACCAGGGCGACGCGTGCGCCGTGTTCGGCCAGCGCGCGTTCGATCGCGGCGGACGAGGTCGTGCCGTTCGGTTCGTCGGGCTGCAGCTCGATCAGCGCGCTGGCCGGATCGAAGCCATGAAAGCGGATCTGCGATTCCACCGCGTAGCGGTCGGTGGGAAACGCGCCGGCCTCGATCAGGATCGCCGGGCGCTCTTTCGTGGGGCGATAAAAGCTCACCATCATCAGGTGCAGGTTCACGCCCAAGGTGTTCATCGCCACCACCTCGGTGGGCTGCGCACCGACGACGGCGGCGAGATCGTCACGCACGAACTCGTGGTAGTCCATCCACGGAAGGCGGCCCTTGAAATGGCCTTCCACGCCCAGCTCGCCCCAGTAATCGAGTTCCGCGTTGACCGCCTCGCGCACCGCGCGCGGCTGCAGGCCCAGCGAGTTGCCGCAGAAGTACACACTGTCTGACGGCCGGCTGCCTGACGGGCGGTTGTCCAACGGCGAACCGTCGTTGATTTCGTGCGGCGGTATCAGGAACTCGTCGCGGAACGCGCGCAGCGGATCGGCAGCGTCCCGGGCACGAGCCCAGTCGGCGGTAGCCTGGTAGTCGGGCATGCTGGTGTCCTGTGCTTTGCTTCGTGTGGGAGCGGCTTCAGCCGCGATGCTCTTGCCGGCCAAAAAGCATCGCGGCTGAAGCCGCTCCCACAGGTTGGATGAGGGAGTGTTACTTCAATTGCGCCGCGATCGCCTCGCAACCCTTGTCGAACTCGGCCTTCCACGCGGCGCCGGCCAGACTCTGGCTGGGGCGCACGCAGCGCAGCTGGATCGCGTGGCCGTTCTTGAACCAGTAATGTTCGGTGTAGCTGAATTCGGTGCCGTTTTCCTGCGCGGTATAGATGTAGCTGTTCGGCCCGGGCGGTAACGCGGCAGCCTTGTAGCCGGGCAGCGCTATCGCTTTCGCGCTGGCCTCGCTCTTGTATTGATTGAAACTGTTGACGTCATTGGCCAGTTTCACCGTCACGGTGACGCGGGCGAGGCTGTTCTTGCCGGTGGGCGAGGGATCGGGCACCTGGAACACCTTCGCTTCCGGGTCGCCCTGGGTTTCCATGATGCCCAGCCAGTTGTCCGGCGTGCTGAAGTGCACGCTGCCGTCGGCCATGCTGACGTCGGTGGCATGGACGCTGCCGGCCAGCAGCAAGGTGACGCTCAGGGCGATCGCGATCGTGGCGGTGCTGCGGAGAAAACTCATGCTGATTCCTTGGAGGTGACGTCGGGGACGAAGCGATGGCGGGGCAGGCCCAGCCATTCCAGCGCGGTGCCGTGGAACAGCCGGGCACGCTCGATATCGTTCAGCCCCAGTGCCTCGATGCCGCTGCCGGGTTCCTGTTCACCCAGCGGGAAAGGATAGTCGGTGCCGAGCATCACCTGCTCGACGCCCGTCACATCCAGCAGATAACGCAGCGCGCGGTCGTCGTGCACGCAGGAGTCGAAATAGAAGCGCTTGAGGTATTCGCGCGGGTTGCGCGGGTTGTCGGTGGCGACCAGGTCCGGCCGCATCTTGAAGCCGTGCTCGATGCGGCCGATCGTCGACGGAAAACTGCCGCCGCCGTGCGCCAGCATCACGCGCAGTTTCGGCAGCCGCTCCAGTACGCCGCCGAAGGCGAGGCAGCATGCGGCGCGGGTCTGTTCGGCCGGCATGCCGACCAGCCAGGGCATCCAGTACTTCGGCATGCTGTCCGCGCCCATCATGTCCCATGGATGCACCAGCACCGCCGCGCCGAGGTCGGCGGCGGCCTCGAAGAACGCGAACAGCTCCGGTGCATCCAGATTCCAGCCGCCGCAGTGCGAGCCGATCTGCACGCCTTGCAGGCCAAGCTCGTCGATGCAGCGCTCCAGTTCGCGCACCGCCAGTTTCGGTGCCTGCAGCGGCACCGTGCCGATGCCGGCGTAGTGACGCGGATAGTCCCGGCAGATGCCGGCCATGTGATCGTTCAAGTGGCGATGCAGCTCCAGCGCCTGATGGCCCGGCGCCCAGTAAGAGAACAGCACGGGGACGGTGGAGATCACCTGCACGTCGACACCGAAACGGGCGTAGTCGTCGATGCGGGTCTGCGGATCGAACGCCGAATCCCACACTTCGCGGAAAAACTTGCTGTCCTTGTAGATGCGGTGGCGCTCGTCGGTATGCGTCATCACCGGAAAGCGGTCGTCGCCGTACTTGGTCGCCAGATTCGGCCAGTCGCGGGGCAGGATGTGCGCGTGGGTATCGATCTTGAGCATCCGCGCAGTGTAAAACCTTCGCGGTGCCGCGTCGCGTTGCGCCGCATCCCTAGGCCGGCCGCGGGTCCGTTGCTGCGGCGGGTTCCGGACGGTTGCGGTTCGCCACGTAGGCGAGCGTGTCGATGTTGTCGACCAGCCGGTCGCTGACCCGCGCCAGCAGCTCGGCGGTGGCGCGATCTCCGGCGTTCCGGGTCACGTCGACCAGCACGCGCTGCATGGCACGCAGTGGCGGCAGGGGATCCATCGCACGCTGTTCGCGCAGTGCCGCGGCGACCGTCTGCAGTGCGTCGGCGGCGTGCTCGAGGAATCGGCTGATCCCGGCTTGCGCAGGCAGCGTGGCGAGATCGTCGAGCAATGCCTCCCACGTCATGGCGGTGCGCGCCAGGCGGTTGCCGTTGGCGAACAGTGCGCGGGCCAGCGCCAGCAGTTCCGGCGGGGTGGCTGGCTCCGTGCGCATGCGGTCGATCGAGGCTTGCGCGTTGGTGCGGGCGGTTCGTGCCGCGGTGCGGGTGTCGCGCCGGGCGCCTGCGGGTCCAGGTTGCGCCATGGCGCGCAGGTAGCTGGCGTAGGCAGTCAGCATCACCGCCAGCGCGGCGCGCGCGCGGCCGCGTTCCCAGGTCGGCCACGCCACATAGGCGAGCAAGGCCATGCCGCAGCCGAGCGCGGTATTGATCACCCGATCCGACACGGCCGCGCCGGAATTGACGCCCTCGAAGGAAAGCAGGATCACCACGGTGCCGGTCAGGGCCGCCACCGCGAAGCCGTAGTGCGCGGTGGCCAGGTAACGGAACGCCATGCACAGCAAAGCCATCAGCGCCAGGTGCGCCCACGGTTCATCCGGCGTGATGTGCAGCAGCACGGTGGTCAGCACCAGCCCGAGCACGGTGCCGAGCACGCGCAGCAGGCCGAAGTTGAAGGTGGCGGCGAAGTCCGGCCGCAGCACGATCGCCGCCGTCATCGGCAGCCAGTAGCCGTGCGGCAGCTGCAGCAGGCGCGAGATCCACAATGCGGCGCTGAGGCAGACCGCCATGCGCACGGCGTGGCGGAATGCCACCGAGCGCGGCGTGAGATTGGCGCGCAATGTGGCCCAGGTGGAGCCGCTGCGCAGCGCCTTGGGCAGACGGGTTTCTTCGGCGCTGGCACGCAGTTCGCCGCGGCTGCCGGCCCAGTCGGCGTTGCGCACCGCCGCGGCCAGCTGGCCGGCGAGGGCATGGATGTGCGCGGCCAGGCCGCCAGCAGGGCTGTCGTTGTCGAACAGCGCCTGCTCGCTGGCGCGCAAGGTCTGCAATGCGCGGCCGGCCTGCTCCGGCGATTCGCCTTGTGCCAGCGCGTCGGCAATCGCCGCCAGCACGCGTGCGGCGTCCTCGCGGAACATCGCGTAGGCGGCCGGATCGGCGTGCAGCTCGGTCATCGCGGTGAGCTCCAGCCGGATTCGTTCGGCCAGCTCCAGCAGCACCCCGAACGCTTCCATCGCGCGGCCATGGGCACGGTGACGGCCAAGCAGGGTTCGCTGCAGCGTGGTCATCGCCTCGGTCAGCGCCGGCACATCGGTGTCGTCATGCGATTGCTGCCTGGCCAGCGCGGCAAGGCCGGTGTAAACGTTCGTCAGCGCCCGGCGTTCGGGCCAGTAGCGCTGCAGCGGCCACGCGGCCAGCGAGAACATGGTAAGCAGCAGACCGCCGCTGAAGATCAGCACGGCACCGCCAAGGGCCTCATGCAGCGGGGTCGGCGTCGACGCCGTGATCACCAGTAGGATCATGCTGGTCATGCCGACCCGCGCGGTATCGACGCCGAATACCACCAGCAGGCCGCCGAAGAATCCGCAGGCGGCGGTGGCGATCAGGATAGGCAGCAAGTGGCCGCCGATCACGAAACCCACCAGCGCGGCGCCGCCGGCAGCCAGCGACGCCAGCAGCAGCTGGCGCAGACGTTGCCGATACGGCCCGGGCTGATCGGAGAACATGGTGTCCAGCGCGCCGGCTGCTACGCCCAGGCCGATCTGCGGATAACCCATGGCCAGACCGACACCCAGCGGCAGCACCACTGCGGCGGTATTGCGCAAGACCACCTGCCACGGCACGTCCGGCCGCTTGATGACGGTCAGGCTTTCGATCGCATGGGCGCGTAGCGAATAGTCGCTGGAGGACATGGGGCGGGCTAGGGGCTAGGAGTGAGTGGAGAGGAGTGAGAAGTGAGAGAAGAGCCATGACTCGGGCAAGGTTACCGCGCCACCTGATGCGATGCTCCATGCCTGCGTGGGACGAGAAGTGGGGCAGCCTCGAACTGCCTTTCTCTCACTTCTCACTCCTCTCCACTCACTCCTGCCCTCAAGCCCGGCCGGCGAACTCTCCGGTGATCGTGTTCACCCACACCTTCTCGTCGTTGCTGATGTACTCCGGCACCTGCACCTCGATGCCGGTGTTGAGCTTGGCCGGCTTGTTGCGCTTGGTGGCGCTGGAGCCTTTCATTTCCGGCGCGGTGTCGACCACGGTCAGGATCACGCTGCTCGGCACCTGCAGCCCGACCGGCGCATCGTCGATCAGCTGCACGTAATAACCCTCGATGCCTTCGACGATGTAGCCGGCATTGTCGCCGACCAGTTCGGGCGAGAGCGGGTACTGGGTGTAATCCTCGGCATCCATGAACACGAACGCGCCATCATCCATGTACGAGAAATTCGCCGCGCGGCGAACCAGGTCCATTTCGCGCAGCTCGTCGTCGGCACGCAGGCTGAGGTCGAACTTGCGTCCGCCGGGAATCGAATACAAGGTGAAACGGAAGGTGACATTGCCGCCGCGCGCGCTGGGCGAGCTGCGCTCGATGTCGCGCACCTGGTAGACGGTGCCGTCGTGTTCGACCACATTGCCTTTCTTGACGTCGGAAGCTTTCATAAGTCAGTGGAGAGTAGTGAGTGAGGAGGAGTGAGAGAAGGCGGCAGCGGTGTCAGGGAGCGCGAAGCATTTCTCTCGCTTCTCACTCCTCTCCACTCACTCCTCGCTACTTGGGTTGAAGCCGCACCGCGCCGTCGAGGCGGATGGTCTCGCCGTTGATGTAGCGGTTGCCGAGGATGAAGGCGACGGTGCTGGCGTATTCGTCCGGCTGGCCCAGGCGCGCCGGGAACGGGATCGAGGCGGACAGCGACTGCTGCACGGCTTCCGACATGCCGTCGACCATCGGGGTCCAGAAGATGCCCGGCGCGATCGTCGCCACGCGGATGCCGAAGCGGGCCAGTTCGCGCGCCATCGGCAAGGTCATGCCGACCACGCCTCCCTTGGAGGCGGAATACGCGGCCTGGCCGATCTGGCCTTCGTAGGCGGCGACGCTGGCGGTGTTGATGATCACGCCGCGCTCGCCGTCCTCGCCCGCCTCGTTGTCCTGCATGGATGCGGCGGCGGCCTTGGCGACGTTGAAGCTGCCGACCAGGTTCACCATCACCGTGCCGGCGAAGTTGGCCAGCGGCATCGGGCCTTCCTTGCCCAGCACGCGGCCGGCACCGAGGATGCCGGCACAGTTGATCAGCACATTGACGCCGCCCATCGCGTCACGCGCGGCGGCCACGTTGGCGCCAACGCCATCCTCGGAAGTGACATCGGTGCGGAAGAAGCGCGCCGCATCGCCCAATTCCTTCGCAGCGGCGTGGCCTTTCTCGTCGTTGACATCGAACAGCGCGACCTTGCCGCCATGCGCGACAAGATGTTGCGCCACCGCGTGACCGAGGCCGGAGGCGCCGCCGGTGATGATGGCCTTGACCTGATTCAACTGCATGAAAGTATCCGGTGCCGAAAAACGCACATAGTAGCGGAGCTGCCGACCGGCGGCGATTCGGGCTGCGGGTCCACTGCCGCCGGGTAGCGTTCAGCCTGGCGGATCGTTCGACCGCCGCCGTTCAGGAAGGCTTGCTAGGCTTCAGCAACGGGAGCCATGATGATGTACAGCACGGCCAGCGTTCCCCCATCTTCCAAGGAGACACGTCATGAAAAAGTACCTGATTCTTCTGGCCGGCGGCCTGCTGTGCGCCGCGACTGCGGTGGCGGCCAGCCCGTCGCCGCAGCATGACGATCGCGGCCAGCAGGACGACCAGGACTGGCATGGCAATCACGGCAACCAGGACAAGCGCGACAAGCACGACCACGGCGACCGTGGACGTGACCGCGGCTGGGACGACCGCGGCGACCATGACCGCGGCCATGGCCGGGATCGCGAGGTCCGCTACGACCGTGACGACGACCGCGGCTACTACGTGAGGCACGACCGCGGCCGGCACGAGGGCTGGTACAAGCGTGGCGGCTATATTCCGGTCGAATATCGTGATCGCCGCTATGTGGTCGAGGACTGGCAGACCTATCACCTGCGTCAGCCGCCGTATGGCTATCGCTATGTGCGTGGCGACGACGGCCAGTTCCTGCTGGTGGCGATCGCCAGCGGCGTCATTGCGGACATCCTGCTTTCGCACTGACACCGAAACCCGCATGTGAAACCACTTCACGGAAACATTCACGCGGCCAGGGGTTCCCGTCGCTGATAGTGCCGACAGGGCTGGCGATCTTTCGAGATCGCCAGCCCCTCGGAGTTGTCCGAATGCATCGCGGCAGGAACCGCTCCCCGGTTCTCGTCATTCCAAGAGGTGAAGAGTCATGAACAAGCAGCGAAGTATGTGGGTGGTCTGTGGCGCATTGTTGATGTTTTCCGCTGCCGCCGCAGTGGCGCAGCCGCAGGATCAGGATCATCGCGATCAGCAGCATCAGGATCGCGGCCAGGATCAGGGCAAGCACGGCCATGATCGCGGTAACCGGGGCCATGATCGGAACTATAGCGGCATGTACGACCGCGGCCGTCACGAAGGCTGGTACAAGAGGGGCGGCTATGTGCCGTCCGAGTATCGTGAAGGTTCCTATGTGGTGACCGACTGGCACAGCCAGCACCTGCGCCAGCCGCCGCGCGGCTATCGCTATGTGCGCAGCGACAACGGCGACTTCCTGCTGGTCGCGATCACCACCGGCGTGATCGTGAGCATCCTGGCCAATCACTGATACGAAAAGCTGCCGTTCTGCCGCAAGCCGAATAAAAAAGTCAGGCCCGCTTCGGGCGGGCCCGACGTTTTTCATGGATCCCGCGCAGCGACCGCGCTGCCCAGCAAGCGCCGTAGCGCAGCTGTCCCCGCCATGTCCGGGAAAGGTATCACCGGGGGCGGTGGAGAGGCCGCGGGTTGCAACTCCTTCTGCCACACGCCCACGTCCCACCATTGGCCCAGCTTGTAGCCGCATTGGCGCCACACGCCGGCGGCGCCGAAACCCATGGCTTCGTGCATGGCCACGCTGACCGTCCCGGGCAAGGTGATCACGCCGACAGCCTGATTGATGCCTTGCAACCGCATCGCATCCAGCAGCGTGCCGTAGAGTCGGCGCGCGATGCCGCGGCGATGTGCATCGCCGCGAACGTAGATCGAGGTTTCCGCAATCCAGTCGTAGGCGGCGCGTTCGCGAAAACGCCCGGCATAGGCATAGGCCAATACTTCGCCGCCTTCTTCCCAGACCAGCCACGGGTAATGCCGCAGACGGGCGCGGATGCGCTCGCGCATCGCCGGTACGCCGGGCAGCTCGGTCTCGAACGTGGCCACCCCGTCGGTGATCGAGGGAGCGTAGATCGCGTGGATGGCGGCGGCGTCTTCGTCGCGGGCGATGCGTATCATCGAAAGTCGGCCTTCAGCTTGCTCACAGCTTGCGGATGAAGAAACGGTCGCAACTGAAATGTCCGGTGCCGCCCATCGGTGCGCACAACGCGGTAAAACCGCTGCGCTTGTACAGCGCCTGGGCCGCATCCATGCCGGTCAGTGTTTCCAGATAGCAGCGCCTGAAGCCGTGCGCGCGTGCCGCATCGAGGCAGCGCTGCATCATGGCGCTGCCGGCGCCGATGCCGCGGGCCTGAGGCAGGAAATACATCTTGCGCAATTCGCATACGTCCGGCTCGGCATTTTCCAGCGGCGCGACGCCGCCACCGCCGATCACCTCGCCGTCGCGCTCGACCACGAAGTAGCTGGACCGTGGTTGCGCATAGGCTTCATACATGGTGTCGACCTCGGCATCGTGGATCGCGAAGCCGGGGCCGTCGGCGCCGAACTCGGGCATCACGCTGCGGATGACCGCGGCCATCGCGATGTTGTCGCGCGGCTCGATCGGGCGGATATGGAACGTCTCGTTCATGGCGTGGCTGCGGGGCTGCGGTAGGAGATGCCGTCCTTCATCACGAAGACCGGGTGGGCGAGATCGTCGATCTGTGTGCTGGGATCGCCGCTGAACGCGGCGAGGTCGGCGTCCAGGCCCGGTGCGATGCGGCCGAAGTGTTGCGACTGGCGCAGGATCTTCGCCGCCACGTCGGTGGCCGCGTGCAGCGCCTGCGCCGGGGTCATGCCGTCGCGCACCATCGCTGCGGGCTCGCGCCAGTTGGTGCCGTGCGCGAACACGCCCACGTCGCTGCCGTTGCCGATGGTGACGCCGACTTTCAGCGCGGTGCGGAATGCGCGCTCGGCCTCCTTCATGGCGGGTGTCGGCGCGGACTTGCCCGGCACGTAGTGCTGGAAATACTCGGAGGTGGCGTCGACCGCGGTGAGCGTGGGTTCATAGGCCACACCCCTCTGCTTGAGCAGACGGAAGGTCGCCTCGCTGGCGCCGTAACCGTGTTCGATGGTATCCACGCTGGCCTCGACCGCCATGCGCACCCCCGCATCGTTGGCCGCGTGCGCCGCGACCGGACGGCCGATCTGGTGCGCCGTATCGACGATGGCCTTCAGCTCCGCCGGGTTGAGGGTGGGCTCGGTTTCACCGTCCGGGCCCACCCGATAATCCGCATACAGCTTGATCCAGTCGGCGCCGCGAGCGGCCTGCTCGCGCACGGCGGCGATGGCCGCATCCGCGCCGCTGACCGGCTGCGCGCCCTGCGGCAGGTCGAGGTCCGGACGGAAGCCGCGTGGCCCCGGTCCGTAGCTGGCAGTGGCGACGATGGCGCGGGTGGCGACGAACATCCGTGGTCCGGGGATCAGTCCTTCGTTGATCGCACGCCGGATCGACACGTCGGCAAAGCCGGCGCCCTCGGTGCCTAGGTCGCGCAGGGCGGTGAAGCCGGCCATCAGCGTGGCCTTGGCATGGGCGGCGGCCTCCAGCGTGCGGTAATCCTGCGGTTCGGTCAGCACCTGGTCGTTCCACGAGGTCTCGTTGTAGGGATGCAGGAACAGGTGCGAGTGCAGATCGATCAGCCCTGGCGTGAGCGTGGCGCCGGGCAGCTCGATACGCTGCGTGCCGGCGGGTGCGTGCACCGATGCGACCGGGCCCGCGGCAGCGATCACGCCGTCGTGGACCAGCACCGCCCAGCCGCGATGCGCGGCATCGCCATCGCCGGTCCACACGCGCTCGGGCAGCAGCAGCCAGTCGCCTTTCGGCGTCGCGGCCAGCGCAGGCAGGGCGCACAGTACGAGCAGCAGCGCCGCCGCATTTCGCCACCACGCCATCAGGTTCGCACGCATCGCATCGCCCCGCATCGATCGAAGGCCGATGATAGCGACCAGCGGCGGGTTTCGGCGAGGCGCTCAGACCGGTGCGGTGCGCGCGCGGGTGACCCGGCTGGCGGTGTCCTTGTGCAGTTGCGCGGCCAGCCATGCGCCGACGGCCACCAGCAGGTCGAGGTCGACGCCGGTGCTCATGCCCATGCCGTGCAGCATGTAGACCACGTCTTCGCTGGCCACGTTGCCGGTGGCCCCCTTCGCGTAAGGGCAGCCGCCGGTACCGGAAACCGCGCTGTCCACCACGCGCACGCCTTCTTCCAGGCAGGCCAGGATATTCGCCAGCGCCTGGCCGTAGGTGTCGTGGAAATGCACCGCCAGCGCCGCCATCGGCACCTCTTGCGCCACCGCGTGCAGCATCGCCCGCGCCTCGGCCGGCGTGCCCACCCCGATGGTGTCGCCCAGCGAAATTTCGTGGCAGCCCAGCTCGTACATCCGGCGCGCCACGCGTACCACGTCGGCGACCGGCACCTCGCCCTGGTAGGGACAACCAAGTACGGTGGAGACGTAGCCGCGCACCTTCACCCGGTCGGCCCTGGCCTGTTCGATCACCGGAATGAATCGCTCGATCGACTCGTCGATCGAGGCGTTGATGTTCTTGCGGTTGAACGCTTCCGACGCGGCGGTGAACACGGCGATGTCCGTCGCACCCACCTCGCGCGCCCGCCGATAGCCCTGCAGGTTCGGCACCAGCACCGGGTAGCTCACGCCGGGTACTTTGCGGATGCCGCGGAAAACCTCGGCCGCGTCGGCCAGCTGCGGCACCCACTTCGGGCTGACGAAGCTGGTTGCCTCGATAGTTTGCAGGCCGGTTGAAGAGAGGCGATCGATCAGCGCGATCTTCACGTCGGCCGGCAGCAGCGTCTTCTCGTTCTGCAGGCCGTCGCGGGCGCCGACTTCGACGATGCGGACGTGATTGGACGGGTTCATGGAGGACTCCGAAAAATTGTGCAGGAGCGCTTGTGCGCGATGCTTTGTCGTCGATCGTGCGAAGAGCATCGCGCGCGAGCGCGCTCCTACGGGTATCGCCATGACCTCAGTCGGCGAAGCGCACCAGCACGGCGTCCGCCTCGACGAATTCGCCTTGCGTGGCGCTCACGCTCTCGATGGTGCCGGCGCGTGGCGCCTTCAAGGCCAGCTCCATTTTCATCGCTTCCATCACCAGCAGTTCCTGGCCGTGTTCGACCACCTCGCCGGCGTTCGCTTTCACCAGCACGATGCGGCCGGGCATCGGCGCGATGACCTGGTTGCCGCCGGCCGCATCCGTCGACTCCCACGCGAACGCGGCGGCGCGGGCGAAGCTGTAGCGCTGGCCGTGGGCGTCGTGCAGCAGTATATGGGCGGCATCGATGTGCAGCGGAACGCGTCGTGATTCCCCGTCGAAGCGCGCGCTCAGGTTGTCGTCGAGAAGACGCGCACCGCGTACCTCGCACGTGGCCTCGCCATGGTGCAGCTGATAGCTGCCGTCATGGCCATGCGCCTCGATGTCGTAACGCTGTTCACGCAAGGTCAACGCGATGATGCGTTTGCCCGCATGGCCGATGCGCCAGGCATCGGCACGTGCCCAGGGAGAATGAGGATCGGCGGCTACCGCATCGACGCTAAGTTCATCGTGGAGCAGGGCAGCGGTAGCCGCGGCGAACAGCACCGGGTCGGTCGACACCACCTCGCCTACCAGGAATTCTTCCAGGTGGCGATCGAGGTAACCGGTGTCGATGCGGCCCTCGATCACGGCCGGGTGGCGGGCGAGCCGCTCGAGAAAACCGATGTTCGATTTCGGGCCGACGATTTCGCATGCGGCCAACGCCTCGCGCAGCCGCTGCAAGGCCTGCTCGCGGGTGGCATCGAACACGATCAGCTTGGCGATCATCGGGTCGTAGAAGATCGTCACCGTGTCGCCTTCGATCACGCCGCCGTCGAGGCGTACATGCGGCGACGGTGCGGGAAGGCGCAGCGTCTGCAGCTTGCCGGAGCCGGGCAGGAAGTTCTGGTCCGGGTCTTCCGCATACAGCCGGACCTCGATTGCGTGACCGTGCGCGTGGACCTGCTCCTGTCGCAGCGGCAGCGGCTGGCCGGCGGCGACACGCAATTGCCATTCGACCAGATCGAGACCTAACGTGAGCTCGGTGACCGGATGCTCGACCTGCAGGCGCGTGTTCATCTCCATGAAGAAGAACTCGCCGCTCTGTGCCACGATGAATTCCACCGTGCCGGCGCCGACGTAGTCGACTGCTTTCGCCGCGGCGACGGCAGCCTCGCCCATCGCCTTGCGGCGCGCCTCATCGAGGAACGGCGACGGCGTTTCCTCCAGCACCTTCTGGTAGCGGCGCTGCGCCGAGCATTCGCGCTCGTTGAGATGAATCACGTTGCCATGGGTATCGCCGAACACCTGGAATTCGATATGCCGCGGATGCTCGACGTAGCGCTCCAGGATCACGCGTGTATCACCAAACGAGCTGGCCGCTTCGCGTTGTGCGGAGGCGAGTGCATCGGCAAATTCCGCCGCACTGCGCACGATGCGCATGCCCTTGCCGCCGCCTCCGGCCGCGGCCTTGATCATCAACGGGAAGCCGGTCTTCGCTGCCTGTTCGGCAAGGAAGGCGGTGTCCTGATTCTCGCCGTGATAGCCCGGCACCAGCGGCACGGCGTGCTGTTCCATCAACGCCTTGGCAGCGGCCTTGGAACCCATCGCGTCAATGCTTTCCGGGCGCGGGCCGATGAAGACGATGCCGGCTTGCATGCAGGCGCGGGCGAAGCCGGTGTTCTCGGACAAAAAGCCGTAACCTGGATGGATCGCCTGTGCGCCCGACTTCTTCGCCATCTCGAGAATGGCGTCGCCGCGCAGGTATGAGTCGGCCGGTCGCGGGCCGCCGATCGGCCACGCCTCGTCGGCCAGCCGCACGTGCTGCGCATCGCGATCGGCTTGCGAGTACACCGCGATGGTGTGGATGCCGAGACGGCGGCAGGTGCGTATCACACGGCAGGCAATCTCGCCGCGGTTGGCTATCAGTACGCGTTCGAACATGCAGGATTCCTGGCCCCTTCGTGTCGAGCCGTTCGTGTCGATGCAAAGCCAGTAAAGCTAACAGATCGGGGCGCAGCCGCCGATGCGCGGCGCAGCATCGCGCGCTCCCGGCCGGAATCATCAGGCATCGCCGACCCAGGCGGGCGCTCGCTTGTCGAGGAAGGCGCCCAGGCCATGCTGGCCTTCCGCCGAAACGCGCAGGCGGGCGATCAGTTCGGCGTTGGCCGTGTCGACGCGTTCGGCTTGCGCCAGGTCAGCACCGCCGATGCGCAAGGCCAGCCGCTTCGCTTCGCGCTGGGCCAGTGGGCCGGCCTTGGCCAGCAGGTACAGCTGGCGCTCGATCGCCTCGTCCAGGTCGGTACCCGACACGATGGCGTGCAGCAATCCGATGCGGGCGGCGATGGCGGCGTCGAACACTTCGCCGGTGATGAACAGCCGTCGCGCCTCGCGCAAACCGATCGCGGCGACCACGTACGGCGAGATCACCGCCGGTACCAGGCCCAGCTTCACTTCCGACAGCGCGAACTTGGCAGTGTCGACGCCCACCGCGATATCGCAGCAGGCGACCAGGCCGACGCCGCCACCGTAGGCGGCGCCGTTGACCCGCGCAACGGTGGGCTTGGACAGGAACTGCAGGTTGCGCATCAGCCGCGCCAGCCGTAGCGAATCTTCGCGATTTTCCTGTTCGCTGGCGCCGGCCATGCCGCGCATCCAGTTGAGATCGGCACCGGCGGAGAAGCAGCTGCCATTGCCGCTCAGCACCACGGCGCGCACGGCCGGATCGGCATCGGCCTGCGCCAGCGCATCGGTGAGCGTGGCGATCAGCTCGTCGTCGAACGCGTTGTGGATCTGCGGGCGGTTCAGGGTGAGCCATGCCACCGCGCCGCGGCGTTCGCTGAGGATGGAGTCGGTCATCGATCGTCCCTGCAAATAGCGTCATGATAAACGCTGCCCATCGCCGTAACGTGGCCTGGTGCACTGGCGCGGACAAAGGTCTACAATGCGAACAATTCTTATTTGAGAGTCGCCCGTGCGTCTGTCCGAATTGTCCAAAGGTGCTTCCGCCGTGGTCGACCGCGTGCACGATGCGCATGCGGCGGATCCGATTGCGCAACGCCTGCGCGACCTGGGTTTCGTGGACGGCGAACCGGTGCGGGTCGTGGCGATCGGGCCGATGGGCGGCGATCCGGTGCTGATCCAGATCGGCTATACCCGCTTTGCGCTGCGCCGCGCCGAGGCGGCCCGGATCAGTGTGCGCGCCGAGGTGGCGGCATGAGCGCCTCGACCCTGCGCATCGCCCTGGTCGGCAACCCCAACTGCGGCAAGACCGCGCTGTTCAACCAGCTCACCGGCGGCCGGCAGAAGGTGGCCAACTACGCTGGCGTCACCGTCGAGCGCAAGGAAGGCCGGTTCACCGCCCCGTCCGGCCGTGTGCTGCACATTCTCGACTTGCCGGGCACGTACAGCTTCGAGGCGAACAGCCCGGACGAGCAGATCACCCGCGATGTCTGCGCCGGCAACTACCCGGGCGAGGTGCCGCCGGATCTGATCATTTGCGTCGCCGATGCCACCAACCTGCGCCTGCACCTGCGTTTCGTGCTGGAAGTGAAACGCCTTGGCCGGCCGATCGTGCTGGCATTGAACATGATGGATACGGCGCGCCGCCGCGGCATCCTCATCGACGTGCCGGAACTGCAGCGCCGCCTCGGCGTGCCGGTGGTGGAAACCATCGCGGTGAAGCGTGGCGGCGTGCGGGCGCTGATCGAACGGGTCGACGGCGAAATGCCGACGGCTGCGCCGGTCGAGCCCGACGACGCTGCAAGCCGCGCCGACCTGCATGCGCAGGTGCGCGATATCCTGACCGCGACGGTAACGATGCCGCGAGCCACCGCGGCGCTCGACGATGCGCTCGATCGCTGGGCGCTGCACCCGGTGTTCGGGCTGGCGATACTCGCCGTGGTGATGTTCCTGGTGTTCCAGGCGGTGTATGCCGCGGGCAAGCCGATGAGCGACCTGATCGGCAGCGGCTTCGGCTGGATGGGCGAGCATGTCGCCGCGCTGATGCCGGCCGGGCCGTTGCAGAGCCTGGTGGTCAATGGCCTGTTCGGCGGCATCGGCACGGTGCTCGGCTTCCTGCCGGTCATCCTGGTGCTGTTCCTGTTCATCCTCACGCTGGAGGAGTCCGGCTACCTGCCGCGCGCGGCGTTCCTGCTCGATCGCCTGATGCTGTCGGTAGGGCTGACCGGACGCTCGTTCATCCCGCTGCTCTCCAGTTTTGCCTGCGCGATCCCCGGCATCATGGGCACGCGCAGCATCCAGGATCCGCGCGACCGCCTGGCCACCATCCTGATCGCACCGCTGATGACGTGCTCGGCGCGGCTGCCGGTGTATGCGCTGCTGATCGGCGCCTTCATTCCGATGCGTTACGTGTTCGGCGTGTTCAACCTGCAAGGCATCGTGCTGTTCGCGCTGTATCTGGCGGGCATCCTCGGCGCGATGGCGGTGGGCTGGGTGATGAAGCATCTGCGCCGCGACAAGAGCGAGCATGCGCTGCTGATGGAGCTGCCGTCGTACCGGATGCCGAAAGTGCGCGACGTGGCTATCAGCCTGTACGAGCGCGGCGCGATTTTCCTCAAGCGCCTGACCGGCGTGATCCTGGGGCTGACCGTGCTGATGTGGTTCATCTCCACCTTTCCGTCGCCGCCGGCGGGCGCCACCGGGCCGGCCATCAACTACAGCTTCGCCGGCTACATCGGGCGCGGGCTGCAGTACGTCTTCGCGCCGATCGGCTTCAACTGGCAGATCAGCCTGGCGCTGATCCCGGCGTTCGCCGCGCGCGAGACGGCGGTGGCGGCGCTGGCCACGGTCTATCTGGTTGGCGGCGAGGCGACCGGCGGCCTGGGTCATGCGCTGGCAGGGCAGATTTCGCTGGCCAGCGCGCTGTCGCTGCTGGTGTGGTTTGCGTACGCACCGCAGTGCATGTCCACGCTGGCGGTGATTCGTCGCGAGACCGACTCCTGGCGCAACGTGGCGATCTCGTTCGGCTACATGTTCGGCTTGGCTTACGCCGCGTCGTTCATCGTCTACCAGGTGACGAGGATGCTGACATGAGCGCGGGCCTGCTGGTGCAATACGTGGTGGTCGGCCTGATCGTGCTGGCCAGTGCGCTGATCGTGTTCCGCAAGCTGGCACCCAAGCTCACCAACCGCTGGCTGGCGTCGTCGTCGATCCATTTCAGCCGCTCCGGCCGTGCCGCATGGCTGCGTGCTTTGGGGCGACGCCTGCAGCCGAAGCAGGCGACCGGCGATTGCAGCGATGGCTGCAGCACCTGCGGCGCCTGCGGTCCGAAGCCGCCGGCGGCGGCAAGGACGGGGCCGACGCCGCTGGAGTTCCGCCCGCGGCGGTGAAGCACGAATACGGACAAAAAAAGCCGGCTTGCGCCGGCTTTTTCGTGCAACTCGAATCGCGCCCCGGCTTACGCCAGTTCGCGGATCTTCGCGTTGAGGCGGCTCTTGTGGCGGGCAGCCTTGTTCTTGTGGATCAGGCCGCGGGCGGCGTAGCGATCCATCACCGGCTGGGCGACGGTGAACGCGGCGATGGCGCCGGCCTTGTCCTTGGCCTCGATGGCCTTGACGACCTTCTTCAGGGCGGTGCGGACCATGGAGCGGGCGCTGATGTTGCGCAGGCGGCGCTGTTCGGACTGGCGCGCGCGCTTCTTCGCGGACTTGATGTTGGCCAAGGTAGAACTCCGGAATGCAGTGTTGGGGTTGGAAAAAGACGCCAATTATGCGGTCGATTCGCCGTTGCGTCAATCGTTTAGGCGACCGGCGGGCAGTCTGTGGCCAGTGTGGCGGCGGTCGGGACGATCATCACGCCCGCATTCTGCCATATCCGGGCTGTCATCCTGCCGGCAGCGGCTGTCAAACTACGCGCCCCGCCCGGCCCGAAGCGGGTATGCAACTCTCCCGGATCTCGAAGGTAACGGCATCGCATGAAGTCCCCCAGCATGTTCCGTGGGCTGCTCTCGTTCAGCAGCATGACGATGATTTCTCGCGTGCTCGGGCTGTTGCGGGACATTTCAATGAGTCACGTATTCGGGGCCAATGCCGCCACGGATGCGTTCGTCATCGCGTTCCGCATCCCCAACTTCATGCGCCGGCTGTTCGCCGAAGGCTCGTTTTCGACCGCGTTCGTGCCGGTGTTCACCGAGGTGAAGCAAACCGGCACACATGAAGACCTGAAGCAGCTGCTGTCCCGCGTCTCGGGGACGCTGGGCGGCGTGCTGCTGGTGGTCACCGCACTGGGCCTGATCTTTGCACCGCAGGTGGCGGGGACGTTTGCGCCGGGCGCGCTGGATCAGCCGCACAAGTTCGACCTCACCACTCATCTGGTGCGGCTGACTTTTCCGTTCATCCTGTTCGTTTCGCTGACCGCGCTGGCGGGCGGTGCGTTGAACAGTTTTCACCGTTTTGCGCTGCCGGCGCTGGCGCCGGTGATCCTCAACATATGCATGATTGCCGGGGCACTGTGGCTGGCGCCGCGGCTGGACACGCCGATCATGGCGATGGGCTGGGCGGTGCTGCTGGCCGGCGCGCTGCAGCTGCTGTTCCTGTTGCCGGCGCTGCGCAAGCTGGATCTGCTCGGCATTCCGCGCTGGGGCTGGCGTCATCCGCAGGTGCGCCGGATCATGCGGCTGATGGTGCCGACCCTGTTCGGTTCCTCGGTGGCGCAGCTCAACCTGTTGCTGGACACGGTGGTGATCTCGCTGCTGGTGACGGGCTCGCAGACCTGGTTGTGGCAGTCGACCCGCTTTCTCGAACTGCCGCTGGGTGTGTTCGGGGTGGCGCTGGGCACGGTGATCCTGCCGGCGCTGTCACGGCACCATGTCAGCACGGATCGGGCCGGGTTCTCCAAGGCGCTCGACTGGGGCCTGCGGCTGACCTTGCTGATCGCGGTGCCGGCGATGTTTGCGCTGCTGCTGCTGGCCGGGCCGCTGGTGGACACCTTGTTCCAGAACGGCCACTACACGGCGTTCGATGCGCACATGTCGACGCTGTCGATCATCGCGCTCAGTTGCGGGCTGCCGGCCTATGCGCTGGTCAAGGTGGTGCTGCCGGCGTTCTATGCGCGCCAGGACACCCGCACGCCGGTGCGGGCAGGTGTGGCGGCGCTGGTGGCGAACATGCTGTTCAACGGTGTCTTCATCGTGCTGCTGTTCGAGCTGTGGGCGTCGCCGGCACTGAAGCAGGGCAGCTTGCTCGATGGCATCGCCCAGGTGCCGGGCCTGCATGTGGGGCTGGCCATCGCGAGCACGCTGTCGAGCTATCTCAATTTCGTGCTGCTCTGGCGCTGGCTGAAGCGGGCGGGTGTGTACCAGCGCGAACCCGGCTGGACCCGGCACTGGCTGCGGCTGGCGCTGGCCTGCGCGGCGATGGTGGTCGTGCTGCTGTTCGGCCGCTGGCTGTGGCCGGACTGGATGGGGGTGCCGGTGTTCGCCCGGGTCTGGCACTTGTCCGTACTGGTGGCCGCCGGCGGCGCGACCTACGTCGGCATGCTGTTTGTGGGCGGCTTCCGGATGCGCGACCTGCGTAGCACATGAGGCGGGCGGGTAGCCTCAACGGGGCACGCGTGGCCGCTATACTCACGCGATGATGAGACTTTCCAGGGATGTTGCGGGCCCTTGCCTGGCGCCGCGCGGCAGCGTGATGGCGGTCGGTGCGTTCGATGGCCTGCATCGCGGGCACCAGGCGCTGCTGGCGCAGGTGCGCGAGCGTGCGCAGGCACTCGGTTGCAGCCCGGTCGTGGTGAGCTTCGAGCCGCTGCCGCGCGCGTTCTTTTCCGCCGGGCCGGTGCCGCGCCTGTCCAGCGTGCGCGAGAAGCTGCGGGGTTTTGCCGCCGCGGGCATGGAACACACCTTGCTGCTGCGCTTCAACCAGGCGTTGACGGCGATGTCGGCCGAGGATTTCGTGCGGCGCGTGCTGGTCGGACGGCTGGCGGCGCGCGAAGTGTGGGTGGGCGGCGATTTCCGTTTCGGGCACAAGCGGGGCGGCGACGTCGCGTTGCTGGAGCGGATGGGTGCGCAACTGGGCTTCGGCGCCTGCACGATGCCGCCGGTGCAGCTCGATGGCGCGCGCGTCTCGGCCAGCCGTGTTCGCGCGCTGTTGGCCGCTGGTGAATTTGCCGGCGCCGAACCGCTGCTGGGCCGGCCCTTCGTGATCGAAGGCAAGGTCGAATACGGCAATCAGCTTGGCCGTACGCTGGGCTATCCCACCGCCAATATCCACCTGCAGCAGCGGATCAGCCCGGTGCACGGCATTTTCGCGGTGAAGGTGGGGCTGGGCGAGTGCGAATGCAGCTGGCCGGGCGTGGCCAGCCTCGGCGTGCGCCCGACCGTGAACCAGGTCGTCCAGCCGCTGCTGGAAGTGCACTTGTTCGATTTCGATGGCGACCTGTACGGCCAGCGCATGGCGGTGGAGTTCGTGGCCAAGCTGCGCGACGAACAGAAGTTCGACGGTCTGGAGGCGCTCAAGGCGCAGATGGCGCTGGATTCCCGCAAGGCGCGCGAGCTGCTGGGCATGAATCCGCTGCTGGTCGAGGCGTGAACCCGCTTCCGGTGCGCGTGCGTATCGTTTAACTTTGACCCCTTTGTTCGCCTGCTGGCGGACGGCAACATTTTAGTGATGGCATCCACGCAATGACCCACGATTACAAGAGCACCATCAACCTGCCGCAGACGGACTTCCCGATGCGCGGCGATTTGCCGAAGCGCGAGCCACACTGGCTGGCCGAGTGGGAGCGGGTCGACCGCTATGCGCAGATCCAGCAGAAGACCGCCGGTCGCGACAGCGTGTTCGTGCTGCACGACGGTCCGCCGTATGCGAACGGTTCGATCCATATCGGTCATGCGGTCAACAAGATCCTCAAGGACATGGTGGTCAAGTCCAAGCTGCTCGCCGGCCATCGCGCGCCTTACGTGCCGGGCTGGGACTGCCACGGCCTGCCGATCGAGATCGCGGTGGAGAAGAAGTTCGGCAAGCCGGGCGACAAGCTCGACGCCGCCGCGTTCCGGCAGAAATGCCGCGAGTACGCCGCCGAGCAGGTCGACGCGCAGCGCACCGACTTCAAGCGGCTCGGCGTGCTCGGCGATTGGCAGCAGCCTTATCGCACGATGGATTTCAGCTACGAGGCCGACATGTTGCGCGCCCTGGCGCGCATCGTGTCGAACGGCCACGTGGTGCGCGGCGCCAAGCCGGTGTACTGGTGCTTCGACTGCGCCTCGGCCCTGGCCGAGGCGGAGATCGAATACGGCGACAAGGTCTCGCCCGCGGTGGACGTGGCCTATGACGCGGTCGATGCGAAGGCATTGGCGGCGAAGTTCGGCGTGGACGCCGGCGATGCGATCGTCGCCATCCCGATCTGGACCACCACGCCGTGGACGTTGCCGGAAAGCCAGGCGGTGTCGCTGGGCGCCGGGCTGGAATACGCGCTGATCGAAGGTCCGTCGCGGGACGGCAGGCGCGTGCTGCTGGTGATCGCCGCCGCGCTGGCCGACAAGGCGGCGCAACGCTATGGCCTGCAGCACGCAAGCGTGCTGGGCCATGCGCCGGGCAAGGCGCTGGAAGGCCTGAAGCTGCATCACCCGTTCTATCCGCGCGAGGTGCCGGTGATTCTCGGCGAGCACGTCAGCGCCGAGGACGGCACCGGCGCCGTACACACGTCGCCCGATCACGGCGTCGAGGATTTCGTGGTGGCTCGCGAGTACGGCATCGGCCTGCTCAACTACATCGAGCCACGCGGCACCTATCGTGCCGACACGCCGGCCGCCGCTCCGCTCGAGCTGGGCGGCATGCACATCTGGAAGGCCAACGACGCCATCGTCGACCTGCTGCGCCAGCGCGGCGTGCTGCTGGCGTTCGCGAAGATCGAGCACAGCTATCCGAACTGCTGGCGCCACAAGACGCCGGTAATCTACCGCACGACGCCGCAGTGGTTCGTCTCGATGGAGCAGGCGACGCTGCGCGAGACCGCGCTGACCTCGATCAAGAACGTGCGCTGGGTGCCGGGCTGGGGTGAAGAGCGCATTGCCGGCATGGTGGCCGGACGCCCGGACTGGTGCATCTCGCGCCAGCGCACCTGGGGCGTGCCGATCGCGCTGTTCGTGCACAAGGCCACGCAGGAGCCGCACCCGGATTCCGTGGCGTTGCTGGAACAGGTCGCGCAGAAAGTGGAGCAGGGCGGCATCGATGCGTGGTTCACGCTGGATGCGGCCGAGTTGCTTGGCGACCAGGCGAGCGATTACGAAAAAGTCACCGACGTGCTGGATGTCTGGTTCGATTCGGGCGTCACCCATTTCGCGGTGATCGGCCAGCGACCGGAACTGCAGCAGGGCACGGCTTCGCATTACAAGGTGATGTACCTGGAAGGCTCCGACCAGCATCGCGGCTGGTTCCAGTCGTCGCTGCTGACCTCGTCGGCGATTCACGGCCGTGCGCCTTACGACGAAGTGCTCACGCACGGTTTCGCGGTCGACGCGAACGGCCGCAAGATGTCCAAGTCGCTGGGCAACGTGGTCGCGCCGCAGAAGGTGATGGATACGCTGGGTGCCGACGTGCTGCGCATGTGGGTGGCCTCGGCCGACTACCGCAACGAGATGACCGTCTCCGACGAGATCCTCAAGCGGGTCTCCGACACCTACCGGCGCATCCGCAATACCGCGAAGTTCCTGCTCGGCAACCTGGACGGCTTCGATCCGGCGAAGCATCTGGTGTCGGTCGAAGACAGCCTGCTGCTGGACCAGTGGGCGATCCAGCAGGCACACGATGTGCAGCAAGCCGTGCTGGCCGCGTACGAGCGTTATGACTTCCCGGAAGTGGTGGCCCGGATCCAGAACTTCTGCACCAATGAGCTGGGTGCGTTGTACCTGGATATCACCAAGGACCGGTTGTACACCATGCCGACCGACAGCCGTGGCCGGCGCAGCGCGCAGAGCGCGATGTACCGTATCGCCGAGGCGCTGGTGCGCTGGCTGGCGCCGGTGCTGAGCTTTACCGCCGAGGAGATCTGGCAACAGCTGCCGGGCGAGCGCGATGACAGCGTGCTGTTCGAAACCTGGTACGACGGACTCGCTGCCACGCAGAGTTCACCGGAGCAGCGGCGCTACTGGGCCGATCTGCTGGCGATCCGCGATACCGCCTCGCGCGTACTCGAAGGCATGCGCAAGGCCGAGCAGATTGGCGCGGCGCTGGAAGCGAAGCTGGCGATTCATGCCGACGCCGCCACCGTGGTGCGCTATGCGCCGGCGGCGGACGAGCTGCGCTTCTTCTTCATCACGTCGGAATTGCGCCTGGATCTGGCCGGTGGCCAGCCGGCCGATGCGGTGCTGACCGAACTGGAAGGTGCCGATGTCTGGGTATCGGCTACCGTCAGCGGCGCGGCGAAGTGCGTGCGCTGCTGGCATCGCCGTGACGACGTCGGAAGGCATGTCGAACATCCCGAGCTGTGCGGTCGCTGCATCAGCAATATCGAAGGCGCCGGCGAGGATCGCCGCTGGTTCTAAACGGCGATCCTCGCAGGAGCGCACCCTGTGCGCGATGCTCTGCGGCATGTCACCAAGGCATCACGCGCAGGGTGCGCTCCTACAGGCGTTTCGGTGGTTGTTCTCGTATGGCTCCTTTTGCAGGTATTGATTTTTCATGAATCCCAAACCCAACGCACTCCCTTGGCTATGGCTGTCCGCCGCCGTCATCGCGCTCGACCAGCTCAGCAAGTGGTGGGCCGTGCAGGCGTTGCAGCCGATGGGCGTATCGCATCCGGTGATTCCCGGCTTCCTGAACTGGACGCTGGCGTTCAACAGTGGTGCCGCCTTCAGCTTTCTGGCCGATGGCGCCGGCTGGCAGCGCTGGTTCTTTGTGCTGCTGGCGCTGGTGATCAGCACGGTGCTGGTGGGGTGGCTGGCGCGTACGCCGCGGCGTGACTGGCGCACCGGCCTGCCGCTGGCGCTGATCGTGGGCGGCGCCATCGGCAATTTGATCGATCGCCTGCATGCCGCGCAGGTCACCGATTTTATCCACGTGTATTTCCGCCAGTGGAACTATCCGGTATTCAATCTCGCCGACTGCGGCATCACGGTCGGTGCCGTGCTGCTGATCGTCTTCGGCCTGTTTGCCGGCAAGCCCAACGACAGCGTGCGATAATCGCCACATCTACGATGTAGGAGCCCGCTGGCGGGCGATGCTCTTGCTTTAATTCGTCCTACCCACCGTTAAAACAAAAGCATCGCCCGCCAGCGGGCTCCTACAGGGTTCCGAATCGAGGTCAGTTTGGATATTTTGCTCGCCAATCCCCGTGGCTTCTGCGCCGGCGTCGATCGCGCCATCGCCATCGTCGAGCGCGCGCTGGAATCGTGGGGCGCGCCGATCTATGTGCGGCATGAAGTGGTGCACAACCGCTACGTGGTCGACAAACTGCGTGCCGATGGTGCGGTGTTCGTGGAGGAATTGCACGAAGTGCCGGACGGCGCCACGGTGATCTTCAGTGCGCACGGCGTATCGCAGGCGGTCCGCGAGGAGGCCGAGCAGCGCCACCTCAAGGTGTTCGACGCCACCTGTCCGTTGGTCACCAAGGTACACATGGAAGTCGCGCGGTTAGGGCGGATCGGTCGCAGCGTGGTGCTGATCGGCCACGCCGGCCATCCGGAAGTCGAAGGCACCATGGGGCAGTGGAATCCGGCCAATGCGGGTGAAATCCTGCTGGTGGAGTCGCTGGAGTGCGTGGAAAAACTCACGCCGAAGTTTCCGCACCTGCTGTCCTATGTCACCCAGACCACGCTGTCGGTGGACGACACCAAGGCGATCATCGAGGCCTTGCGCAACAAGTTTTCCGACATCGAAGGCCCGCGCAAGGACGACATCTGCTATGCCACACAGAATCGCCAGGACGCGGTACGCCGTCTCGCCGACGCAGTCGACCTGATGCTGGTGGTCGGCTCGGTCAACAGCTCCAACTCAAACCGCCTGCGCGAGTTGGCCGAGAAGCAGGGCGTGCGCTCGTTCCTGATCGACGGCGCCGAGCACATCGAACGCAGCTGGCTCGACGGCGTCACCCGCATCGGCCTCACCGCCGGTGCCTCGGCGCCGGAGAAGCTCGTGCGCGACGTGATCGCCTGCCTGCAGTCATGGGGCGCGGGCGATGTTCACGAGCTCGACGGCGAAGCGGAGAACATCACCTTCGCCCTGCCGAAGGAGCTGCGCATCGTCGGCGGCAGCACCTCTGCCAGCTTCTGAGGCGGCCCCGCGCTTGCGCCACAACGCGCCGCACCGTAAAATCCACGGCTCTTTGCCGGAATAGCTCAGTTGGTAGAGCGGCGCATTCGTAATGCGTAGGTCGTAGGTTCGATTCCTATTTCCGGCACCAGACTTCAAGGGCCCGCCAACGCGGGCCTTTGTTTTTTCCGGGCTTCCTAAGCCGTTCCTCCGCACTTCAGTGCGAACGATCCATGGCAAGGCACGCTTCTCCGCCTTGGCTGGAACGCGCGTGACCTCGATCACCTTTCCCGCGTCACTTCCAGCCGCTTGTCGGGCAATTTCTACCGCCCGTCGGCTGGGGGCTGGTCGGGCCCCTGCGGTTGAGTACCCTGCGCGCAGGGGTATAGGGGGAGCATTCCATGCAAGTCTTGTCGCGTCAGCGAGGCGTCTCGTTGATCGAGGTGATGATGGCCGTGCTGATCTTCAGCATAGGCCTGATCGGTCTGGCTGGCTTGGTAGTCATGTCCACGCGTTCCAATCACGCGGCCTACCTGCGGACTCAGGTGACATTTCTGGCCAGCAATATGGCTGACCGCATGAGCGCCAATCCCACTGGTGTCTGGAACGGTTCCTATAACAGCAATGCCTACCCCGTAGCCGCCGCCACCGTCGGGTGTGGATCGGGTGCTGCCTGCAGCTCGGCCGATCTGGCCGTGCACGACCAGCAATTATGGAGCAGTCAGCTCAGAACTTTCCTGCCTAATCCCGTCGCCACCATTGCGTGCGATGGGGTTACCAAAGCTGGCTATGACCCCACGTCGCAACTCGCCATGCGCCCTCCCTACGGCGGTAATTGCACCATGACCATCAAGTGGAGCGAGCGTGCTGCCGGTGACACGTCCAATCGCGGCAATGTCACCCAAAACTTTGTCTGGGAATTCCAGCCGTGATGGCCTCTGTCATGACACGTGTTCATCCGCGTCACCAGCACGGTTTCACCCTGATCGAGCTGATGGTGGCGATGGTGCTGGGTCTGCTGGTGGCAGCTGGCATTGTTACCGTGTTTGCCTCCACATCCAGTAGCAACAAGGCACAGAACCAGCTCGCAGGTTTGCAGGAGGATGGGCGCTTTGCGATCACCCGGCTCAGTACCGACCTGCGCATGGCCAATGGTCAGTACTGCACCAACAGCGGGGGTGTGGCCCTGCAGGGTAGCGGTGGTACGTACCTGGATCATCTGCGCGCGCCCAAGGTGTATGCCAGGAAGCTGATCGGCGCCGTCGGCGCCGTCAGCGGCGCGCTCGGCGATGTCACCACGGCGTGGGGTGCCACCAGTGGCGGCATCACTTACCCAAGCGCACCAACCGCTCCATACAGCATGCCCTCGTTCCTGTTCATGCGCGGGTATGACTGCTCGCTTACCGCCTGCACACCGGTTGATCCGAATGCGTCGATAGCTACGATCCCGGCCATGGGCACAACGTTGAACAGTCGTGTCAAAGGTACCGATGTCATTACCGTGCGTTACATCAATCCGTCCAGCGGCTGGGCTATTGGCAGCACCGGGGGGAGCACGATTGCCACCAGTTCCAGTGTCAGCACCATCACTTCGATCACGTTGACACCGCTCACGGGCGAGCCGCCTGCTGGCAATTTTGTCAGCGGTGATCTGGCCATGTTGGCCGATTGCTCCAGTGCGCAGATATTTCCCGCTACTTCATCTTCTACAGGTGTCATCACTCCCGTGGTCAATACCACCGATGGTTTCGGCACCGGCAGCAGCAATACTCCTGCTGCGCAGCAACCGGAGTCGGCCCCTAGGTTGTTCGACGTCAATCGCGATTTCCAGACCGTCACCTATTACCTGAAAGTCGTCAGCGTCCACAACGACAACAACGCGCCTTTTACCGGCGCCTTGATGCGTCGGGTCAACGGCGGTATTGCGAATGCTGCCCACGGCGGTTCCGAGGATGAGCTGGTACGTGGCATCGAGCGACTGGATTTCAAATATGGCGTGCAGGACGCCTCTGGCAACACCAGCTTCCTCACCGCTAACCAAGTCGATGCTTCCACCAGCTGTCCGCCGTCGGAACTCAATGCGGTAACCAGTGCAGGTTGTCTGTGGCGGGGGATAAAAAGCATCGAGGTCAGCGTGTTGATGGACGGTCAGGTGCCGCTCTACACGCTAGCCGCCAACGATCTGCAATATCGCTACAGCGCCGATACCAATACCGGATTGTTGGCGCCCAGTGGCCATGCCATCAAGCCCAGCGATCAGGGCTTTCCCGACCAGATGCTGCGACGCGAGTTCACAGTGTTGGTGGCATTGCGCAACTACAACCCATGACGATTGCAAGCGGAGCCGACAAGGCACCCGCCGAATCGTGAGTCAATGGAGCTAGCCATGTTGATCCCAAGCTCGAACCCGTCACCCTGGATGCATCGATCCGTACGCGCGCAGCGCGGTGCGGTCCTGGTTGTGGCACTGATCTTTTTGCTGTTGCTGACCATTCTGGCGGTAAGTGCCTCGGGACGTTCGCTGCTGCAGGAGCGCATGGCCGGTGGTTTGCACAATGCGCAACAAGCCGAGATGAGTGCACAGACCGCGCTGCGCGGTGCAGAGTGGAAGCTGTGGACCAGCACCAGCAATGTCAGTGCGCACCTCAACTGTGGCAGCGGCATCTTTACCGATTGCTATATTTTCGATCCGGCCAACCCGGTCACCAATGTCACCAATTTCCGCACGAAGCAGGGCTGGGTTACTGCCGGTGCCACTACCTACAAAGGTTACGGCAACAGCGTGGACTACACCTCGGTGGCAGCGGCTGGTCAGTCCGGCAATCTTGCTCACAACCCGCTGTACATGATCGAAGACATGGGCGTGGAATTGCCGCCCGGCGTCAGCGGTAGCCTGCATGAATCCGGCGCTACCGGTACAGGCGGCACCGGCTACACCAGCGTTACCCGGCACATCTATCGCATTACTGCCCGCGCCACGGGTGGCAGCCCGAACACCATGCGCGTGCTTGAAAGCACGTTTGCCGCCAAAAGCAATTGAGCCGGAGCATCTGCATCATGGCTATCCGTCACTTTCTTATCCGGCGTCTGCCGCATGCCACGTTGAGCATGCTGCTAACCGTGACTGGGGGTTTGTCCGCGCCTATGCCGGTACCAGCCTCGCTGTCGGTCGTGGCGGCGGTGGCTGCCGGTAGTGCACTGTTCTCCGAACCCGCATCCGCAGCCACCACGACCGTCGCCGGCACGGTGGAACTCAGTCCGGGACCACCGAACCTGACCCAGTCGGTGCCGCCGAACATCGTGTTGACGTTCGACGATTCCGGTTCGATGCAGTCCAGTCGCGTGAATGATCAACCGCCGTGGACGACCGATTCCAGAGGCAGTTTTCTGTACAGCGGCATGGACTGGGGCAACGGTTCGAACCAGACGAGCACCACCAGCTCAGGCGGTGGCCCATGGCGTTGTGCCGGTGTGATCGATCCCACGGCTACGTCCGGCATCGGCACGCATGTGATGAACGGCGTGTACTACAACCCCAATATTGTCTATTACCCGCCAGCTTACGCGAACGGCACGAGTTTCCCGAAGGCGGACGCGACCTTGACGAAAGTGTGGGTGGATGGCATCGCGGTCAACCGCCCATTGAACCCGGTCTCACCGGATGCAACCGCGAGCTATAACGGCAACGCGGATCTGGACCAACCAGCTAGCAGCAGCCTGACTGACCTGACCGGAACGATCTCCTATCCTTCTGTCACGACCAGCTACGTCACTTTCGGAACTACCTGTGCCGCCAACGCCGATGCTGGTTCGTGCAAGATCAATACGTCGGGCACTCGCAGTGGCAACTACGTCTATTACTACGCCAATGCCGATGGCAGCACGGGTACGGGCACCGCGACGGTTTATTACGGCACGGGTTTGCAAACCAGCAGCAGTTCTTCCCGCGGCTACACCAGAGTTACCGGTGGCTCTACCAGTGCAACCGCGAGCTATGCCACCTGGACCGTTACCACGACCGATACCTCGACTCCGGGCAGCGACAACCGTTGGCAGTGTGGCAGTGGTGCTGCCGTAAGCGGTGGCGGTGGCGACTTGTGGAACGCCGCGAGCCCGATGGATGGCCAATCCCACACGTTGAGCGACGGCACGTCCGTTACGTATCCGATGGGCGGTCCGTACTACTACCGGTTCATGCAGGGCGTGACTATTGCGGTGGATGCATCGGGCAGCCCCACCAACACGGGTTCAAGTACCGACGGATTGCACACACTCTACAACGCGAGCAACTGGGAAGCTGTGCCTGTGACCAACACCACGGTCACGATCGACGGCCAGTCAGTCAATCAATGGCAGAACTTCGCCAACTGGTATGCCTATTACCGCACGCGCAACCAGATGGCGCGCTCTGCGATCTCTCGTGTGTTCGGCACGGGCACCCTGGCCGCCAGCACCGCCGATGGCGGCTTCGGCAGCACCATCCGCATGGCCTGGCAGAATCTCGACGCGTCAACCTACAAGTTGCCCAGCACGGCCATCATCAGCAGCCTGATCGACACCAGCGCCTGCACGGCCACGGCTTCCGCCGCGGCCAGCCCATCCACCATCCAGCAGTCAGGTGCCATCACGACAGCGCCGGACTGCTATCGCAGCGCGTTCTTCAACTGGATCTACCAGGTGCCAGCTGGTGGTGGCACGCCGACGCGCAGTGCCGTGGATCGTGCAGGCAAGTTCTTCACCCGAGGTAATGGCAATACTGCAACTACCGGTAACTTGAAGGACCCTTACTGGCAGCCGGCAATCACCACCACCAAGAACGGCACGACCACCACGACCACACCCGCTGCCGAACTGTATTGTCGGCAGAACTACCACATGCTGGTCACTGATGGTTTGTGGAACGGCGGCAGCGATGGTCCGCTGAGGAGCACCCTCACGCTGGCGCCAAAAGGAGGCACGCTCACCTTGCCGGATGGTACGGTTGCCCCGGATACGGCTTCCGCAGGAGTCACTTCGATTTACGCGCCTGTAGCCGACGGGGGCGATAGCGGTTACGCATCGCTGTCGGACCTGGCGTTCCACTACTGGGCCACGAATCTTCGTTCTGATCTTTACAAGCCGTTGAGCCAGCAGTTCGTGAACCCGTACCTGCCCGACCAGACAAAAGGTGTGGTCAGTTCAACAACCATGTCGGGATCGAGTGTGTTGGCGGCCAATGTGAACGACGAGATCTACTTCAATCCACTTAATGACCCGGCCACGTGGCCGCACATGTCCCAGTATCTGGTGGGTCTCGGTGTCAGCGGTCAATTGAACTACTCAACAGATACCGATTGTGCGGTTTTATCCACGTCGGACGCGTGCTTGTTGCGCAAGGGAGCGAAAAACTCCTCGGGCGCAGTCGGTTGGCCGACACCCAATGGTACTGGCGGCGGCATTGCTGCCAACGTCGACGATACCTGGCATGCAGCGCTTGCCGGTCGCGGTCAGTTCTTCAGTGCCGGCAATCCAACGGATCTGGTCAGTCAGCTGAGCAAGATCCTTTCCAACATCGCGGCCCGCAATGTACCGGCTGCGACCAGTGCGATCAGCGCCGCCGTGCTGACCACCGGAACCCTGGGTTTCAGCACGGGCTACAGCTCGTCTGACTGGAGTGGTTTGCTGACGGCCGTCTTTGTGAAGCTCGATGGCACCCTGGGTCTTCCGGCATGGGATGCAGGTGACGAGCTGAACAAGATGGATCCGACTCAGCGCGTGATCCTGTCCGCCAAGCTTGCTACGACAGGCGCATTTGCAGGCGGCGTGGAGTTCAAGACGTACACCAGCCTGGACAGTGCGGGACAGACCCTGCTGATGACGCCTGCCAGCACCGATGCCACGCTCGACACTGGACAGGCGCGTGTCGATTGGCTGCGGGGTGTGAAGACCTCGGAGACCAATGGCGCGATGCGCGTGCGCTCCAATCTGCTCGGCGCCATCATTCGCTCGCAGGCGGTGTATGTGGCTTACCCGGCTGATGGCTACCGCAACAACTGGCCGTTATTGGCCGATGGCACTGCAGCGCCGGAAACCACAGCCACGACGACGCCAACGGCAGGCACCGCCAACGTCAGTTACGAGCAATTCGCCAGCGATCAGAGCGCACGCAAGCCGGTCGTGTATGTAGCCGCGAACGACGGCATGCTGCACGCGTTCGATGCGTCACAGAACACCGATGGCAGTAACACGGCCACGTCCGGCAGCGAGTTGTGGGCGTACGTGCCCCGTTCGGCGTACACCAATCTCGGCAATTTGACTCTCAAGAAAGGTTTCTCGTTTGCCCCCACGGTGGACGCCACGCCAGTGACGCGCGATGTGTTCTTCGATACGGCTCTGACGACGCCGGCAACGACATCAGCAGGCTGGCACACGATCCTCGTCGCTGGTCTGGGGCAGGGTGGGCGCGGCATCTATGCGCTGGATATCACCGATCCTGACCCGACGCATGCCACTACAGGCATGAATGCGGCCAATGTCGGCAGCAAGGTGCTGTGGGAGTTCAATGCCGGCATGCCGGCAACGACCGCTGGTGACCCATCCCACTTGGGCTACACCTACGGACAGCCGAATATCGGCCGTCTCGCGAATGGCAAATGGGTGGTACTGGTGCCGGGTGGCTATTTTCCCGATTGCAGCCAGGGTGACCAGCCAACCAACTGCACTTCCAACAACACCTCGCCCAGTAGCGGCAGTCCGGCTGTCAGCTACAGCTCGCTGTTCGTGCTGGATGCACAGACCGGTAACCTGATCATTGAATTGAAGACCCCGACCACTATCAGCGGGGTGAGCAGTTATGGCCTGTCGTCACCCGTGCTCGGCGACTACAACAACGACCAGATCGACGATGTCGCATTTGCCGGCGACCTGGCCGGCAACCTGTGGCGCTACGACCTGACCAACTCCGACCCCACCAAGTGGACCGTAACATTGGCCTACCAACCGACCACGCAAGGTGTGCAGCCGATCACCGTGATGCCACGATTGTTTCCCGATCCGGTGACCAATCGTTTCATCGTGGTCTTTGGGACCGGCAAGTATCTGGGCTCGCTCGACAACACCACCAGCGGGGCGACGCAGGCGGTGTATGGCATTCGCGATACCGGCACCCAAGTCAGCGGTACCTCCAACCTGGTGCAGCAGACATTGAGCGAAGTGGCAGGTACAGGTAGCAATGCCGGCAACACCATCATCGGCATCACCAGTAATAGCGTGCCTGCCAGCAATGACGGCTGGTACTTCAATCTGGTTGCAGGAGGAGAACGTGTGGTGGTGACGCCGGGCGCACTGTTCGATACCAACCGAGCCGTGATCACCACGCTGATCCCGAACAACAGCAATGGCTGCTCGTCCAACAACTCCGGTTCGTTGCTGATCGTCGACGCAGCGACCGGTGGTGCCGGTGATGGGCTTTCTCTGGGGCCGTCCAGCTGGGCGGGAACAGGAACTGACAGAAACACCTATAAGGCCGTGGGAGGACTCGTCGACAATCCCCCGACCGGCGGCTCAGTGCCGGTGGCTACGTCTATCGGTGGTGGCAAGCTGATTTTCCCGGGGATCAACTTGACAGGTGGCGGAACATTGGCCGGCGACGACGCCATCTGGCGCCGTCGATCGTGGCGGGAGTTGAACAATGACCAGTAATGCCGGCGGAGGGATGCAAGCTATGACGCGTGCGCGAGGTTTTACCCTGGTGGAACTGATGATCGTGGTGGTGATCATCGCGATCCTCGCCGCCATCGCGATTCCTGCCTTTGGGCGTTACGCCTACCGCGCCCATCGGGTAGATGGTCAGGAACTGTTGCTGCGCATCGCCAATGCACAGGAGCGGTTCTACGCAACCAACAACCATTATGGCTCGCTCAGCGATGTCGGCTACGCAGCTCCGGTGAATTCCGAGAAGGGCTACTACGTGGCCACATCGGATGTGGCGTCGGGCAGTACATCCGCTCAGGCATTCACTGCCACCGCGACGCCACAGAACGGACAGGTCAACGATGTCTGCGGATCGCTGACGATCAACAATGCCGGGATCAAGACTCCCGGTCCGGCGTCGGCATCGTCCAACAGCAACGGCAGCTGCTGGTGAACGCCATGACCTGCATGTCGCCCCGTCAACGTGGTTTCAGCCTTGTCGAATTGATGGTCACGATAACCGTGATGGCAATCCTGCTGGCGATTGCCGTGCCAAGCTTCCGCGACGCGATCCACCGCAACCACGTCAGCTCGACCAGTAACGAACTTCTGGCGAGTCTGGCCTATGCCCGCACGGAGGCGATTACTCGTGGCCAGCTGGTATCGATGTGCGCCAGTTCAAGCGGTACCTCCTGTGCGGGTGGCACGGCGTTCGAGTCGGGCTGGATCGTCTATACCTATCCGGCCGGAGCGGCATCCGCCAACGCGAACTATGATTCGACCAAGGCGACTTTGTTGCGCGCCACGACGGCACGTACCGGCGTGTCGGTCCAATCGAAGAGCGCCACAGTCATTACGTTTGGTCAGCAGGGTCAGCTCAAGCCCAGCACGCCCTTGACGTTTGCGACCTGCTTCCGCACGGACGCCACAAGCACCGGCAGCAGCACCAATGCAGTACCCGGCACCGAGCTGGATGTGTACGGCTCCGGCAGCGTGACGACCAAATCGTGGCCAGTCGGCGCGGCATGCACTCCCTGACGTGGAGACAAGAGTCACTGGAAACGGCCCCCGCGTTCGGCGGGGGCGTTTTCATTTGCGCGGGTCTTGATCGGGCCGCAATCGCTCACGCAGCCCACCCTCACGCCGGATCGGCCGTGCCAGCGCGGCGCGCAGTGATTCGTCGGTAGCCCATATCTCGGCGTGGCTTCGCGCGCGCGAGATGGCGGTGTAGACCAGTTCGCGGGTGAGGATGCGGTTGTCTTCGTCGGGCGGCAGCACCACGGCCACGTCGCGGTATTCCGAGCCCTGGCTGCGGTGGATGGTGATTGCCCACGCGCTTTCGTGGGCGGGCAAGGCGCGCGGCGAGAAGCTGCGCAGCCCGGTGTTGCCGTCGCGGTCGCCGAGTTCGAACCACACGCGCAGTCCCTCGGCACCTTGCAGTGCGATGCCGACGTCGCCGTTGAACAGGCCGCGGGCGTAGTCGTTGCGGGTGATGATCAGCGGCCGGCCGTGATGCCAGGCGTGGCCGCTGTCGATGCCGAAACGGGCGGCGAGCCGGCGTGCGATGAGTTCGTTGAGGCCGTGCGCGCCGAACGGGCCGTCGCGCAGCGCGCACAGGATCTGCAGCTGGTGCAGGCTCTGTAGCGCGGCGCCGGCCTCGACCGGCAAGGTCAGCAGCGTCTGCAGCAGTTCCGCATGCCGATCGATCCAGCCGTCGACGCAGGAGCGCAAGGCCCGTGGGCTGGGGCAATGGCGCAGGTGCAGGTCGCCATCGGCGCGCGCGCTCAGCAAGGTATCCAGCCACGCCGGGTCGGGCGTGTCGCGCAGTGCCTCGATGCCGCGTTGCAAGCCGCTGCCGGCGCGCCAGCTGTAGGTGAGCGTCAGCACCTGGCCGGCCAGCGGTGCGTCATCCGTCGCCGTGCCCGGCGCGTTCTGCAGCCATGGCGCGAGCAGGTTGGCCATGGCCGGCGGCAGCCGATTCGGCGGCGTGCTGGCGACGATGTCGGCGAGTACCGAGCCGGCATCGATCGAGGCGAGCTGACTGGGGTCACCGAGCAGTATCAGTACGGCGTCGGGGCGCAGCGCTTCCAGCAGCTGACGCATCATGGCCAGGTCCACCATCGACGCCTCATCGACCACCACGATGTCCTCGGCCAGCGGGTTGCGCGGGCCGTGGCTGAAGGTGTTGTCCATCGGCCGATAGCCGAGCAGGCGATGCAGCGTGCGTGCATCGGCGTGGGGGATATGCTGTAACAGCTCCTGCAGGTCTGGTGCGCTCCCACACTGGGATAGCGAAACCTGCAGCTCGGCCTTGCCCCTGGCGATGGCTTGCACCAGCCGCTGCGCGGCTTTGCCGGTGGGCGCAGCCAGCGCGATCGATGGCTGCGACGGCAGTCCGCAGGCGCGGGCTCGACGCAACAGCATCAGCAACATGCGCACGACCGTCGTGGTCTTGCCGGTGCCGGGACCGCCGGTGAGCACGAAGAAGCGTGCGCCGGGTACGGCGGCCACGGCGGCGCGTTGCCAGTCGGTGATGCCTGGCGGCATGCCCGCGAACAGGGCGTCGAGGTCGCCTTCGAGTATGTCGGCCGGAATCGGCAGCGTACGCTGTCGGCAGCGCAGCCGGATCGCCGCGGCCAGTTTCGCTTCGTGCTGCCAGTTGCGCCATAGGTAAAAGCGGTTGCGCGCATCGAGCACGAACGGGGTGAAGTGCCTTCCATCGCCAACCCATGCGTGCCGGCGTATTGCCGCCAGTGCTTCGGTGTCGAATCCTGCACCGGTATCCGGGTCGCTCAGCCATGCGCAGGAGTGGCCGCGGCCTTCGGCGTTGCTGACGACACGTACGGCGGTGGCGAGCAAATTCGAGCCGGTGCGCTGTAACACCCACTGTGCCAGGGTCTGGTCGATCGCACGCTCGTCGGCTGGCGCGGTCGGCGGCAATGGGCGATTCATGCGGCAGCCTCCTGCACGCCGGCGAAGGCATCGTCCAGCGCTTCGATCAGTGCCACCGGCCAGCGATGACGCCACACGCCAAGACCGGGGGCTAGCCCCAGCGCGCGGACAAACAGGTACCAACTGTCGCCGAGCTGGCGTTCGGCCGTATAGCCGTCCAGTCGCTGGAGTAGGTAGCGATGCAGGGCCACGGTATAGAGCAGCGCCTGCAACGGATAATGGTGTTCGGCCATCGCGGCGTCGAGCGAATTGCCCTGGTAGTCGTGCAGCCGCGCACCCAGCCAGTTGGTCTTGTAGTCGAGCACATGGAAGCGGCCATTCCACGCGAGGATCAGGTCGGCAAAGCCGGTCAGCATGCCGTTCAGCGTCATCGCGTCGAGGCTGGCCGGCACCGCGTCGGGCTGGCCATGGGCGACGCAGAGCCGGCGCAGACGAGCCAGTGGTACTTGCCGCACGGGAAACTGGAATTCGAATTCGACGATGCGATGCTCGGCGGAAACGTCGATCAGCCGCAGGCCATCGCCGAGATCGGCCTGGCGTGCGCGATCGATCATCTTGCCGACCCGCTCCAGCGCCTCGCTGTCGGCCGCGACCGCTTGCGCCGTGAGTTGGCTATGCAGCAGCTGGCGCTGCTCGGGCCAGACCGGGCCTGGCTTGGCCAGTTCCAGTACCTGATGCACGGCGTCGCCAAAGCGCGGGCCGCGCAAGGGATACAAGCTCAGCAGCCGGCTGTCTTCGGCAGTTTCGGCGGCTTCATCGGCGATGCTGGCTGGCTCCGCCATGCCGGTCTCATCGGCGGCACCGCCGTCGTCGACCACCACCGCGGCCGCGGCATAACGGGTCAATCCGCTGAAACTGTGCAACCACTGGAACGGGCGCAAACCGGGCGACGGGGTTTGCGCGGCACGTGGCGATGGCGCCTCGATCGGCGCCCGATAATGGGTGAACGTATCCGCGAACGGCGCGGACAGCCGGATGCCGCCGAGTACCGTGGCCATCGCTTCAAGCGAGGTTTCGCCTTCGGTCAGGCCAAGCTTCCTCTGCACTTGCTGAATCAGCAGGTCGATCGCCGCCCATTCCCACGCCAGCGCATCCCCGTCAGGCAGCGGGCCGCGATCCACCCAGTACAGGTGCACCGCGTGCACGGCGCGGGTCAGCGCGACGTAGAGCAGGCGCAGGCGTTCTTCGAATTCCTCGCGGAAGTGCCTGCCACGATGTTCGACGAAATCCGTCGATCCCAGGTCGACGCAGCGCAGGCCGCCGGCATCGTGATAGCGCAACAGCTTCGGCGAGCGCACACCGGTGCGGTCGGCGACACGCCAGACCAGCGGCAGGAACACGATCGGAAACTCGAGCCCCTTGCTGGCATGGATGGTAAGCAGCTGCACCCGGCGCGCATCGCTTTCGATGCGCAGCTGGCGTTCGTCGGTCGCCTCGGCATCGCCGTCGCCGCCTTCCAGGCGCATGTCGAGCAGCCATGCGTACAGGCCATCCAGCCCCTGCCGCGCGCTTTCTTCTGCCGCCAGCAGCTCGCCCAGATGGCGCAGGTCGGTGAGTACGCGCTCGCCCTCGGGCAGCGCCAGCAATGCGGTGGCGCGCGCGGCCAGCAGAGAGTCGATCAGCGCCAGCACGCCGCGGGTGCGCGTCAACGTGCGCCATGCCTCGAAACGTTCCAGCTCGCGTTCGAACGCCGCCGGCCGGGCTTGCCACGCGCCGAATTGCTCCAGCGTTGCGCCGAGCAGGCAGGTGGCCAGCGCACCGCGCACCGCCTGATCGTCGTCGGGATGCAGCACGGCGTAGAGGATCAGCGCCAGCTCGCGGGCGACTTCGCCGGCAAAGATGTTGCCGCGACCGCTGCCGACACATGGCACGCCACGGGCGATCAGGCGCGCGCGCAACGCCACGATCTGGTTGTTGGTCGACAGCAGCACGGCGATGTCGCCGGGCGTCACGCGCCGGCCGTCGATCTGTTGTTGCGGATCGTTGAGCAGTTCGGCGATGCGGTTGGCGCAGTCGTCCAGCGCCAGCGCTTCCAGCTCGCCCAGCGCCTTCAGCGGATTGCCTCGCTTGTCTTTCGCTTCGCCGCGAAACGGATGGATGACCAGTGGTCGAGCCGCCGGCTCGCCGTCGATGGTGTACGGCTTGTCGTCGGCTTTGCCGGCCGCGGCGACTTGCTGATAGCGGATCTGCGGGTGGCCGAAGCCACCCTCGGTGTGGCCGTACCAGGCATTCAACGCCTCGACCAGCGCGCGGCCGGAGCGATGGTTGACGCCCAGCGAAAAGCGCTGGGCGGCCTGTTCGCCGGCACGCAGATACGCGGCGATGTCGCCGCCGCGGAAACTGTAGATGGCCTGCTTGGGGTCGCCTATCATTACCAGCGTGCCGCGCCCGCGGTAGATCCGGTCGAAGATCGCGAACTGGCGCTGGTCGGTGTCCTGGAATTCATCGATCAATGCGACCGGGAACGCCTCGAACAGCCGGTCGGCCAGTACATTGTCGGCCGGCCGGTCGTCGACTCTCTCGCCGCACAACCTCTCGTAGACCGCGTCGATCAGCATGGAGAACGTCAGCACGCGCCGCTGGCGTGCGCGCCGCGGCATCTCTTCGCGACAGGCTTGCGCGGCCTCGGCCAGCACGGAGCCGCGGGTGAAGATGGTGCGCAATGGCAGCAACGAGCGCAGGGCCTGCAGTGCGCGGATCAGCGGATGATCGTTCAGCGCGCCGGCGTTTTGTGGGGATTCCTGTTCGAGTACGTTGTCCGGCTCGAACGTCTTGTCGAGTGCGCCCGCCAGTTGTTCTTCGTCGTCATCGCGGAGTGCTGCGGCGACTTTGCCGAGCCGGTTCGACAGCGCCGTCTTGCGTGAGCCGTACAGCGACTTGTCGCCGGCCAGTCGCTGCAGCTCGGTGATGGTGGCTTCCGTGCGCAGTGCGGCGATCCGGTGTTCGAGTTCGACCAGGCCGCCGGCTTCGATCTGCGCGTCGGTGCTGTTGGCCAGTCCGCCGAGATCGCGCAGCAGGCCTTCCGGGCCACCCTTCATCAGCAGTGCGGCCTCGCGCGGGTCGACCTCGCCGACGAGATACCGACGACGCCAGAAATCCTCCACGCATTCGCGCTGCAGTTGCTGCTCGTCGAACAGCTTGTCGTTGGCGAACGCGGCGCCGCTTTCCAACGGGTAGTCGCGCTGGATGCGCTGGCACAGCGCGTGGATGGTCGAGACCGGCGCACGGTCCAGGTCGGTGCGGGCCAGCTGGATCTTGCGCAACGCGTGACGACGACTGTCCGCGTCGGGGCAGAGCATCGCCAGATAGCTCTGCAGCGAGTCGTTGCCGGCGCGTTCGACGGGAGTGGATTCGAGCAGCGATTCGGCTTCGACCAGCCGCCGCCGCAAACGCTCGTGCAACTCCTGCGCGGCGGCATCGGTGAACGTGGTCACCAGGATTTGCTCCACCCGCAAGTCGCGTTCCAGCAGCAGCCGCAGATAGATCAGGCCGATGTTCCAGGTCTTGCCGGTACCGGCGCTGGCCTCGATCAGGATGCGTCCCTGCAACGGCATCCGGCGCCAGTCGAGGGCGGGCAGGGCGGCGGTATCGACGGCGGTCATGGCGTTCCCGTGTAGGAGCGCGCTTGCGCGCGATGCGTTGGTGTTGATTGCGCGGGGAGCATCGCGCGCAAGCGCGCTCCTACATTGATCGGGATGCGGCCTTGCAACGGCATCCGGCGCCAGTCGAGCGCGGGCAGGGCGGCGGTATCGACGGCGGTCATGGCGTTTCCGTGTAGGAGCGCGCTTGCGCGCGATGCGTTGGTGTTGATTGCGCGGGGAGCATCGCGTGCAAGCGCGCTCCTACATTGATCGGGATGCGGCCTTGCAACGGTATCCGGCGCCAGTCGAGGGCGGGCAGGGCGGCGGTATCGACGGCGGTCATGGCGTTCCCGTGTAGGAGCGCGCTTGCGCGCGATGCGTTGGTGTTGATTGCGCGGGGAGCATCGCGCGCAAGCGCGCTCCTACATTGATCGGGATGCGGCCT
>NZ_JBHSNG010000005.1:247084-260132 GCF_042657005.1 Rhodanobacter terrae
CCTTGCAACGGCATCCGGCGCCAGTCGAGCGCGGGCAGGGCGGCGGTATCGACGGCGGTCATGGCGTTTCCGTGTAGGAGCGCGCTTGCGCGCGATGCGTTGGTGTCGATTGCGCCGGGAGCATCGCACGCAAGCGCGCTCCTACAAAAAAAATGGTCATGGGCGGGATGGCTCCGATAGCTTCAACAGCATCGAGCGCTGCGGATCGAGCACCGCGCAGACCAGTTCGGTAGCGGCGACGAAGGCGCGATGCGCCGGACTGTCCGGGTCGAACAGCTCCAGTCCGCGACTCAGCAAGGCTGCATAACCGGGTGCGTAGTCGCGCTCGCCGCCATTGAAATCGTCGCCTGCCCATGCGGCCGCGGCTTTGCCGAGGCGCGCCTCGGGCTCGCTGGCGGCATAGGCCTGGGCGGTGCGTGGAAAGAACAGCAGGGGTCGTTGCTCGGCGGATCGATAGGCTTCGACGAGGCGGCGCAGTCCGTGCCGAAGCTGGGCGGCATCCTGCGCGCGGATGGGATCGAGCAGTCCCGAACTGCGCGCCTTGCGATTGTTGGACGTCGGTTCCAGATAGTCGCCATGCACGGTGCCGGCATGGGTCAGTCGCAGCGCGGCCCAATCGATGTAGAAGGCCAGCATCTCCCTGAGGCCGGCGGCGCGGCCCGGCTGTGCATCGAACAGCAGCAAGCCGCCGTCGGCGCCATGAAAGATCCGGTCGACCACGCCGGTCAGGCGCAAGCCGTCGCCGAGGTCCAGGTCGATCGCCTGTGCCAGCGATCGCGCGATGCCGTCGGCGAACAAGGGCTGTGCCTTGTCGAGCAGCCCTCGCAGCGAGTCGCGCAGTTCCGCGTAGGTCTCGGCGCCGATGGCACCGCAGGCCAGCAGACCGGAGCGCGCCAGCCATGCCGGTGGTTCGGCGGGCAGTTCGCTGCGGCCGGCGGCCAGCGTTTCGAACAGCAGGCGATGATCGACCCGTTCGATCCGGTCGACTCCGGTTTCCAGCGGCTCGCGATCGGACCCACCGATGCTGTCGAGCGCCTGCAGGCTGATGCCGTGACCGCGCAGCAGCGTGTCTTTAGCCGGATCGCGCCAGTAATGTTTGAGGGCGCCGAGTGTGACTTCGCCGCCGCCTGTGGCGGCCTTCGGTGTACCGACGGTCTCGCCGAGAAAGCGCGGCACATGGGTGCAGGACGGCGCAGCCACAAACGCGGGGTCATACGAGAACAGTCGGGGATCGTGTCGCGGCTGGCCATGCGCGTCGCGCTCGTAGTAGCGCGCGTCGAACGGCTGCAGCGGATGGCGGATGCGCCAGGGGCGATCGGCTTCTTCGTTGCCGGCGATCGCGTGCTGCTCGTCCAGAAACTGCAGCAGTTCGGCCAGCGGCGCGGCCGGATTGCGCGGCTGGCCATCATGCACGCCTTCGCCGACATAGCTGATGTACAGCACGTCGCGCGCGGACATCATCGCTTCCAGGAACAGGTAGCGATCCTCGCTGCGGGTGTCTCGGTCGCCCCGGCGCGGCTGGCTGAGAATCTTGTTGAGTCCTGCGTCGTTGCCGGGACGGGGGAATTCACCCTCGTTCATGCCGAGCAGGCAGACCACGCGGAACGGGATCGAGCGCTGCGGCACCAGCCCGCAGAAGGTCACTCCGCCGAGCAGGAAGGCCTGGCGTTCCGGTATCGCGTCCAGCGCACCGCGCACGGCTTCGCGCACCACGCTCCATGGCAGCGGCGTCTGGATGCCGACTTCCGCGGCCTGGCTGCCCAGACCGGCGGCGAGTCGGCGCAGCGCGTCGAGCGCGTTGTTTTCGGTGGCGTCGCGCGGGTCGGCGAGGAACAGCACGTCGATCAGTTCCAGCAGCCATTGGCTCCATGCGGCGAGCGGCCGCGCGCCGGCAAATTCGCCGCGTGCCCGGCGCAGTTCGCCCAGCAGGCGATCGAACTGGCCCAGCGCCTCGACGGCGCTGCCGGAGACGCCATCCAGCGGCAGGATGCCATCCAGAAGCTGACCGTCCGGCAGTTCGCTGTCGGCGTCCTGTCCCACGATCAGCCCCGCGTACATCCGGTCGAAGCCGAACTGCCACGAGTTCGCGTCGGTCGCCGCTGCGCCGACTTCGGCCTTCATGGCGGCATCCAGTCCCCATGCCACGCGGGCGCGGCGCAGCCAGCGCTCCAGCGCATCGCGGCCGCCGGTGTCGATCGCGAAGCGCCGCGCCACCGCCGGAACGTCGAGGAAATCCAGCACCTCGCTGATCGCGAAGCGGCTTTCCGCCAGATCCAGCACTTGCGCAAAGGCGCTCATCAAGGGGTGGGCACGCGCCAGTCCCACGTCGGCCAGATGCCAGGGGATGTGCAGCGGATCGCTGCGGTATTGCGCCGGCTCGCCGAACACCGCTGCGAGGTACGGCGCATAGGCGCTGATGTCCGGTGCCATCACCACGATGTCGCGATGCTGCAGCATCGGATCGTCGGCGAGGCAGCGCAGCAAGGTGTTCTTCAATACCTCCAGTTCGCGCAGGCGGGTGTGGCAGGCATGTACCCGCAGGCTGGGATCGTTGCGCAGCGCCGGCAGGAGCTTTTCCGCGCCGGCGCCACCGGCGACTTGCCCGCGCAGCGTCGTGCCGACCAGCTCCGGCTGCAGGCAGCGGATGCTGGATTGCAGTCGCGCCAGCAGCGAGGTTTCGCCGGGCAGCGGCTCGGCATCGTCGAGCGGGTCGCGCTCGTCGATAGCGTCGCATTCGTCCAGGGTGAGGCAGAAATCCTGCGCGATGCGGCCCAGAGCCACCAGCAGGGGATGGCCGACTTCGTAATACAGCGCCTGCGGATCGTCGGCGTGGGTCAGCAGGAAACGCTGCTTGCGCAGGTAGACCCAGTGCTCGCGGCACGGGTCGGGAAAATACAGATGCACGGACTTATGCAGGGCTGTGGCCTGCAGCGCCTGAAGTACGTCGGGTGGCAGATGGCTGACACCGAACACGTGCAGCGGAGCCTCGTCCGCCGGATCATGCCCGGTACGCAGCGCTTCGAGCAGCGCGGCACTGCGCTGGGCGCGGTGCGGACGGTTGATCGAGGTCTGCAATTGCCGCCACAGTACCGCCTGCCAGTCGCGGTTGTGGGGGCCGGGATGCCGTTCCCAGTCGAGGATCCAGTCCGGCCGATAGATCAGGTATTGCGTGTACAGGCCGGCCAGGTGCTCGGCCAGCTGGAAGCCGCGCCGTGCGGCATCGTCGCCGGCCAGATACGCGGTGACCTCCGCCGCTTTCAGGGCCGGCAGCGCCATCAGCAAACGCCAGCGCAGCACCTCGTGCCGATACGCACCGCCGATCAATGCCTCGTCGCCCAGCACTCGGCGGGCGGTGCGCTCGAACCATTGCCACGGCAGGATCATCTCGTAGTTGGCAGCGACGCCGTGACTACCATGCGGACCGCTGCGCTGCGCGAAACGACCGAGTAGCCAGCGTTGCAGGCCCGGATGCGCCACCACCACCGTTTGCCGGGCCAGCGGATTGGCCGGCCGCTGCGCCTCGAGCAACTGCGCCAGTGCGTCGGCCAGCCGCTCGGTGCGGCTGCCACGATGGACGATCAGTCCGCTTCGGTGTTCCTTCATCCTTTCCTGCCCTGATGACGCCATGGGCACAGCATACCGAGGCAGCGTCCCACAGCCTGAGAATATTTCCCGATATTGACGCGGAAGATGTCGATCTGGCGACAGCCTGTTCGTCGTCTGGTCAGAGCAGGGGTTTCCAACCCACGATCCCCGGGAGACACGACGATGCGATTCATGGTGATAGTGAAAGCGGACAAGGACTCGGAAGCCGGCGTGATGCCGGGCCAGCAATTGCTGACCGAGATGGGCAAGTTCAACGAAGAGCTGGTGAAGGCCGGCATCATGCTGGCGGGCGAGGGCTTGCAACCGAGCTCGAAGGGCGTACGGGTGAAATTCTCCGGCCGCCAGCGCACGGTGATCGACGGGCCGTTCGCCGAAACCAAGGAACTGATCGCCGGCTTCTGGCTGTGGCAGGTGAAGTCGAAGGACGAGGCGATCGAATGGCTCAAGCGCGCACCGTTCGATGGCGACACCGAGATCGAGTTGCGCCAGGTGTTCGAAGCGGAGGATTTCGGCGCCGAATTCACGCCCGAGCTGCGCGAGCAGGAAGAGCGCCTGCGGGCGCAGATCGCCGCCAAATCGTGAACCGGACCTCCGGACTCCTACCGGAAAGCCAACGGAGCATTCCCATGCAACTGACCAACTACCTCATATTCAAAGATACCGCCGAAGCGGCTTTCACCTTCTACGCACAATGCCTGCGCGGCAAGATCGCGACGATGATGCGCTTCGGCGAAGCGCCCGGCTGCGAGCAGATGCCGGCGGAAACCCGTGACTTGCTCATTCACGTGCGGCTGGAGATCGGCGACCAGGTGCTGATGGCTTCCGACTGCCCGCCCGACCGCCCCTATGACGGCATCAAGGGCTGCGCGGTATCGATCCAGGTCGACACCGCGGCGGAAGGGGAGCGCATCTTCAACGCACTGAAGGAAGGCGGCACGGTGCAGATGCCTTATGAAAAGACCTTCTGGGCCGCGCGTTTCGGCATGTTGGTCGACAAGTTCGGCGTGCCGTGGATGATCAATTGCGAGAAGGACCAGTAGCCATGCGCTTTGGCTGGCGAAATCCATGCATTTGCTCTTCAACATGGACAGCCTGGCCGGCCGCGGCTTCGAGCGCGGGCTTGCCGACCTGAAGGCGGTGGCCGAAGAAAACTGATTCGCTCGAAACGGATTCGCTCTTGCGCCGGCGGGAGGCAGATGGTGTGATCGGTCACCATGAGCGCGACCGATACCCACCGCACCATCGATGCCGTCTGGCGGATCGAATCAGCCCGGCTCATCGCCGGCCTCGCGCGCATGGTGCGCGACGTGGGACTGGCCGAAGAGCTGGCGCAGGATGCGCTGGTCATCGCACTCGAGCAGTGGCCGCAGTCGGGCGTGCCGGACAATCCCGGCGCGTGGCTGATGACCACCGCCAAGCGCCGCGCGATCGATCGCCTGCGCCGCAGCAAGCTGCTCGAACGCAAGCACGTGGAGTTGATGCACGAGCTCGAGAGCGAACAGGAGCACGCCGTGTCGCAGGTAGAGGCAGCTCTGGATGACCCGATCGGCGACGATCTGCTGCGGCTGATCTTTACCGCCTGTCATCCGGTGTTGTCGGTCGAGGCGCGCGTGGCGCTCACCTTGCGCCTGCTCGGGGGGCTGACCACCGAGGAAATCGCACGGGCCTTTCTGGTGCCGGAGCCGACGATCGCGCAGCGCATCGTGCGGGCCAAGCGCAGCCTGGCCAAGGCCGAGGTGCCGTTCGAGGTGCCGCGCGCCGAGGAACTGGCGGCGCGCCTGTCCTCCGTACTCGAGGTGATCTACCTCGTGTTCAACGAAGGCTATTCCGCGACGACCGGCGGCGACTGGATGCGGCCCGCTTTGTGCGAGGAAGCGCTGCGACTCGGTCGCGTGCTGGCCGGGCTCGCGCCCCGCGAACCGGAGGTACACGGCCTGGTCGCGCTGATGGAAATCCAGGCCTCGCGTTCGCGCGCCCGCGTCAACGGCAAAGGCGAGCCGATCCTGCTGCTCGAGCAGAACCGGGCGCAGTGGGACCGGCTGCTGATACGCCGCGGTCTTGTGGCGCTAGAGCATGCCGAAAAGCTGGGTGGCGCGCGCGGCCCGTACGCGCTGCAGGCGGCGATCGCCGCCTGTCACGCGCGCGCGCTGGCGGCGGAAGACACCGATTGGCCCCGCATCGCGGCGCTGTACGGAGTACTTGCGCAAGTCGCTCCCTCTCCCATCGTGGAGCTGAATCGTGCGGTAGCCGTCGCCATGGCGTTCGGTCCTGCCGCCGGTCTTGAACTGGTCGACGGGCTGGTCGCCGAATCGGTCCTGGCGAACTATCACCTGCTGCCGACCGTGCGCGGCGACCTGCTGGTCAAGCTGGGCCGACCCGGCGAAGCCCTCGCGGAGTTCCAGCGGGCCGCCGGCCTCACGCAAAACGGGCGCGAGCGCGAACTGCTGCTGGCGCGCGCACGCGCATGCGCGGATGCGACGGCGCCTCCGTCCCTGCGCTGAGGAAAATGGCTGGGAATCGCCCTTCACGCCCGGAATCCTGGTGCGCCCGGCACCTCTGCGCGGACCCAAAAGAACGAAGCCACCCCTGAGGATGGCTTCCGACTCGATGTTCGTTGGTGGGCGGTACAAGGATCGAACTTGTGACACCTGCCGTGTGAAGGCGAAATTCAGACGCCAAGAAAGCTAGACGTACCAACGGTTTCAGAGATATTTCTGTGACGTGCGGAACGCCTATGGAACAGTTCGTTTTTGTATTGCGCGAAAGAAGCGATGCCCGACAATGAAGGCATGGCAACCATCTCAAAGACAGATGCAGGCACCTACAAGGTGCTCATCCGCAAGGCTCGTTTTGGTGTACCCCAGCTGTACAAGACCTTCACCCGGAAAGAGGATGCGGAGGCTTGGGGAAGGAAAACCGAGAGCGAAATCGAGCGAGGTGCCTGGCGCGATGTTGGTGGAGCCGACCGTATGACTCTGGCGGTTGCGCTGGAAAAGTACCAGGCCGACGAAACTCCCAAGCACCGTGGTGCCGAGGTTGAGGGCTACCACATCAAAGTCCTGAAAGAGGAAGCGCTTGCACAGACCGTTCTCGACCGTATCACGCGTGGCAATGTGCGCGCCCTCTGTGATCGCTGGCTCACGAAGGGCTACGCCGTGGCCACGGTCAACCGTCGCCTGACGATCCTTCATGCAGTTTTCGAGTGCGCGCGAATCAATTGGGGTATGGCTGGGTTGAGCAACCCGGCTGTGTCTCTGAAGCTCAAGGGGGCGAACAAGCGCGAACGTCGTGTCAGTGTGGAAGAAGTTGCTGCGCTATGCGATGCCAGCGACTCGGCTTGGCTGCCTGCTGCAGTTCGCGTTGCCGTTGAAACGGCCATGCGTCGCGGTGAAATCTGCAAACTTCGCTGGTCGATGGTAGATATTGATGCCGGCGTGGCTTACTTGCCCGGTCGGATCACAAAGGCGGGTAGACCACGTGGTGTCCCGTTATCGCCTGAAACAGTCAAGGTGCTGCACGATCTTTTGCCTGTGACAAAGGGCAAGGACGAAGTGGCGGATGACTTTGTGCTTGGCGGTCTTCAATCGCATTCGATCACGCAGGCGTTTGCTCGCGCAGCCAAACGCAGTCGTGCCGGATACCTGGCTGACTGTGCAGAGAAGGGCGCCACACCTTCGGCTGACTACCTTGCCGATCTGACTTTTCACGATCTCCGTCACGAAGCCACGAGCCGGCTTGCGGAGATTTTCAGCCTGCACGAGTTGATGAAGATCGTGGGTCATTCGTCGAGCTCCATGCTTGAACGCTACTACCACCCGCGTGCGGAAGACTTTGCCAAGCGTCTACGCGATGTGGCCCAAGTGGCCACGAGTTCGATGATTTCGGAGGTGCAGCCATGATTCGTACGATCTACAGCAAGCGGCCTGTGTGGTTGGTTGACAAGCGAGCAAGAGCGCAGGTGAGTAATGTCTGATATCTGGGCTATCTGCAAACAGCGCTTCATCAAGGGGCTTCGTGAAGGCTTCTACGAGTTCTTTGCCCCAGGGATCGCCGCGGTGCGCTGCGGAAAAATCATCGCTCATGTTTACCTCGAACAACTGGATCGAGCGATGGCCGAGGCGCGTGAGAAAGCCAGCAACACGAAAAGGGTAGGCGGCCGTGAATGAGTTCCTTCAAGGTATGCGCAACGGCCACCGCAAGGGCACTATGTTGCCGTGGAGTGTAGTGGTCGCTGGTTATTTCGCGCCGTGGTCAGGCCTGGTACGCGCGATCATTTGGCTGCTGCGCGAAATGTCTGCCTGGCAAGGTCACGCGATGGCTGAAGCGCAACGCCGTTACGACCAGAAGATCGCCAGTCGCAAACGCAACAACTGAATGTGCTTCTATCTCTAGCTGTTGGGCGTGCTCGCCACCAGTGGGCTGTCGGTCTGGAACGGTCGCTTCCAGAACCGCGATCGTGACTCCGAATTTGTGCACGATCGCGAAAACTCCTAAAGGATAGGGGCACCAATTTCTGCTGCCCCCTATCAATAGGAGGACAGCATGGATCACGAAACCCTCGCTCAGCGCGTACAAGCTTGGGCACGCCGCCAACCGCGCGCAGTTCTGATCCCCGTCGCGTTCATCGCGATCGTCGTTTTGCTATCACTCGCTTCGGCGGCGCGCAGGGGACTCTCTCGAACCGCACCCGTGCCCGAGCACGCGCCAGTTTCGGAAGTTGTCCCTCATGAGCCACTGGCGCCGGCTCCGGTAATCAAACCACCTGTGGCCCCGCCGGTGGCGGTAGCACAGCCGCCGGCGGTAGGGGGTGGCGTTGCACCAGCGCCTGCACCGACAGAAGCAATCCGTGGCACCCCAAGCTTGGTTCCGCAGGTAATGGCCAAGCCGTCCGCGCCACCCCCTGGGATCGCGCCAGGCTGGGTCGAGTCTTCAACATTCCAGCGTGACCAATTCGGTCAACTCTCCCAGGTGGAGTCTGTAGCGGTATCGACTCAACTGACTGAATTCCAGTCGGAGAACCCTGCGCGTGGTGGCCCGGACTGGGCGCAGAAATTCCAAGGCTGGTTCAAGCTCGATGCGCCCAAATCGATCTCAATCCTGCGTGCCGCTGCAGGGGTGGGTACGGTGGAAGCCACCATTGACGGCCAGCCGCTGGGGCAGCCGTTATCCCTTGCCAACGAACCGGCGTCGCAGACGTCCACGCTCAATCTCAATACGGGGTGGCACACGTTCGTCATCCAAGTGAGCCGGGGTGGTTTCCAGGGGGCCAGTACGGGCATCGCTGCGCAGATTGCAGTTGGTGATGGCATCACCCCGCCGGTGCCGGTGGTGCCCTATGCCGTGCCGCCTGGAGAGGGTGGCGATACCAACCACCTTGCCGACGTGCAGCCTTCGACGCCGGCGAAGCTTTCAGTAGTGGTTGCGCCTGCAACAGGAGCGAACCATGAATAACCCGAACCTCAATCTGGCTATGCCTCAGGGTTTGTCACGCGTCCGTATTGCAGTTGGTGTTGTGGTCGCGTTCCTTTTCCTTTCGCATCTTGAAGACCTAGCTGGCGGGCTGCTGACAGCGGCAGCAGCACTGGCCTATGCCCGTCTGCGGCGCTGGCCAGAGGTGAAGTTCCGGTACTACTTCTCAACATTGAAATTGGCGCTCCCTGGCTGCGCCTTTGTCGCGGGCGCAAGTGCCCAAGTGGCGCTCCTTTCACTCGATCAACCTGGCTTAGGAATGGCGTGACACTCGCCGCAGGAAGTCTGGGCAAGAACGTCATTGCCGAAGCGAACAGCTCGACGCTCATGACCGTCGATGTCAAGCAAGCCTCTTCGCTGTCGGCCATGTTCCAGCAATACAACCCGAGCATGAGCTCTCAGAAGCTTACAAACGCATTCGGAGCTGAAGCCCTGGCGCACGAAGGCCAGCACCAGCTGGATTACCAGAATCCCAAGATCGGCTACCCAGCCGACCGCAAGACCGAACACACCACTGAAATGAATGCCTAGGGCAGCGTTCGGGATACTTGCCTTCATCTGCTATATTAAAGCATCCTTTAATAGCGGCCGGATGTTTTAAAAATCCCTTTAATGGCTTTTTTGTGGCCCGCTTGGAGCACGCATGCCCCGAACCACCGGCACCTACATGACCACTGCGACGGGCGGCGAAGCCGTCAGGGCCTTCGTGCCCAACCCCCTGCCGCCAGCAGCGCCGCCGCTGGATCCTGCCAGCTGCTCGGGCAATGCAGCTGCGGAACAGGCGCTGGGAAGGCTCTCCGCAATGTCAGGCCTGGTCGCTTCCGCTGAGTGGCTGATCTACAGCTCCATCCGCAAGGAAGCATTGTTGACCTCGCAGATGGAAGGTACACAAGCGACGCTGACGGATCTGCTGGACGAAGAGTCCGGCATGGATGTTGCCAGTACCACCGACGTCAGCGACGTGACGAACTACCTGCGGGCGTTCGAGTACGTGCGAAACCAGCTCAACGACAAACAAGGGGGCTTGCCGCTCTCGACGCGCCTGCTATGCGAAGCGCATGCGATCCTTTTGAACAGCGTGCGTGGCGAGCAGAAGCTGCCCGGCGAGATCCGCCGTTCTCAGAACTGGATAGGGGGCACCCGACCAGGCAACGCCGTCCACGTCCCGCCGCCTCACATCGAAGTCGGTCGGTTGCTGGGCGAGATGGAGCGCTACATCCATGAACCCGCGCCTGCGCTTCCACCGTTGGTTCGCATTGCGTTAATCCACGCGCAGTTCGAAACGATCCACCCGTTCCTCGATGGCAACGGGCGTATTGGTCGCTTGCTGATCGCTGCGTTGCTGGAAGACTGGAAGCTGTTGCCGGAACCCTTGCTCTACGTCTCCGGCCAGCTCAAGACACACCAAGCCGAGTATTACCGGCTCCTGTCGGCCATCCGCACGGAAGGCGACTGGGAAAGCTGGGTTCGCTTCTTCCTCGACTGCACGACCGAGGCGGCCGAGAACGCCCAGCGAAGCATCATCGACATCGCTTCGCTGATCGCTGCCGACCGCAAAAAGGTCATGGCTGCGAAGGACGGCACGGTGCAGGCCATTCGGCTGTTCGAAATGCTGCCGACGATGCCGCGCTTCACCACCACATTCGCTGCTGAAAAGCTGGACGTGACCTTTCCCACAGCCAGCACGGCCATCAAGGTGCTGCAGAACGTCGATGTCCTGACCGGCAGCACCGAGCAGAAACGGAACCAGCAGTTCAACTACAAGGGATACATCGAGCTGCTGCAGCGTTAGCATTCAACGCACGTATAACGGACACCACTCCGAACATTAAGCGTGAGGACTGGGGTTGAGCTATCGCCGCTACGGTCGTTGCAGCATGTCGGCCAGGACCGTCTCGGGGGGTAAAGCAGCGCTCAGATGATGCTGATACAGATACCGTCCGATCTGCAAGCGAGTTCTAAGTCCCAGCTGACCATCTTCAGGGCCGACCGGATACCCGTGTCCGTTGAGGTAATGCTGGATGGCGCGATACGTTGCCGGCAGGTTCACTCGCTGCAGGGGCGGCTGGGCGCGCATGAGGACCTTTGGTGGAGGGATGATGTGCCCAGGTACCCATGCGGATGCAACACGAATGGCAGGTTCCACCGGAGGCATTCTAAGATACCGAACCGATAAGCCATATAGCAGACCCGGCAACGCCGCGAGCAACACAACTTTCAGCATCTGGCGCAACGGCACCCAGTTGCGTCCTTTCTGCCGGTAGGGTTTCGGAACCCGCAAACGAAGCAAGCCACTGATCGATGCGCTCAGCACCCATGCGAGCGGCGACAGCAGCAACACGCCAAGACAACCGCCGATCAGTTCACCGGCAAGACCGAATGCGCCGTCAAACCAGCCGTTGGCGTGGGGCACATTCATGGCAGTGCTGACCGCTACCCAACTCAGCGGGACTAGCATCACAAGGGCCCACGCCAGAATCGAATAGGGCGGCGATATCTTGTGGAGCATGGCTTGGATCGCCTCACCGAGATCGGTGGCGGCATCCGTGGAAATAAAGCCTTGCATAGCTTGGCGCACGGTGTTGGCACCCGCAGGTGCCGAAGCTCCCGCTAGTGCGGCGACCTCCTGCGTTGCTTGGTCGAGCGCCGGCAATCCGCGATAGGTATGAAAAAGCCGGCGAGCCACCCGCGCGCGGATGTTCGTTTGCTTCCTTGCCCCCCGCAGATCGCGCACGTGTGCAATCTCGGCGGCCAACAAATAGTCAAAGATGGGGGCGGGCTTCATGGGCACCGGTTTGGGCCCAACCGCCGGCACCGTCCACGACTGATTGCGCAGTGCGATGCTTTGCTCAATCACCTCTGCCTCACCGCCATAGTGGACCACCCAGCGATCCGCATCGTCATACCCCGTGTCGAGCAGACTCAGTGAGGGCACGAAGTCCAATGCCTGAGCGGCGCCGCGCTTCGCCATAAAGTCTTGAAGCAGTTCGTGGGCAAGACCACTCGCTGTGCGCACCCACCACTGCGGGCGAGCAAGCGCCCACGTCTCGACAATATCAGTGAAGTAGCCTTGGCCAGAACAGCTCCCACAGCGTTGGCGCCCAGAACCTCCGCAAGGCCCACACACCTGGTTGCCCGAGCCGAAGCAGCCGTAGCAGCTCTGCCGCTCTTGAACGACGTAAGATTCGTGCGAGTGGCCGTTCCATCGCGTGTGGTTGACGGAAACATAGCGGCTCCCTGAGCCACCGCAGGAACCGCAACTTCGCCTCCCAGATCCCTGACACCCCGAACAGGCAACCTGTCCAGAACCGCGGCAACCACCGCACTGGCGATGCACGGAGCAAGCGTCGTATTCCTTGACCATTTGAGCTTCGCCCGAATGGCGCAGCGAATTTGCAGCGGCCACCGTGACCGTCTGCATGAACGGCACGCGGATCTCGCGATTGCTCGCCGCGTCATGCCCAAGCGCATGGAGGTGTGCTTCGAACGCGCCCTTTTCAAAGCCGAAATGGGTGGTCACGGCCCCGTTGCCGTGCACAGTGCGCGAGCGCGAGTCGTGTCCAAACTGCCAAGTCACCCACGCATCGACGGAATAGGTGTCCTTACTCAAGCCTGTGGCTTGAAGCTCATGGGCTTGTGCGTGGTTCCCGTCTACCAGCTTGCCGAGGTGCTCCATCAAGCGACGTGACTGTACATTCCCTTCGTTCTGCCCCATGGCCCCCTCCGGCTGTCCCTTCATGGTAAGGGGATCAGAAACCTAAGACGAGGGCGCGGCGTCTCTGTGGTTGAATTCCAGGGTTGCAAGGTCGCAGAGGCGGGTCGAGAGCAGGCGTTGCCCCGTAAGAATGTTGACGCCGACTTAAAACTGACCCGCCGTGCCGATTCAAAACTGACCCGGGATGAAGACGGCCACACGAGGTGGCCGTCTGTGGATAACGGTACTGTCTACTGGGCTGGATGACTAGCTGAGCGA
>NZ_JBHSNG010000006.1:0-241736 GCF_042657005.1 Rhodanobacter terrae
CCGCCGGTTTCGACTGCACGACCTGCTGCCGCGGCTGACGCGCGCGATGGTGCTCTGCAAGCCTTGCCCGGAGCCGATGCTGCGCTTGGCGAGTAATTTTCTTCACTGAGGTTCGACGCTAATCAGGTTACCCCAATCGTGCGCCGTGATCTCAGGCCGCCTCAGGCCGAAGCCGCGCTGGATGATCGCCGTGAAGTGCTATGCATCGCCTGCGCCGGTTCCGGCAAGTCGCAGACGTTGGCATATCGTGCAGCAAGATTGATCGCCGCCGGCGCCGACCCGGAATCGATCGTCGTATTCACTTTCACGGAGAAGGCCGCGGAAAACATCAAAAATAGAACGGCTCAGGTACTGGTGGCGACCGGGCAGAGCGAAAACCTTCTAGGAAAGATGTTTATCGGAACTATTCACGGTTTTTGCCAGAACGTGCTTGGTGATGCCGACGCGCGTTATCGACAATACGACGTACTGGACGGTAATCGGTTCAAACTATATCTGATCTCCAGATACCCGCGGCTCGACATCGGACCTTTGAGGAGGAGGAATAAAGACCGTTACTTCGATACGCTGAAATCCGTGCAAATCGCTTGGAACATTCTGCGCGACGAGGGTGTGTCTATCGGAGATGTGGAGAACACGGACCCGGAGTTGGCCGCTTGTCTGCGGGCTATAGAAACGGAACTGGAGAAGGATCAATTCATTGACTTCTCGTCAATGATCAGGCTTGTCGTCGACAAAGCGGGGAACACCCCCAGAGTGACCGATCGGTTAAGTCGGATACGCCACCTCCTCGTGGACGAGTATCAAGACGTATCTGGATCTCAAGAAGAACTGGTCGCTGCGATCCACCGGCTTGGAAGTTCGATTTTCGTTGTCGGAGACGACGATCAATCGATATACGGTTGGCGGGGTGCTTTGGTTCGTAACATCCTCGAATTCGAACGACGTTATCCCGATGCGGGCAGGCACACGTTGGACGAGAACTTCAGGAGCACGCGCGCGATCGTGCAAGCGTCGGACGGCTTCGCCAGAGCGGAGCTAGGAGCCACTAGGCTGGATAAGGCCCCGACGCATGTTCACGATCTTCGGCCGCGACAGTTCGGTGCGTTCTTCTTCGATCAGCGAGATGACGAGGCCGAGTGGGTGGCCGAGCGAATACAAACGCTGCTCGGGACGACGTTTGTCGAGCGCGACGGTACCGAGCGTGGGCTCACGCCTGCGGACTTCGCCGTTCTCATGCGCTCGACCAAGACCGCGGAACAATCCGGGTTGCCGCGCCACGTCGCGTTCTCCAGCGCCTTGGCCGCACGTGGGATCAAATATACTTTGAGTGCCGGCGGCAACGCCTTTGAGCGGCCTATTCCGGCCGGGTTACGAGAACTGTTTCGGTTGTTTGAGAACGCAAACCCGGGACGCGTTGAGGTTCAAGAACTGCTGAAAACGCAGCTTGCCGCCAGCTTTCCCAACGCTCGCGAAGATCGCTTATTAGAGGTGATGGCGAAGTGGGGGCGCGATATTCACCGCCCGCAGGATGCGGTTCGGGTGCGCCTCTATCCGCAGCAGTTGCTGTTGGATGTCCTTGAGGCCTTGAATCTTGCCGAAACCGCCTTGTCTCCGGACGACATGCGGGACATCGGTTTGTTCAGTCGAATTATGCAAGACGTGGAAAGCGTATTTCTGAGCGTGGACAGCACCGACCGCTTCCGTTCCATCGTCAGATTCCTCGACAACGTTGCGGAGGACGGTTACGACACATCTACAGAAGACGTCGTGGCGAGACCGGACGCCGTCACTATCAGCACGGTGCATCAAGTTAAGGGGTTGGAGTTTCCCGTCGTTTTCGTTGTAGACGTGGTTCCCGGGCGGTTCCCGGGGAGGCGTTCCGGTTATGACGGATGGATACCCGTAGAGTTGATTCAGAACTCCGTTGCGAGCGGTGCCTACACAGGTACGCCGGAAGCCGAGGCGAGGCTCTTTTACACAGCCATGACCCGAGCCGAACGCTATCTGTATGTGTCCGGTTGTGCCTCACTGCCAGGCGGAAAGCGGAAAAACAAGCAATCTGTATTCGCTGCAAGGCTTGATCATGAGGAGATGGTTAAGGATGTTGCGGTGCTTCCCGAGGCGCTGACGCGTTCACCGCTTCGTGCCCGAGTAGACGATAATTTGCTGCCGACGTCATTCAGCGACGTAAAGTACTACTTGCATTGCCCCGCGGACTACCGTTTCAGGAAGGGTTACGGTTTCAGCCCGCCGGTACCGGAATTGTTTGGTTACGGGCGTGTGGTCCACGTTGCGATAGAAAAGCTCCATGAACTTTATCCGGAAAGGGCGCCGGAGCCTCTGCGGGCGGCCGAGGTCGCTGCGGAAAATTTCCATCTCAAGCATGTTGCGCCCAGTCGAGAGCCTGATGTTCGACCGGGTGCCTACGAGAACGCCAAACGACGAGCGCAGGAAATCGCGGCGGAATACGTCGAGAATTACGGCGATGACTTTTCGCATCGGCGTCGAGTTGAAGCCCGCTTCGAACTCACGGCGCAAGGATGCCTAATAACCGGCGCGATCGATCTGCTGGTGCGCTATTCCAAGAGCGGCGAGATCCTCGAGACACAGGTCATCGACTTCAAGACTATGGAAGGAGGTCAAGACGCCCTCAACAATAAGGACCTTGAATGGACTGAACTGGCGCTTCAGGTGCAGTTGTATGCGAAAGCGGCGAGAGACGTTCTCGGTGAGAATGCGGCTACTGGGTCCATTCATTTGTTGAAGGACAACCGGCGGGTGGATATCCCGATCGACGGTGCGGCGGTGGCTAATGCGATTTCGAACGTCGAATGGGCCGTTGCGGGAATACTGGCCGACGATTTTCCGATGCGGCCCGAAAAAAAGAAATGCGAGATCTGCGATTTCAAGCAGGTTTGCGCGCGGCAGCGGCAAGATTTCCGAGTGGGAATGATGCCTCCGCCGATGATTTCGACCCCGGCAGGAGATCTGCCCGTAGCGGCACTGCGTTGAGTTTGAAGTAGGAGGTTTCCGCGATGGACACCGTGTCACCGGAAACCCGAAGTAGGATCATGGCGGCGGTACGCACACGACATACCGCTCCTGAGCGAATTGTCAGATCTCTGATCCACGGATTGGGGTTACGCTTCGTGCTCCATGATCGACGCTTAGTCGGTACTCCGGATATTGTGTTGCCTAGACATCGCGCCGTGATTTTCGTTCACGGATGCTTCTGGCACGGACATGAATGCTCGAGAGGGAAGCTGCCGAACACACGTCGAGAATTCTGGTCGGAAAAGATAGAAGCGAATCGGCGGCGTGATCGCCATGCAGTAAGGCGTTTGCGCCGGGAGGGTTGGCGGGTAATGATGGTTTGGGAATGTGAAACGAAAGAGCCGACCCGGTTAATGCGGCGCCTGAAAAAGTTCTTTGCATAGTCTCGGCCAGCCAAAATAAATCTTAGAGTTACGTCCCGGCGCGCCGCCGTCGGGCTCGCGAGCTACGTCCCCCTGTTTCGCTGTGCAGATCGATCTTCCGCACAGGTCAGGAATCGGACTGAGCGATGTTCCTTTATTTCTACTTTTAGTTGCATTTGGCGAAATAACGGAACATGCTTGGCACTATGTTTCCAGCGACCCAAACCCAGCGTGTCCTCGATCTGGCCAGCCGGCAGGGCCTGCTGCGCGCCAGCGATCTGGACGCCATCCGGGTGCCGCGGGTCGTCCTGACTCGGCTGGTAGCGACGGGCCGGCTGGACAGGGTCGGTCGGGGCCTCTATCGCCTGCCGGACCAGGGCTCGGAGCACGAAAGCCTCGCAGCGGTGGCGACCAAGGTTCCGCAAGCCGTGTTCTGCCTGCTCACCGCGCTGCAGTTCCACGAACTCACCACCCAGCTTCCCCGGCAGGTCTGGATCGCCATGCCCCGCGGCAGCCACGCGCCGCGCATCGACTATCCGCCGGTCAAGATGGTGCAGTTCACGGGTGACGCCTACACGGCGGGGATCGAGACCGTCCAGCGCGACGGCGTACTGCTGCGGGTGTACGGCGTCGCCAAGACCGTGGCCGACTGCTTCAAGCATCGCAACAAGATCGGGCTCGACGTGGCGCTGGAAGCGCTGAAGGAGGTTCGGGCCAGCCACAAGGTCACGATGGACGAGATTTGGCGCTACGCGAGGATTTGCCGCGTGGCCAACGTGATGCGTCCCTACCTGGAGGCCATCGCATGAGGCTAGGTCATTCGACGAACATGGCCGCTTCCGTTCGTGCGCGCCTGCTCAACGTGGCGAAGGCGCAGAGCTCCGATTTCCAGCAGGTATTGGTGCGTTTTGCGCTGGAACGCATCCTCTATCGACTGACTCAGTCGTCGCATGCGGATCGCTTTCTGCTCAAGGGCGCATTGTTGTTCACGCTCTGGTATGACATGCCGCACCGAGCTACGCGCGACGTCGACCTGCTGGGCTTTGGCGCGAGCGACCTCGATTCGGTCGCGCAGGTGTTCCGCGAGGTCGCCGCCATCGCGGGGGACGACGGCATCGTGTTCGATCCCGCTTCGGTCACGGTCGAGTCGATCCGCAAGGAGGCCGGCTACGGTGGTGTTCGCGTCGTTGTCGTGGCCGAACTGGCCCGGGCGCGGTGCAAGACGCAGATCGACGTCGGCTTCGGCGACGCCGTGGTCCCTGGGCCCGTGGATTCGGTCTATCCCGTGTTGCTGGAGGATTTGCCAGCGCCGCGACTGCGAGCCTATCCCACCTACACCGTCGTTGCGGAAAAACTCCACGCCATCGCGCTGCTGGGCATGGCGAACAGCCGCCTCAAGGATTATTTCGACCTGTCGGTGTTGCTGGAGCGCGAGATCCTCGATGCCGACCTGCTTGCCGAGGCGATCCAGGCTACGTTCGAGCGCCGGGGCATGGTCGTGCCGGCGGAGCTACCGGTCGGGCTCACGGACGAATTCGCGCAAGATCCGTCGCGGCAGGCGCTATGGCTGGCGTTCCTGAAGAAGAACGGGTTGGCGCTCGAACCCCTGGGCGACGTCGTAGGTCGCTTGCGGTCAGCCCTGATGCTCGTAATGGACCGCATTGCTCGATGACCTGGGCGGTATCGTTGACTCGAGGGGATGTGCTTGTGGTATGCCGGTTTTATCGTGAGTTGCGGCGTCCATCAAGGGCAGAGCCGGCGAGGGGCTCGTAATAAAGTCTTGCGTCCCGGCGTTCCGCCGCCGGGCTCGCGAGCTGCGCCCCGCGCTCCGTACCGGGTCGCGGCCATCCGGCGCTGATCCCTCACGCCTCCGGCCCTTCGGGCCTGCGCGCTTCGCTTGCACGTGGAAGTGGAGGTGGGTGGTCTGCTGGCCTTTTCACCGTATCACGGCGTTCTCGCCGTCAAGGGCTGCGCGTGTTCCACGCTGGCGGCCTCTGGTCGTCTGCGACCCCTGACGGCTTGCGCTGCGCCGTGACGCCTCCGGTGCCGGGCCATCCCGCCCGAGCTATCGGAGCACGTCATGAACGAGAAATCCCACGTTTCGCTGGAGCAGCATGTCTGCCTGGTCTGTGGCGCAACTTTCGACACCGGCGCGATCCTGCTCGATCGACGCTTGCGCGCGAGCATGGAGCGTCATACGACGACGGGCTGGAGCCTGTGCGCCGAACATCGGAAGCTGTTCGACGACGGTTACGTTGCACTGGTCGAGTGCGATCCACAGCGCAGCGGGTCGCCGGCGGGCGGCGAACGCCTCAAGCCGGAGCAGGCATACCGAACCGGCCGCGTGGCGCATGTGAAGCGCGAAGTGTTCGCCAGGTTGTTCGACGTCGCGATCGCGATCACGCAGGCGTGCGTGTTCGTGGAGCCCGGTGTGATCGAACGGCTGCAGGCGAGGGCGGGGCGGCCGCTAGGCTAATCGCTCAACGGCAACGAGATGCGTCGTTCTGTTGGCGGCAGGGCGGCGCACCTGCTTCTTGCACGTGTCGAAGTAGGAAGACGCCTCCGCCCAGATCGTGTGTGCTGGTGCCTTCTGCGGGCCTGTCGTATCGTCGTTGAAGCGACCTGATGCATACAGGCAAATCTCACAACACGTCGGACACCCCATGCCATACGAGGATGACGAGAAGAACGAGGAAGACGAGTTCGACCTGACGGGGGTATTGAAAGGCCGGATGCTCGATCTTTCGTTCGACTACGTCTTGATCGTGGAGTGGCTTTTCGAGCGGGATGAGCGGACCGGAAGTGCGCTCCGTGATTGGCTGCAGGGCAAGGTGCCTGCGGGCAAGGTCGAATACGCCCAGTGTCGTTCCCGCGCCGAACTGGAGGTGCGGCTGGATCGTGCGCGAAACGAAGTATCCGTACGTGGTGTTCCCATCGTGCACATCGAGGCCCACGGGGAGAAGCCACATGCGGGGCAAGCGCCCGCTGGCTTCGTGGGGCCGGATGGCAACGGTGGCTCTGAATTCTTGGGGTGGGAACGACTCGGGGATGTGCTTCGCCCGCTGAACATCGCCGCGCGTTTCAACCTGCTTGTGGTGGGGGCGGCCTGCTATGGCGAGGGACTGATGTTGGGTGTGCGGGGCGGTGAGCCGATGCCGTTTGTCGCTGTGGTGGGATACACCGACACGGTGTCGTCCTTGTCGTTGCGACATTCGTTGGTGGAGCTCTATCGCGCCTTGCTATTGAATAAGGCCGAACTCGGCGCAGCGGTGGACGATGCGGATCGGCAACGACACTTTCCGGAAGATGCCCTTCTGCGCCCAACGTCGATGACTGTGCTGCTCGCCGAAAGCTTCGTCCAGGGCATAGCAATCAGTATCCGGAAACTGCGCAGACAACTCTCAGCCAAGGCGGGGCATGTTGACGGTTCGCAAGACTTGGATCCGACCCTGCCGCTCGAAGCTAGGCAAATGCTGCGCGCAGAATTGGAGCACGCCTGGTCGATGATGTGGATACAGAAGGAGATCCCGGAGAACGCACGTCGGTTCGCGATCGATGCCGATCGCCTGTTTGAGATGGCGATCGAATACGCTGATGCGTTGTAGCACGCTTGACTGGAGCGGGTACGTGGCTCCGCTTTTAGCGGTTTCGGCCGACCACAGCAATCTCGGTAGAGTGGCGTGGTGATAGCCAATCACTTTCCTGCCACGATGGGCTTCAGCGCCATGTAAACCGTGGCTCACCCTGTAGCGTCGCTTCTGCACCACAGAGGTTCATTGCCTGCGCCAGGAGATGCCAGAACTCCTCGTAGTCCTGGTTGTGCATCTCATCGTCCGCCACACAGAAGAAGGGGACTGGACGATTTGCGTCGCGGTGGGTGTTGGCCACGACGATCTCACGGATGTGCATCAGTCTGAAGCGAAGGAAATCCGAGTAGAGTAGCTTGGTCGTCACGTCCATGATTTCCGGGGACAGATAGCTGGCATAGATCTGAAGCGTCGTCGTGATTTCGTCCACTCCTTCCCTTGCTGCTCGCTCCAGCATGCTGAACCATCGGATTTCCTCGAACGAACCGTCCCCGTAGGGTGATGCCGAATTCAAGTCGAGCGATGCGAGAATCTTGCGGCGATTGGGGTCGAGCAGATCCAGAGGTGACTCCGGGGCATCACATTGCCGACACCAGATGGAGTCATTGGCAATCGGATGGATTGTGTGCTGAAACTCCCTCAGCAACTGACGAATGCCGATGGCAGCTATGCGTTCCTTGGTCTTCTTCCGGGTGGCCTGTTCGCGCTTGTTGCGCGAGGTCACCAGCATCGACGTGATCAAGGCGAGGAAGCCGATCGCCAGCACGACCCAGCCAAATGGCGTGATCTTCGAGAAGCCTGAGGCATCTGGAGACCACTTGGGTGAACCAATGATTGCGGCAACTGCGGCCAGAAATGCCACGATCGGCGGCACGTAATCGAGAATTTGGAAGCGGTAGTTTTTTCGCATGGAGTTGCCGGGCCGGCGCGATGTTCGGTTTCGTAGAGGGGTAAGAATGAACAGTCTTAGTCTCCGGGGTGAAGCGGGCTCCCCTTGGGAATCCACGGTTCCCAGAGAACGTGCCGCCAATCATGTTGGAAGGTGGCCTTGAGCGACGCCATGCCCTGAGCGGTCAACAGCAGGTTGTACTTGCAGAGAATCTCGTCAAGGGTCCGCAGGGCGGCGTCGATCTCGTTGAACCTGGGCAGCCGACGGATCCTGCCTGGCGAATTCCGGTGCGCGATGCGCTTGTTCACGAAACGACGGACACGTTCGCTGCTGTCCTCGATACGGCGCAGATCGGTGCGAATGGCTTGCTGCGGCAGGAATGCGCGTCCTGGTCCCACGACATTGTCGAAGGTGGAATGCCCGTATTCGGCGCCGGGCGCGGGGACGTACATGCGTACGTGGGCGGCGCGTTCGATGATGCCTGGATTTTCCAGGATTTCGTAAAGCATCCGCCAGAGCGAATGCGAACCGTTTGATTGATCCGTAAAACTACGGATGCCGATCGATACGGTCGCCACGTAGTTCGAGCACATCCAGTCGAAGAAGTCGCCCGGCAGAAGTACCTTCGGGTTCTGCTTCGCGACTTCCTGCAGATCCCAGAATATCTCCTGGCTTGCGAGCAGGCTCGTCAGATCGCGACGCATGCCGGGCAACCAGCGTTTCCATCGCAGACGCAGCTTGGGATGGAGTGTGGGGTTCTTTTGAAGCGTGCCAGGTCTTCTGCGGTGAGGTGCGTTCTTTTTCGGCATGGTCGGTGGCGTTGATAAGCGGCCTTGTTGTTCTGACCACCGTAGCACGTCGTTCTCGCCATCAACGCAGGCACGCTGTCGTGCAACCCTGCCGCTGACTTGCTCGCTTGTTGAGGTGTCCGCAGAGCGTCAGATTGTCCGTGCTCCCCGACACTGGAGTTGCGCTGATGTGGGCGAGGTTGGCTGCGCGGTCGGCCGGCGCAAGGGCAAGCCCTCGTCCACTGACGTTTCCGCCTTCCAGCGTCGGCGTGGCCGACGCTTCCCGGTGCTGCCGGCCTTTTCCCGCTTCGCCACCCGGTACCCACGGCGCAATCCCGCGTCGGGGAGAAGGCACATGGGTATCACACGCGACGTGCTCGGGCACTACACGATCGATGGGCCACAGACGGAGGGCGATATTCTCGAAGCCGCCGAAGACATCCTGCGGCGTCGACTGGAACGGCTGGGTAGTCTCGGCAATCCTAGGGATAGCGCGGACTTCCTGCGCATGAGGCTCGGCGCACTCGTTCACGAGGAGTTCCACATGGTCTGGCTCGACAATCGCCACCGCATCCTGGCGGTGGAGAAGCTCTTTCGCGGCACGATCGATGGATCCTCGGTGCATCCGCGCGAGGTGATTCGATCGGCGCTGCAGCACAACGCGGCCGCGTGCATCATGGCTCACAACCATCCGAGTGGCGTGGCCGAACCCAGTGCAGCCGATCGCGCCATCACGAAGGAGTTGAGCGAAGGACTCCAGCACATCGGCGTGCGCGTGCTGGATCATATAGTGGTGTCGGCGGGCGACTGCGTATCGATGGCAACCAGGGGCCTCTTGTGAGGCCCTCATGCCGATAGGTTACCTAGCCGCTTTTCTGGGCGACTTCTTCACGGCCCGTTTCTTGGCGGTCTTCTTTGCCGAGGCATTCTTTGAGACGGCCTGGGTGATCAGCAGCGAATCTGCCGTTACGCCGGATTTCTTCAAGGCTTGCTGGAACCATGCCGGCTTCTTGCCGTGACCAGTCCAAGTTTGGGCGGGATCGGCAGGGTTACGGTACTTGGGTACGCCCGCGCCGGCGCGCTTGCCGCGTTTGCCGGCACGTCCCGCATAAACGTCGGAGAGCTGCAATCCGGAGGCTTTGAGCAGTGCATCGATTTTCGCCTTGACGCGCTGGATGTGCTCCGCACGTGCGGATGCCATTTTCGATTGCGCCTGGGCGATCAGGGCCTGCAGTTCGTTCGGCGAGAGTCCATCGAGTTTGACAGTCATGGAAGATCCTCTGGTGAATGGCATCATGAAAATGAGCAACGAGAAGGGGGGCTTGCGCGTTTCCGTACGGACCGGGAGCTGGCCACTCCATGGTGTAGGTCACCTGACTACCTTTACCGGGATTTCCAGTCGAAGGGCCTTCGATGACGCCTTGGCGTGCTCCATTCTATGCCATCGTCATCCCCTGCATGGCTCGCCGCGTTAAACCGGCTCGACACAACGCGGGCATGGCGTTGCAACCAGTCGGGCCACCAAGCGATCGACCACATTCGCTTCCGGGAATGTAATCCGCATACCGCCTGGATGTGCTCCGATTTCAATAACCGAATGGTTCAGTGCCACATGCATACTGCGAGCGGTGGCGACATGCGGGCAGTTCTGGTACTTCAAGCGACCGTGCAAGGTGATGTGTGAAATTCGGTGGAAAGGTACGGAGCCATCGAATGGCAGAACGAGGGTGTCATCGCGCTTCTCGTGTATCTCAAGCTTGAGCAACTGCTCTGCGGTGACATCGATGGATTCGGCGTTGATAGGGACTTGTGCTCCATCGCGCGTGGCAACGACAAAGTTCGTATCACCGCTTGCTTGGGATAAGACAATTTTGCGCAGTGATATCAGCCCCTGGTCGATTTCAAGGAAGACATGGGCAAAGCCGTCTCCAAGTATTTCCCGAAGCTGCTGTTGCTTTTCAGGGATATAAAGCGAGATCGGATGAATGACTTCGAAGTAGCCGCCCGACGAGGCTGCCGCCATGACGGAATCGGTGCTCAGGTAGTCCTGCGACAACAGGGAAACGGCGTTCAGGGCGTTGAGCAATGCGGCATCCATGTGCTCCCGCGCCGACGACGCTGACGGTTCTGGCAGCACGCACCCTGGACGAAGGAGGAGTCCTTCAATCAGGCCCACGGCACCGGCTCCGATCGCGATGACTTTTCCATACGAAGGCACATCGCACTGAGCAATCTGGCCGTGATAATAATGGCTGACTTCGTCATCAAGCTCCGCACTCAGCACAATGAAACTGACTTCCAGTTGATCCCGCCGCACCCGGTCAGCCACTTCCGCGTGTAGCGAGGCGTTGTAGCGGGTAGCGCCGCCATACGTCTTTGCCCATATGTGCTCCATCACCAGCCGCGCGTGATCGACGCGACCGGAGTAGAGAAAGTGCATTCGGTTGCCGAGATCCCATACCTTTCGCGCCGTGCCGGCGGGCAGGAAACCCGGTACGCCAGGTCGTTGTTCTCGCTCCGTAAGAGGTGTGGTGGGTTTTGCAGAGATAGGATCGTTGCTGCTGATCAGCGAGTCAGCAACGATGATCGGTAAGGTTTCCGCGAATAACACTGCCACGACGGTCATAGGATCGTGCTCGCAAGAATGGTGTTCATAACCGGATTCACCTGGCCAATGCCGATCCCGAACAAGTGGTACGGAGAGCGCGAAGTAAGTTCGGCCACAGACGGGTAACAACGAATATACCGCGGAGCACGGACGTCAAGGCGCTGCGCACGCTGCAACGGCTGCGGCAGGGTTTCTCGGAGGGTGAAAACACGGACGCCGACGAAGTGCCGAAGACCGCGAGCCTGTCCGATCGGCTGGCGCAGCGGTTGAGCGCACATCGCACTGCCGCGCTGCAAATCGAAATCGCCCGGCACCCACACGTCGCACTGGCCGCGCTGGTGCATGGCGTGGTGCAGACCGTCTTGCAGCCCGACGCCTGCGGCGACGGTCTGCCGTTCGGCGTGCGCCTGACCGTGCAAGATCGGCTGGAAAGCATGGCCCCGGACTGGCCCGAATCGCCTGCTGCCGTGGCGTTGCGCACGTTGCAGGAGGTCGCGGGCGAAGCGTTGCCGCAGGACGGCGCCGAACTGTTCGCCGTGCTGTTGGCGACCTCGCAAGACGATCTGGTGCGGCTGCTGGCGGTGTGCGTCGCAGCCACGGTGGACGTGGTGACGCCGCGTGCCACGGCGCGTCAGCCGGGCACTGAACTGGCGCAGGCCGTGGGGCTGGACATGGCGGCATGGTGGAAGCCGACGGCGGAGGGCTATTTCCAACACGTGCCGAAGGCCGCGATTCTGGAAGCCGTCAGCCAGTACGCCCCGGAGCAGGTCACTCGTCTGTCGAAGCTCAAGAAGGCCGGCATTGCCAGCGAGGCCGAGCGGCTGGTCGAGGGCACCGGCTGGATGCCTGCCGTGTTCCAGACGGAACATCACATGGAGCCGGAAGGCGTACCGGGTGTGGCCAGTGACACCGATGCGCCGGAAGTAGTGGCCGATGAGGCACTGGCGCACGCGCTGGCCGCGTGACGATGCGGCATGGCCCGGCGTGGTTTGCGCGGGGCTTTCCTCGAACCGGGCGCGGCAGACCTGCCGCGCCCGGTTTCAACATCCACTGCAAAATCACCTCGTCGCCACCTTCGACCAAGCGGTGACGAGGTGGATGCGTAACGGTCTTGCGCGCAGCACGATCAATTCGCCAAGCTTCTTTGTCAGAAGTTACAGCGAATTGGGCTGTGTGATAGTCGCCATTAACGCTTCCGGGTAGGCAACTTCTTGCTTGACGCGGGTCCACTCGGCTTTGAGCACTTGCTCCGTGAGCGTGGCTGATCGGTCAATGAGGGTCATCATTCTTCCAATCAGTGCCTTCGCATTCGCCTCCGTGCGCGCTCCTTGCGTTTCATTCAGGACAGCCCGGATGTTATCCAAGCAGGCGCGAAGTTCAATGTGCAATGGTTCCTTGGGATTCAGCCTGAATTTGAGGCGAATGTGCCGCTCATGATGTTCGCGGTCGCGTGCCCCGTTCTCTGCGGTAAACGCATCCGCAGCTTCCTGCTCGATCCGGTTGACAACGGCCGGATCGCCGTTGGCCTCCTGGCTGACCTTCAAGGCTGTCCTGTCGCGAAGCGCATCCCATTTCCACACGATTTCCTGTGACAACGCGAGATGGAATGCCATGTCCGTGCGTAATTCATCGATCCACCTTTGGCGCTTGTCAGCAACAAATGATGCGGTAGATCGATGAGATACGAGGCGTTGCATATCCAGCGTGTCTTGGGACTGCCTGGCGGATTGTTGCCGGCTACGCCATGCAATGTAGAGTTGAATCCCTATACCTGCAGCGGAAATTCCGGCCTGTACAACAAAAGGAGTTTCGATTGCCATGTGATCGCTCTTGCTACGGTCTTGAATGACATTGAGAGTGATTTGGTGGGCGCGATGAGTTGACGACCACCGATATCGTATAGCCGATATTTGGGGGACACGCTTGGGAGGTGACGATCCCATGCGTTGGGCGTATCGGCGCCATGCGCCGCCGGGCTTTCGGGCTATGCCCCGTGCCGCTTGTGGCGTCACGGCCAGTCGGCTTCAATCCCTCACGCCTCCGCGCTGGTGGCGCTGCGCGCTGCGCTTGCCAGGATCGCGCGCCCTGCCGCGAAGCCAGGGCACAGGCACTACGCCCGAACTTGCTGCGGCAGGTTGTGCCAAAGCGCGCCGTCCTCGACGCTGACGGTTCGCCGCCTGTATGTCATGAAGGACGGCTCACCGACACGCCGCCCGGCCTCGCCTATGGAGCTCCCACGCCACGCCTCAAGCACGTCACCGCAGGGTTGCGGCAAGGGGTGTTTTCACCTTGTCGTTGGTGGTAGGCCTTGCCCGCGTCATGGCACAAACCGGTGCAGCCGCCTTGCGGGGACGCCGAGTCGGCCCTGTCTCCATTCGGGACAGGCGGCCTGTACGTCCTTGGTTTGTTGTGAATCCTGGCGAGGGCGCGGCTGCGCCTTGGGCTTCATGGCCGCAACCTTCCAGTGCAAACAATTTCCCCGCCGCTGCGCGGCTTCCTCGCGCAGCAAATTCTTTGCGCTTCCAGGTTCTCCACTGCGTTGCGACCGCAAGCGGTGCGGCCCGCCCATCCCCCGCCGGCCGGATCACAACAAGGACGCACTGGCGCGACCTTGTTCAACCCGAAAGGAGAAAACACCATGGCTAACATCGGCACCTTCATCGCAGAGAAAGACGGCTTCACCGGCACGCTCCGCACCCTGACGCTCAACGTCAAGGTCAAGCTGGTTCCCAACCACAAGGGCGACAGCGAGAACGCCCCCGACTTCCGTCTTCAGGCAGCCGGCCACGACATCGGTGCGGCGTGGAAGAAGACCAGCGAGGCCAAGCGGGATTACCTGTCCGTGACCCTCGACGATCCTTCGTTCGCGGCGACGGTCTATGCCCGCCTGATCGAGGGCGAGGACGGCTCGCACGACCTGATCTGGTCACGCAGCAAGCCGCAGGCGGCCTGACGGTCGCCCACGGCGCCCCGTCCCTTGCGGCGGGGCGCCGTGCTGCTGGCGCAGCACGTCACGCACGCGCCTACGGCGCGTCGCGTTCCTTCAACACTGCCTCAAGCTCCTGGCGTACCTGCGCCAGAAGCTGCTCGGCCTTGCGCGTGCTGGTGCCGGCGTAGGCCAGCGTCAGCAGCGTGAGCGGATGCACTTCCATGACCTCGCACAGCTCGGTCATCTTGTGCATGGTCGGGCTTTTCTGGTTGCGCTCCAGCGAACTCATATAGGTACGGCTGGACACGTCAGAGAACGCTTCCTGGCTCAGGCCACGCGCTTTTCTGATCGTCCGTATTGCCGTCGCCAGTGAGTGCTTCGCCGCCACCTAGGGTTCCTTCCGGGAAACCAAGATGACAGCCGATTGATCCCTATAGGGCTACAATCTATAGTGTTCATTTAGTAAGTCGATTTTCCGTATCCGTGCTTTTGTCCTGATCCGCTTGGACGGATCGCCACTGATCCCGGGAGCCGCTTTCGTGGCTTTACTGACTTCCACAAAGTCGCCTCTGCATGTATGCGCTTCGACGGATGTGTGGGGATGCGTAACGGCGCTTTGGCAGCGAGACACGGAACCGATTTGGCGGATGCCCGTATCTGCGCCAAAGCGCATGCGCGCCTCGGCGGTTGTGTGCGATTTCGCAGCGGTGCAGACAGTCACCAAGCCGATACTCCAGTGGAGCGCCCCGTGCAGGGGTGGTGCCTATGAACCCCCTCATCACCGATGACGAACGTGCGCAACTGCTGGTCAACGGCCAGGCCCGCGCTGTTACGCAAGACTTTGATCCGCCGCCCGTCGTCAAGCTGTTCACGCCGGACGCGCACGCGACCTGGTTGTTGGCCGCGCTCGATCCCGCCGATGGCGATATGGCCTGGGGCCTGTGCGATGTCGGTATCGGCATGCCCGAGCTGGGCACGGTGAGGCTGTCGGACTTGGTGTCCATCGTCGGGCCGTTGAATCAGCCGGTCCTGCGCGATCGCTATTTCCAGGCCACGCATTGCCTGTCGGAATACACGCGTTTGGCGAAACGCAACGGTTCGATCCTGGACTGATCGGAGACGGTGTGGCCCCGCCAGCCATCGCCAAACCGGGCGCATTGTGTCCATGTCGGTCTTGCTTGAGACCGGCCCGGCATCAATCGGGATTACCACACCATCAAGGTGTGCGTCAGACCGGAAAAGTCGTTATCGCATGCTCGATTTTATGCACGCTGGCCGATACCGCGAGCGAAACACGGTGCCCGCGACCGTTGCACCGGAACAGGCCACACCATAAGCCGGAGCCTATCGGCTCGATCTTCTCAATGCTTCGCCGATCGGCTTGATGCTTTGACGATCGCACTTCGGTTCGTGGCCGCTCCCGGTTGCCCTGTATGTGACAGGAGCTCGCGCCATGACCGATTCACCTGAAGCCTGGCATGCCAGTGCCGCCTACCTTTACGTGCTGCACCTGGACGGCCCGGCTCTCGCTTGGGAATATCTGCGTCGCAACCCGGACTACTGCAGCGACTGGTGGCGCCATCGCCATCGGGTCGGTGCTGGGGCAGGTGCCGTAGTTGAGCGCTGGGGTCTATACCCGCCGGAAAACCCCGGCCTGGATGCGCGCGACGCACATCCGGCCTGGTCTTCCGAGCCCAACGGCGCGGCGCAGCTCCACCCCGACCTGGCACCAGCGGACGACGCAGTGCCCTTCGACTTGTGGGACATCATCGGCCACAAGCACTTGTTCCATGACGGTCGATACCTGTCACTGATCGCCTGGCTACCGGGGTGCTGGCGGCGCTTTGTACTTGCCCCGACCCTGGAACAGGGCATGCCTTATGTTCATGGGCTCCACGACGGCGATCCACCGCTGCGCATGGAAAGCACGGCTTCGTCGTGGGCCCGCAGCTGGACGCGGCCAAGCCGCGCTGCTCTCCTTGAGCCGCTCACGTTGCAAACGCTGGATGGCACGCTGGCCGGTGCGACCTTGCGCGAGGTAGCCGAGGTGCTGGTTGGGCCGGCCGTCGTCGCGGCCGACTGGCACGCGGACAGCGCGCTGCGCGCCCGCGTGCGTCGGCTCGCGCAGCGCGGCGCGGTGCTGATGCATGGCGGCTACCGCGGCCTGCTCCAGCAGGCGCCGGGCGTACAGGGACGTTTGCACGGCCCTGCCAAACGTCCCTGAGCAAGCCCCCGATCTTTCCCGAGACTGCCTCCATCCGGCTGCGTTGTCGTGGCCGATGCCCTCAACCGATGGAGGCCCATCCCATGCGACCCGCTCCTGTGCGGCCCTATGCCGTCCGCGCCGCTACCCCGCCATCCGCCGCAGCGCCTCCAACTGCTCGCTACTTGACCAACGACGAGGCCGCCGACTATCTGCGGCTATCGCCGCGTACGCTGGAAAAGCAGCGCGTGCTTGGCGGCGGCCCGCGCTTTCGGAAGTTCGGCCGGCGCGTCATGTACGCCGCTGCCGACCTCGATGCCTGGGCCGATGCCCGCAGCTTCGAGGCCACGTCCGACCCCGAGTACGCCGAGCGCCACTCGGTCGACAGCCGTGCGCGCTGACCATCAGCGCACGGGTGGCCATCGCCATGCCCCGGCCGGCACGCGAACAGCTGGCGTTGTTCCGTGCGTTGCCGGGCGACATGGCGCCGCGCGACAGCCAGGACTTGATGGCGTTCCCGTTTTTTTCGTTAGCGAAGTCGCATCGCACAGCGCCGATCGACTTTCGCGCCGGTGGCGTGACCGTGCGCGTGGAAGGAACGGCCGAGTACGGCATCGCCACGATCTGGGATGCCGACATCCTGATCTGGGCCGCGAGCCAGATCGTGGAAGCCCGCGACGCCGGCATCCCGACCTCGCGGCTGATGCAGGCCACGCCTTACGAGATCCTGCGCTTCATCGGCCGCGGCACGTCGCTGCGCGATTACCAGCGCCTGAAGGCCGCACTGGATCGCTTGCAATCGACGACCGTGGCCACCTCGATCCGCGAGATGACCGGGCGACGCCTGCATCGCTTCTCGTGGATCAACGAGTGGAAGGAGCGCGCGAACGCCGAGGGTGTGCCGCTCGGCCTCGAACTGGTCCTTCCCGATTGGTTCTACGCCGGCGTGCTCGACGCCGCCCTGGTGCTGACCATCGACCCGGCGTACTTCCGGCTCACCGGTGGCATCGAACGCTGGCTGTATCGCCTCGTGCGCAAACACGGTGGACGCCAGGCCGGCGGCTGGCAGTTCGACTTCGCGTACCTGTATCGCAAGTCCGGCAGCATGGCCCGGTTCTACGACTTCGCCGCCGACCTGCGTGCACTGGTGGCGAAACAATCATTGCCCGGCTACGTGCTCGGCATCGGATGGGCGCCCGATCGCAAAACAGAGCGGCTGACGTTCCGGCCCGTGCCGCGCGCGGCACGGGGATAACCCGGGGACAAGCGGTGCATGGCCTCGTGCTATCAGGCAACCGAAGTATCGTGCTATCCGGCAACACATCCTCGTGCTATCAGGCAACAAAATCGGCCGCGAACTCAGTCACCGTGCGTACTTGCGCGGCCTCTAACTTACCTAACCCAAAAACATTAACGGGTAGTAGAGCCACGCTGTTGCAGTGGACAAGGGCAAAAACGCAAAAGCAACGGCGGCGCTCAAAACACCAATCACCACATTATCCAGGTCGATCAACAGACCGTTCTCCGTCGCGGAGTATCGTCTCGTGATCGTCGCCCTGCTCAACCAGAAAGGCGGCGTGGGCAAGACCACGCTAGCCACGCACATCGCCGGTGAACTGGCGCTACGTAGCCAGCAGGTCATCCTGCTCGATGCCGATCCACAGGGATCGGCATTGGACTGGACGCAGCGTCGAAGCCAGCAGGGACTCCCGCGGCTCTTCAGTGCCGTCGGACTCGCGCGCGAAACGCTGCACCAGGAAGCGCCCGAACTGGCGCGCCGCAGCGATCACGTCGTCATCGACGGGCCGCCGCGCATCGCCGCACTGGCGCGTTCGGCGCTGCTCGCCGCCGACCGTGTGCTGGTGCCGGTGCAGCCCAGTCCCTACGACCTGTGGGCAAGTGCCGAGATGGTGGCGCTGGTCCGCGACGCACAAGTATTCCGGCCACAGCTCGCTGCCGCCTTCGTCATCAACCGGCGTGTCAGCACTACCGTCATCGGCCGCGAGGCGCGCAGCGCGCTCGCCGAACAACCGCTGCCATCGCTGCAATCGGAAATCCGTCAGCGCATCGTCTTCGCCGACAGTGTGGCGGTCGGCCAACTTGCGCGCGAGCTGGCGCCCGACAGCGCTGCCGCACGCGAGATCACCGCGCTCACCGACGAGCTGCTGCGGTGGTCGTCATGAGCCATGCACGCCGCAAGCGCATTGCCATCGGCGCACGTCCGCCGACGAACCCGCACGCCGAGGCGTGGATTCGCCAGGGCGACGCCGATGCTCTCCAGAAAGGCGATCTCTACACCGCGCGTCTGACGCTCGATATCACCCCTGGGCTGCGCGCGCGCATCAAGGTATCGGCCTTCACGCAAGGCCTGACCGTTGCCGAACTGCTGCGCGCTCTGCTGGAGCGCGAGTTCCCGGAGCACACATCATGAACACCCACGTCACGGCGGCGACGCAGCCACCCGCACCGTCGTTCGTTGCGCTCGCCAGCCAGAGCAGTAGCACATCATTGACGCGCGTTTCGCTCGCCTACTTGGCACACCGGATCAACCTTTACCTGCGCTTCGGCGAGCCGGCGTATCACGTGCAACACGACCGCTGGCGGCGCGTCGCGGCGTTCTGGCCGGCGTCGATCTTCGGCCGTATCCGCTGGGAGGCCAACGACGATGGCGCGACACGCTGGCAACTCATGGTCATGCAAGCATGTACCTCGCTGGATGCGGCGCAGCGCATTCCCGGTGTACAACCCGGCGCGCGCCTGCTGTTGCATGCCGAAGGCGAACGGCAGGTGCGGGCGGTGCTGTCGTGTATCGACGCCATCGAAGCGCTGGGTATCGCACCGGCCGACGTATTGCCCACGTATTGGCGATCGCTGGGCAACCGACTCGCCCTGCGCGGGCCGCTGCCGGTTTACACCGCCGGGCAGCATGCCGCGTGGCGGGTCGGAAAGGTGCTGTCATGACGGCCATTTCCACCATCAACCCCGCGTCGCGTCCTCGCTCGTGCTTGCGCGCTCGTCTCGCACTGGCGGCGCTGTCCACCTGCGGCTTCGCTTCACTGGCCTGGGCGTCATTTGTGTCGCCGCTGCCACGCTTGATCTACAACCCATCCGACAGTGTGGCGGTTGGCTGGTATCGCGTCGATTCGCTCGCACGCCATGCCGGCTCGTTGCCGCCTGCGATGCGCGTCGGCCGCATCGTGCTGGTTCCGTTGCCGGCCCGCGCCGCCGCGCTTGCCGCGCGGCGCGGTTACCTGCCATGGCACATCCCGCTGCTCAAGCCGGTCGCTGCCATGGCACCGCAGCAGGTGTGCATTACCGAGGGCGTCGTGCGCATCGACGGCGTGCCGGCGGCCACTGTGCTGCATGCCGACGGGATGGGCCGGCCGCTGCGTGCATGGGCGCATTGTCGGCGTCTTCGTCCTGGCGAACTGTTCCTGCTCAGCACAACGAATCCAGCGTCGTTCGACAGCCGGTATTTTGGACCCGTCAGTGCATCCGCCGTGCTCGGCGTCGCATATCCGGTGTGGCTGGAGACACGTCGATGACGATCGCCGATTCGCTGCGCGTCATCGTGTCATCCGGCGTGTCGTTCCGGTGTGCCGCGCCGTGTCGTCGCGCATGCCGTGTGGGTGCTTTCGCGCCGCACGTCGCGCGACATCCGGCGCGATCATTCCCCGTGCAGACGACTTGCCCCGGGCGCGCCATGCCCGTGCCATGGCGGGCGCTCGCTGGCGGTCCCGCTGTGCGTCGCGCAGCCCCACCGGGCCGCCGAGGCTTGGAGTGGAAGCGAGAGGCAAAGACGGAGGGCAAGATAAAAGGTCGCGGCACTCCGTGGCGCGAAAAGCGAGTCTGCACGTGGGGGTGGCGCGGCACGCGCCTGGGAGGGCAGCGTGCCGCGAAGGTGCGCACTGCCGTGTCGGTACTGGCGAAATCGCGTGCTTCGTCCGCCGGATTGCGAGGGCCTTGGATGGAGCCGCCGCATGAGCAGCCGTGACGACGACCGTTTCCGCGTCCGGCCTGGTGCGCCGAAACAACGCGGCGACGCCTTCATCAATCAGGTGCTTCGGCAGACCAACAAGGCCGGCGCGAAGGTTGGTAACAAGATAGGAAAGGCCGGTCGGCAACCCGGTGCCAGGCTCGGGCGTGGCCATGTGGCGGCGCGATTCGCCGGGCGATCACTGGCCGCCAACGCCCGGCGCGTGGCGATCAAGGCGCGACTGGTCAATCTGGCAAAGGCCAGCCCACGCTCGATCACCACGCATCTGCGTTACATCGAGCGCGAAGGCGTCGATCGCCTGGGCGGAGCAGGGCGTGCCTACGGGCCGACAACCGACGCAGCCGACCTCGATGCCTTCAAGGAACGCAGTGCCGGTGATCGGCATCAGTTCCGCTTCATCGTCTCGCCGGAGGGCGCCGAGCAGCTCGACGACCTGCGCACCTACACGCGGCACCTGATGGCGCGTATGGAAGGCGACTTGGGAACCCGTCTGGAATGGGTGGCAGTCGATCACTGGAACACGGACAACCCCCACACCCACATCGTTCTGCGCGGCAAGGACGACACCGGCAAGGACCTCATCATCTCCCGCGACTACATCGCCGAGGGAATGCGTGGACGGGCATCGGAACTGGCGACCGAATGGTTGGGGCCGCGCACCGAGCGGGAGATCCAGCGCACGATGCAGCGCGAGGTCGATCAAGAACGGTGGACGGGATTGGATCGCACCCTGCAGCGCGAAACCGGTGACGACGGCCTGGTGCGCATCGAACGTTTTTCCGAGCCCCGGCTGCAGCGCCAACGACAAGTGCTGATCGGGCGCCTGCAACGCTTGCAGCGTATGGGTCTGGCGGTCGAGTCGCAGCCCGGCAAGTGGGTCGTGCATGCCGAGGCCGAAGCCACCTTGCGGGCGATGGGTGAGCGCGGTGACATCATCCGTACCATGCAGAGCGCCATGAACAGCCGGCAGCGTGAGCTGGCGGTGTTCCAGCCAGGCAAGGATAGTCAAGCTATCGTTGGTCGCGTCGTCGGCAAGGGGCTGGCCGGTGAACTGCACGACAAGGGCTATCTGATCGTTGATGGCACGAATGGCAAGGCGCACTACGTGGCGCTGCCGCCGCGCGCGGACCTGGAGCACTATCCGACCGGTGCCGTGGTGGAAGTGAAAGGCTCGGCCGACGTGCGCGCCGCCGACCGTAACGTCGCCGCGCTGGTCGTGGATGGCGTGTACCGCACCGATCATCACTTGGCCGTGGCACAGGGGCAGGCCACACCCGACCGCGATCCGCGTGAAGTGGTGGCTGCGCATGTACGCCGGCTCGAAGCCTTGCGTCGCGCCGGCATCGTGGATCGCGTGGCCGAGGGCGTCTGGCGCGTACCCGACGACCTGATCGAACGTGGTCGCCAGTATGACGCACCGCGCCTCGGTAGCGGAGTGGCAGTGGCGCTGAAATCGCACCTGCCGATCGAACGGCAAACCCGTGTGATTGGCGCCACCTGGCTCGACCAACAATTGCTCGGTGGCGACAAGGGGATGGGCGACCTGGGCTTTGGTGGCGAGGTCAAGTACGCGCTGAGCAAGCGCGCCGACTTCCTGATCGAACAGGGACTGGCGCAGCGGCGCGGACAGCGCGTGGTTCTAGCGCGTAACCTGCTGGCGACACTGCGCGAGCGTGACATCGGGGCCGCGGCACGAAAAATTGCGGAAGAAACCGGGCTGATATATCGCCCCATGGAGAACGCCAAACCCATCAGCGGCGTCTACCGTCGTGACGTGCTGCTAGCCAGCGGGCGGTACGCCATGTTGGACGGCGGTGCCGGATTCAGCCTCGTGCCGTGGAAACCGGTGATCGAGCAAAAGCGGGGGCGACGTGTAACTGCTGTCGTGTGCGGTCAGGGCATTTCTTGGGAATTTGCGCGGCAACGCGGCCCGTCCATCGGTTGAAGCCACCGAACCATGATGCCTGTCTGGCGGGAATTCCCGGTGGCCGGCAGCCTGGCGGCACTTCGAACGCTACCATATAACTACCGCGGACGGCCTGCCGACTCGCGTCAAATCCGGTCCGGTACTTAGTGATATGGGCCTTTTCACATACCGAGGCGGGTATTGAGTACCCAAAACGGCCCTTGCACCACACTATGAGAGTGAAAGAGGCGCCTTTCGTGCGGCGCCCACCACGGATACATTGGGAGCCGATCGTTGCTAGCGTTCATTGCAAGGCAAGCCGTAAGGTATGACCGCCAGACCATGCGGTCGACCGGATGGTGTATGCCATGGTGAAACCCCAGCAGTCTTCGGTGGAAGCGCGCGAGTTTGCCGCTGCGGCCATGCGCAACTACAACGGCGACCTGCATCGGTTCCTGTGTCGACGGGTGCGACACGTGCAGGATATGGACGATGTGATGCAGGAGGTGTATCTGCGTCTGCTTCGCGTGAAAACCATTGAGTTGGTGCGAAACCCGCTGGCGTATATTTACGGTATTGCGTCGCATGTCGTCAGCGAATTCAACCTTGGCAAGCATCGCGGGCGGGTAGTGTTCGATTCGCCGACTGTCGATGCCATGGTGGACAACCCGATACAGACGCATTTGGTTGAAGGAGGGGGACATTTCGAGCGCCAGGTGAGCGAGGCGCTTGCACAGTTGCCGCCCAACCGACTGGCGATATTGTTGCTGGAGCGACGCGACGGCCTGTCACATGAGGAAATCGCTACGAAGCTCGGACTGAGCGTACACACGGTGAAGAAGTACAGCATGGAGTCGCTGGCCCATGTCCGAGCCAGCTTGGAGCGTTGATGAAGGACGACTTGCGTGGACAATCGTAGATCGCAGACATGAGCAGTTATCGCACCTCACAGCAGGAACGAACCGAACGTGCCTCGCGAGAGGCAGCGGACTGGTTGCATGTCATGCAGGGTCATGCTGGTGCCGTCGAGCACGAGGCATTCGCTGCCTGGATCGCATCGTCGCCGTTGCATGTACGCGAGCTGTTGCTAGCCAGCATGCTCGATCGCGAGCTGTCCAAGCCCAGCCTACTCGATAGATTTGATGTCGACGCTATCGTCGCCGAGGCAACGGTGCGTGACAACGTAGTATCACTGCGTGAGCGCACGTTACGTGCGCGAGGCCTTGATCGCAACGCGGCACAGTCCCGAAATGTTGCCCGCTGGATATGTGCCGCCGGGGTGGCAGCCGTCGTGCTGCTGAGCGCGGTGAGCTGGATCGGCGTACGCCAGTATGTGAATTCCGGCGTGGATTACGCGACGGTGGTAGGTGAGCCGCGCTCGATCAGTCTCGCCGACGGAACGATAGTTGCACTGGCACCGGACTCGCGCATCACTGTGACATTCTCACCCGGAGCACGGGATGTCATCCTGCGTAAAGGTGAGGCCCGGTTCGACGTGACTCATAATGCCGCGCGGCCGTTCCGTGTGTATGCGGGTGCGAACCTGATCCAGGATGTCGGGACGCTATTCACAGTGAATCGACTACCTTCAGGGACTCTCGTGTCGGTGACCGAAGGTAGCGTACAGATCACAGCCAATCATCTTGCGGCATTGCAAAGCGGGGTGGGTGAATGGGTGGCATCGTGGCTGCCCGGCGAGGCCACTGCCATCAGGCGTCCCGGCGTAAAGGTCGTGCCGCTGGGTCATGCTGTGGATCTGACCGCCGGTGAGACGGTCCATATCTCGCGCAACGGCAAGGCGCTCACGCAAGGTACTATTGACGAAGATCGCCAGGCACCGGAAAACGCGCGGCGCTTGACCTTCCACGACGATACGCTCGCCGACATCGCTACAGAGTTCAACCGCTACAACACTCGCCAAATCTTTGTCGATGGCGACGCGACGCGGCTGCAACGCTACAGCGGTGTATTCGACGCGAACGATGCCAGCTCGTTTTTGCAGTTCCTCGACTGCTGTTCGACCCTCGCAGTCATCCACGACGGCGATCGCATCCTGATCCAGGCACGCGCCAGCGGTCCATCAGCACGCAAGCAGTAACGTGGCCGAATAATGAATCCCCTCGAGGCTTACGTCAGCGTCGACGCTGACGTATTGCAGCGGCTGCACGCACGATACCCCTTTTCGCTTTAGCGGGCGACGTGCAGAAAAATTAATTATTTCGTAGAAGTACCCTTTTTAGCTTCGACATTACACATGTAGTGACAGGGCAATCGGGCGTTGGCCTCGATGAGGCATTGCATTCATCTTTAGCCGTGCGGATGTCTTCGTGCGGGTCGTTCTTTTGTTCATCAAAAATATTGAGGAACTTCATGAAGTAGCGTCACCGGTTGAATGCAGTTTCGTAGTGAAAACACCTCCGGCGCGATAGTCAATGAAAAACATTGTGTTCCGCCAGACTCACAACCCCAGGCGTCAACGCCTCGATTCCAGGTATCGAAGTCCATGAAGAAAGACAAGCACAATATCTTGGCAGCCGTCGGAACGGTGATGACTGCATGGCTGATGGTCGGACTGAGCACCATCAACAATTTTACCGAGGCAGCGCCGATAACCCCTGCGGAACCGTACTCCGCAAGCAAGGGGAGCCATACGGACACTCCACAGGCGAAAGCCGAACGTATGGCGTTGGAGGCGGCCTCCGTTGCTCCGTTGAAGGGTATCGATTCCACAAAACGCGAATGGTGGGTGTTGATGGATCGGAAGCAGCTCGATTTTGTGAAGGGCGCGCGACGGTATCTGCAGAAGTATGGCCCCAGCCCCGAATCCTACGAACTCATCGTGGCGTCGGGTTTTGAGCCTCCGTATTTCATTAAAGGCTTCAAGCCCGCATTCGATAAAGAGCCCACCGAGACGAACCTCATCGTTGATAAAGTGGCGCGAGCGGCGTTCGTCGACGAGCAGATGAAGCTCAATGCGATGGTAGTGGAATCGCCGGATGCCACGAAGGACGAGCGTGGTGGCGCCTTCGAATGGATGCTGGATGAAGCCAGTAGCAAGGCCGAGGCGGAATCGAAGCCGGTCGACCTTGCCCCTTTCCACTCCATCGTGGAAAGGCTGGTCGCGAAGTATCCGGATTCTCGGGCGCTAGGAGTGGCGACCCAGTACCTTCAAGCCCTGCAAGATCAAAGCGCCGCGTACGAGAAGAAGGCGAACGAGTTCGAAGTAGAGCTGGAATCCACGCCGCTCGCCGCGCCCATGAAAGAAGCGGCGGAAAAACTGCAGGACCAGCGAAACGCTGCAGCCAATGCCGCTAAAGTACGCGCGGCCAGTATCGGCTCGATCAAGTTCAAGGCTCTTGATGGGCGCGCGGTCGATCTTACCAAGATGCGCGGAAAAGTGGTCCTCATCGATTTCTGGGCGACTTGGTGTGGCCCTTGTGTTGCCGAACTACCGAACGTCAAGAGAGTGCTCGCAGCCTACCAGGACAAGGGATTCGTGGTGGTCGGTATCGCTATGGATCGTGAGCAGGACCGGCAGAAGCTGGTGAACTTCGTGAAGAAGTGGCATCTGTCCTGGCCACAGTACTTCGACGGAAAGGGCTTGAATACCAAATTCGCCAAGCAATTCGGAATCCACGCGATTCCCGAAACGTTCCTGCTGGACAAGAAGGGTCGTGTCGTCGCGGCTGACATCCGGGGCGAGAAGCTGGAATTGGAAGTGAAACATTGGCTGGGGTTGTGAGGTCCTTTTGACAAGTGGATCGAGGTCTTGCAGTGCCGAAAGCATCATGGGAAATACGAATTGATCTTCATCAGAGGGGGCTGGTATTTAATGAATGCAGTCAGCAGGTGCGCAGCCAAAACGCTCTCAGCCCGATCGGCCATGAAAGCGTCGTGCACTACCGAGCCTCAATACCAGTCATCAAAGTTCATGACTAAAAGTAAGACGGGGTTCTTGACGTCTATTAGTAAGATGACGGTCTTGCTGCTGATGGTTGGCCTGAGCATTTCAAACCGCGATGCCGGGGCCGTCACGACGGCCCCGGCAAAACCTCATGTCGGCGCCACCGAGAGTCGATACCGGATTGACAGCCAGATCAGCGGTCTGAAAGACGGCATTGAGGTGAAGTTGTTTCTGACAGATGGGTCGCCCGAGAAGAACGGCAAAAGAGAACCTGCGGCAACCACGATATCGGCGCATGGCACATTCAGCCTGAAAGGGCGTGTCGATCAACCCGTGATGGGCTCTCTTTGGATTGGCCCTGACAACTACATTCCCATGATCATCGAGCCTGCCAGATACACAATCAAAGGCAGCGGAGATCACATCATTGCTGTAGGTGGCCGATATAACGACGTGGTGTATGGCTACACCCGGCTGCCAAAATACATCGTGGCAGCGAGGCGCGCTGAAGAGCGCGAGAAACTCGCGAACACCGGTTTGGACGAATCGAACGAGGCGGCAGTCAAGGCATCCAACAAGGCTATCGATGAGGCATGGGTTCCGGTGCGAAAGATCAAGAACGGCTATCAACGCCAGCTTCTCGAGGGTAACGCCGCGGTCTTGGTGAAACTGTTCACGCTTGCAGACAACGACGATCCAAGCTACAGCATGACCCAACGCATGGCTATGCTGGACACCTATGCAGAGAAGGTTGGTCCACGCCCGCAGATCGCACGCATGCGCAGAGAGCTGGCGTTGTCTCAGAAATTGGCGCTGGCGCGGCGGGCGCTCGCGATCGGCAAACCTTACAAGGACATCGTGGCCCGGGATGCGGAAGGCAACCTGCGCCAATTGTCCGATGTCCTGGCGCACAACAAACTGGTGTTGGTCAACTTCTGGGCGTCCTGGTGTGGGCCTTGTCGCGCCGAATTCCCGCGTCTTGCCAAGCTTTATAGACAATTCCACGGTCGAGGCTTCGAGATCTACGCGGTGTCCCTTGACGAGGATCGTGCACAATGGTTAAAAGCTCTTAAGGATGAGAAGACGAAAATCGGCGTCTCATGGGTCAATCTGCGTGATGACCAGGGTGTCGCTGGCATGTCGGCAAGTACCTACGGCATTCGCGGCTTACCGGGCAATATCCTGATCGCCGGTGGCGGCGTCATTGTCGGCCACGATCTCTACGATTGGGACATCGATCACGCTGTGCGCGCGCAGATGAAGAAGATCGTGATAGTTCGCAAGGGCACCTGATCATTTACGACGACACACACGCTTCGACATTGCGGTGGAGTTCGATGGCTGCAACGCATGAAAGATCGTGGTCGATGGTTGTCGGCGCGGCTGCAACGCCACAGCGGCGCATTTGACGCGAACAACATCCGCCGGGCTCCGCCACTCGTGGATTGCCTCCCTGCGTTGACAGTCACCCTCGATAGCGACTGCATCCTGATCCATATGGACGTGTGATGCGGCAATGCGCATTGCGCATGCAGCGCTTTCCCAGCATAGACGGAACTCAGCTGAGCGGCCACCGCCGTGCATGGTCACGGGCGAAGGGACTGCCCTCGGGTGGATTGCTTCGCGACGAAATTTATCAGCGGGAAAAATAATTTCAGTGGCCAGTACTCTTTTGGTCTCGGTAACCCACAGATAAAAAGGGGGCGCTCGTTGCGGCGTTCGGTTTAACAGCCAAACGAAATCATGAGGGGAAAAGCATGGGATCGATTCGAATAGTCCGGCCGATGGTTCTCGCACAGGCGATCCTTGCCGCCTTGGCCTTTTGTGGTAGCGCGACGGCACAGCCGCCACAGCGAGTGAATGCGCGGACCACAGTGGAGGTGGAGGCGCGTGTGGTGACGGTGAAAATTGCTGCGCAGCCGCTCGAATCCGCACTCGACGCTTTTGCCATGCAGACTGGTCTGCAGGTGGTGTACTCCAGCGTCGGACGTATTCGCAACCTGCCATCGCCGGGTTTTGTGGGTACCTTGCGGGTGGATCAAATACTGAAGCGCATGCTTGCGCCCTCGGGCTTGGTTTATGGATTTATCAACAGCCACACAGTGGTTGTGCGTCCACGTACAGTCGCGCCCGCTCCGCCGACCAATGCCGCAGCTGTTGTTCCGCCGCTACCTATCTCGGTAGAAAGCCATGTGGCGCCGGGCGAAGCGAGCAAAGCGGCCGACGCCAAGTCGGCCAAGATGCTGGATACGGTCACGGTCATCGGCACCAATCTGAGAGACATCGCCTCGGCGGCGCCCGTGCAGATCATTGATGCCGAAACGATCAAGAACCGTGGCTACTCCTCGATCGAGGATGTGCTACGCCATTTGCCGATGAACTTCAGCAATACGAGTTCGACCAGTGTTGCGCTGGGCGAAGAGGTATATGGCGAGCGGCTTGGCGCGCATTTGCAGTCCACACTTGGCGCCAGCGCGGTCAACCTGCTCGGCCTGGGTAGTCGCTCGACCCTCGTACTGGTGGATGGTCATCGCCGTACCGGCTCGGCGCAAGCGCAGGGCGAGTTTACTGACATCTCTTCGATCCCACTGTCCCAGATCGAACGCATCGAGGTCTTGGGCGCCGGCGCCAGCGCCATTTATGGCGCCGACGCGGTGGGCGGTGTGATCAACATCGTGCTGAAGAAATCCTACGAAGGAACCGTGATTCATACCCGCCATGAGAATTCCGCCAGCGGTGCCGATGTCAACGAAGTGGATCTGGCGCACACCTTCGGCTGGAAGAATGGTGCGCTGACCGTCTCCGCGCAGTACCGGTCGGCCGATCCGCCCAATATTCGCCGTTACATCCATGTAGGACCAAGCGGCATAGGCGATTTTACCGATATCGGTGGGGCCAATGTGCGCACGTCAAATCTGGGGCAACCGGGTGTGGTCTTCGAATCAATCGACGGGGGTTACCCTGGAGGTCATCTGGAAGGCGCGCCCCTGGGCATCATCCCTGGTGGACAAAGTGGCAGCGCGCTGCAGCCATCCCAGTTGCTTCCCTACAGCATCGCCACTGCGCCCTCGGATTATCCCATCGCCCGGATTGGACCGCAGGTCAAATCCCCTGCCTTCCGCGTGAGCGGCGAGCAGACGTTCGGTGACGAACTCAAGCTTTCCTACGGCGTGGGCTACACCCAGCAGAGGGACGTCGAGCACTGGCATCCAAGTGCAGGTGATTTCAATTTTCTCGAAGGCGGTGGCGCTGAGGCGACCTACATCCCTGCCAGCAATCCGTATAACCACTTTGGCCAAGACGTGTTGGTGGGCTACTCCTACGACCGCGAATTTGCCGGCATGACACTTTCCCAAGATCAGAAGCAGACCAATCGAGACTACAACCTGGGACTATCCGGCAAGCTACCAGTACTGAAGAACTGGACTTTCGATCTGAACTACAACGGCAGCATGGAGAATGGACGAACCGACGCGCTCGGCGATCTAGATGGATCGGGTGGTCCCGATGGGTATGGCCGGACCATGGGGGTACTGGATGGTTTGAATGTCTTTGGTGATGGTAGTGACCCTGCGGTAGTGGCATCCAATCGTGCACTGCTAGAAACGCTGGTGGAACGCTACGCCTTCGGATTCAGATCGTCGGAGGATTCGGTGGATTTGCTGACCCGTGGTGCGCTGTTCGCTCTGCCCGCGGGCAAGGTCGAAGCAGCGATTGGTGCGCAGTACAACTCCCAGCGCTATCACTACCAAAGCACCATCGATGGTTTCTCCGTCTCGGACAGCCATCGCGATGACACTGCAGAGTTCGTCGAACTGGGTGTGCCGTTGCTGAAGGACTTGCCGTTGGCAAAGGAGCTGACGCTCACGCTGGCGGCACGACACGGGTCATTCAATGAGCATGGAAACGGTTCACTGCAGAACTATGCGCCGGACCTGGTCGCGCTCGGTGGTTTCGATCTGCAATCGCTGACGGGCACCGTACCGAGTACAGCCCAGTTTGGCCAGACTGTGAACCCGCAAGGTGTGGTGACTCGCTACAGCAATACCAGCGATCAGTTTGGCCTGGTGTGGAAGCCCGTTGAATCGCTGCGCCTGCGCACCACGTGGGGGAAGTCGTTCCTGACACCATCGGTGCAACAGTTGTTCGGACCGATAACCAGCTCTGATGCCACCTTCTTGGTGAACTACGACGGTGCTCAACTGCCAGCGGGTTACACCCAACTGGTGGAGCTGGATGGCCCCAATCCCAACCTCAAGCCGCAGATCGCCACCGTCAAGACCATCGGATTTGACTACTCGCCGGCTTTTGCTACGGGGGGGTTAACCGTGTCGAGCACGTACAACGAGACGGACTTCAAGAATTATATTGGCGCACCACTCGCCGACTTGACCTACGCGCAGCTTTTTGCCGACATCGACGAACTACCTCCTGGCGTCTTCGTCAAGGGCAAGAATGGCGTGCTGTTGTTTGACGGACGCGAGGTGAATTTCATCGGGCGCAAATCGCGCAGCATCGACACCAACGTCAGCGATTACTTCACCAATCGCCTGGGCGTCTGGAACGTGCAGTTGGATGCCGTACGTACACTAGGCTTGGTAGTCCAGCCTCTCCCAGGTATACCGGCCACGGTCATCTCCGACAGTGAGTTCGGACCCAGCAAATGGGTGGCGGATATGTCCCTCACTTGGGACGAGGGTAACTACAACGGCACCGACTACTTCGCGTCAGCTGGCGCGCACTACTCCTCGGCACATCGGGTGCTGCAACCGTTGTCTAGCTACCCCAGCAGCTTCAATAACTACATCCCCAATCCTGATCCACGTCGGCGCTCCCCGTCCTACACCACCGTTGACTTCCAGGTTGGCGTCCGCTGGGCCAACCCTCATAGCTGGTTGAGCGGAAGCACCATCCGATTGGGGGTGCAGGATGCGTTTGATCGCGCTTTTCCGTTCGTCGACAACAACGTCGGATTCATTTCCAACCGGGTGGACGTAAGGGGGCGTGTCATCTACTTGGACCTGAAGAAAGAGTTTTGATACGCGCTGTAAGGCTGCGCGATCCATGACCTAGTGCGCGGTCGCAGGTGTGGGCCCACACCGTCGCCGCAACATCGAATCCGCGTGAGGTAAGCCCTAATGAGCAAGTTTCGTTCCACGGTTCCCGTTCGGAGCCTGCCGGGTAATTGCCTGGCGTCCAGTAACAACGTCGTCGGCTTCGACAGACACGAGTGGTATCTCAAGAGACCGGTACAACAGGGACGGATGAACAAACTGGAGGACAGCTATGGCGCGTAAGCCATTGCACGTTTTTTGGATTGCGTTGGTTATATGGCTGGCTACGGTGTTACCAGCTACCGCGGAGGCTCAATCACCGGTTGACGTGTCGTTGGTGTCGATACAGCGCTCGGTGCAACCGGGCAAGCCGATCACCGTGGCACTTCGCGTGCAGCACCGGCCGCATTGGCACACATTCTGGAAAAATCCCGGAACGGGCCTGCCCACTGAGTTGCAATGGGATCTTCCCTCTGGTTGGGTCGTCGGTTCGATTCAGTGGCCCACACCAGTCCTTGTGTTGGACGCGCAGGGCAATATCTCCGGCCATGGGTACGTCGGCCTGCTCTATTTGCCGATGACGATGACGCCGCCGGTCGACGCAAGACCCGGCAGCCAGGTGGTGCTGAAGGCCACTGCGCACTGGCTGATGTGCGACACGGTGTGCGTTCCGGGCGAGCAGGACGTATCGCTAACCTTGCCGGTGTCGGCTGACCCACCTGTGCTGGATGAGGCGGTGCGTGCGGCCATCGCGAAAATGCCGATGCCGCGAGCGGCCACCGATTGGAAGCTCGCCGCCAGCGAGGATAGCCATGCTGTCACCTTGCACGTGGTCGCCCCCGGCGAAGTCAGTAACCTGCATTTCTTCCCGGAAGACCAGTTCATCGCGTACAAGCAGCCACAAACGGTCGCAAGCCGTGGTGATCGCGCGCTGCTGAAGATGGCGCTGGATGCCGACGAACCCATGCCGGCCGGTGCGCGGCTGCGCGGTGTGCTGGCGTATACCGATGTGCAGGGCGGTTACAACGGGGTGGACGTGAACCTGCCGTTTGTCTCCGATACCGCGGCCGCGGCCGCCACCGCGGTGCAAGTCAGTGCGGTCGGTCCCACTGTCACCGATTCAACGCGGGCCGGCAACATCAACAATACGGGTACAGCCGGCGGCCTGTCGGTCGGCGCGCTGCTGTTCGCACTGCTCGGCGGTCTGATACTGAACCTGATGCCGTGCGTGTTTCCTGTGCTCGGTATCAAGGTGATGGGCTTCATCGATCAGGCCGGTAAGGACCGGCGCACGGTCGCTGCACATGCCTGGGGCTTCACCGCGGGTGTCATGCTGTCGTTCTGGGCGTTGGCGGGTGCGCTTGCGTTGTTGCGTGCAGGTGGCCAGCAACTTGGATGGGGTTTCCAGTTGCAATCTGCGCCGTTCGTGTTCGGTTTGGCAGTGGTGATGCTGATGTTCGCGCTGAACCTCAGCGGCGTGTTCGAGATCGGCGTACGAGCTACTTCCATCGGCTCCAGGCTGCAGGCGCGCCGAGGTATAGCCGGTTCGTTCTTCGCTGGTGTCCTGGCTACCGTAGTGGCTACACCTTGCAGTGCGCCGTTCCTGGCGCCGGCTCTTGGCGCGGCACTTGCACTACCGGTCGCACAATCGTTTTTGGTGTTCACCTTCATCGCGCTTGGTCTCTCGCTGCCCTACCTGCTGCTGTCAGTGTTTCCGGGCTTGATCCAATGGCTGCCGCGGCCAGGTGCATGGATGGAAACCTTCAAGCAGGCGATGGCGTTTCCGCTGTTTGCCACGGTGGGTTATCTGGTTTGGGTACTGGCCGGGCAGGCCAGTGAATATGGCCTACTGAATGCGTTGTTTGCGCTGGCCGTAGTGGCGTTTGCACTTTGGGTCTACGGGCGCTTTAGCAGACCGGGCACCGGTGTGGGGTGTCGGCGCTTCGCACTGATCGGTGGTTTGCTGTTGTTCGTGCTGGCGCTTGGCCTGGGCTGGCCACGGCGGGCACCCGCAGCCCAGCTGAAGTGGGAAACCTGGAGCCCCGAGCGCGTGACGCAATTGCGTCAGCAGGGGCGCGGCATCTATGTCGACTTCACCGCGCGCTGGTGCGCCACCTGCCAAGTCAATAAGAAGGTGGTGTTCGGTTCCCCTGCGGTGCAGGCGTATTTCCGCGAGCAGCACATCGCGATGCTGGAGGCTGACTGGACCAACAGCGATCCGCGGATCACCGCTGCGCTCGCCAAGTGGGGACGCAGTGCTGTGCCATTCAACCTTGTCTATCCCCCTGGGGGCGATTCAAGCGCGCCATTGGTCATGCCCTCGTTGCTGACACCCAAGATCGTTTTGAACGCCTTTCGCAAGCCCGCCGGTGTGCGTCCCTGACGCCGGCTCCATTTCATACCAAGGAAGCATCGACGATGAAGTTGAACAAACTCAAGCCTCTGACCTGCAGCATCCTCCTTGGCATGGGGTTGCTGGCGGGTGTAACCCTCGCCCAAGCCGCGCCGACCACCGACGCTGGCCAGCAGCACGTGCTGCGCGCCACGCTGAAGAATGGCCTGCGCGTGGTGATCGTGCATGACGCGCTGGCGCCGGTGGTGACCACGCAAATTAACTATCTGGTCGGCGGCTACGAGACGCCGAAGGGCTTCCCCGGCACCGCGCACGCGCTCGAACACATGATGTTTCGCGACAGCGCCGGTATGACCGGTGCACAGTTGAACGAGATGACCGGCAAGATGGGGGGCGCGAACAATGCTTTCACCACCAATGACGTGACGCAGTATTACTTCGAGGCACCATCGCAGTATCTGGACATCTTGTTGCACATCGAAGCCACCCGGATGAGCGGCCTATTGTTGAATGCCCAGGACTGGGCACTGGAGAGGGGCGCGATCGAGCAGGAGGTCTCGCGTGACATTTCCGATCCGGGCCAACTGGCATACGAAAAGGCCCAGGCTGCGCTGTACGCCGGCACCGGCTACGCGGCCGATGCGTTGGGCACACGGCCCTCGTTCGACAAGACCACGCCCAGCATCCTACGAAAGTTCCATAACGAGTGGTACGGGCCGAACAACGCGATCTTCGTGATCGCCGGCGACATCGACCCGCAGGCCACGCTGGCCAAGGTCAAGCAGTTGTTCGGCGCCATCCCCGCGCGCGCCACGCCGAAGCGTGCGCCGGTGGTGTTGCAGCCGCTGAAGCCGCAGACCATCGTTAGCACCACGCCGCAGGGAACCGGGTCGGTGTCGTTCATGTTTCGCATGCCGGGGCAGCAGACCAAGGACTATGCAGCAATGCAGGTGCTGTTCGACGTGTTATCCAACGCGCGCAGCTCGCTGTCCGAACTGGCCGTGCAAGGGAAGGTCCTCAGTGCCTCCGCACTACCGGAGTCGTTTACCCGTGGCGGCATCGGCGTGATCGAAGCCGACTTCCCCAAGGGGGGCGATGTGGCCAAGACAAAGGCTCAGGTTGAAGACGTAATCGCACGGTTGCTGAAGAATGGCATTCCGGCAGATCTGGTCGACGCCGCGAAGCGCTCCGAACTGAACAAAGCGGAGTTCAACAAGAACAGTTCGACGCAGTTGGCAAACGCATGGTCGCTGGCACTGGCCTGGCAAGGGCTGGACTCACCCGAGCAAGCCGAAGACCTGATCCGCAAAGTGACGGTGGACGATGTTAATCGTGTCGCACGCACCTACCTGAAACCGGACGAACGCGTCACCATGGTGCTCACGCCCAGCCAGGACGGCAAACGTCCGCCGGACAGCGCGGGTTTCGGTGGTACCGAATCCTTTGCCGGCAACGATAACCTCGATGTGCCACTGCCGGCATGGGCGGCCCAGCCGCTGAGCAAGCTGACGATGCCACACTGGACGCTGGCCCCGGTATCGATGACGCTGGACAATGGGCTTCACCTGGTCGTACAGCCGGAAACCATCAGCAAGACGGTCACCGTGATGGGTTACATTGATCACGATGATGGCCTGCAGGAACCCAAGGGAAAGGAGGGTGTCGGTAAATTGTTGTCCTCGCTATTCGACTACGGCACCGCCGATCTGGATCGTGCTGCGTTCCACCAGGCTCTGGACGCCATCTCAGCCGAGGAAAGTGGCGGCACCGATCCCTTAATTCTTGCGCCCAGCGAGCACTTCGAACGTGCCATGCAACTGCTGGCCGACAACGAATTGCATCCGGCGCTGCCGCAAGCGGGCTTCGACGTGCAGCGCGACGCGCTGGCCCGCACGCTTGCCGGCGAGATGCAGTCTCCGGACTACAAGGTACATCGCGCGATCATGCGCGGCCTGCTACCTGCCGACGACCCGGAACTACGTGAGGCCACTCCAACCACGGTCAACAATTTGAGCCTGGAGGATGTGAAAGCTTATTTTGCGACGACCTACCGCCCGGACCTCACCACGATAGTGGTGGTGGGTGATGTCACCCCCGCGCAGGCTAAGGCTGTCGTCGAGAAGTATTTTGGGAGCTGGAAGGCCAGTGGCCCGAAACCGGATGTGTTACCCCGACCGGTGCCACTCAACCCGTCCGGTTACACCCTCGTCAACGATCCCTACGCCGCGCAGGACCGGGTGTCGTTCGGCCAGGTACTCGACCTCAACCTGCAGAATCCGGATCGTTATGCGCTCACGCTTGGCAACGACGTGCTCGGCGGCAACGCCTTCGCCTCACGCTTGATGGTGGATGTGCGCGTCAAGCACGGCTACGCCTACGGCGTCGGCTCGGCTTTGCAGATCGAGCGCACGCGATCGTTCTTTAAAGTGGGTTATGGCAGTGATCCGGACAAGGTAGCGAGTGTGGATGCCCTGATCAGCAAGAATCTGGCTGCCATGCAGGACACCCCGGTAGAGGCGGACGAGTTGACCAACGCCAAGCAGGGCGAGATTCGCTCCATTGCGTCGGAGGTGTCCAGTGTTGGCCGCATCGCCGTTTCGCTGTTGCACTGGAGTTATCAAGGCCTGCCATTGGACGAACCAATGGTGGCCGCGAAGCACTACATTGCGCTTACCGCCCCGCAGGTGCAGGCGGCGTTCAAGAAATATCTGAAGCCACAGCACTTGGTTCAGGTTGTTCAAGGGCCTCCGCCGTTGAAGCGGGCTGTCACTCGGAACGCTGAGGCCAATGCTGCACGCGATGGCCTCAAAAAAACTGAGCGATGATCCAACTTCGTTCGTACGGGGGCCGTAGTCCCGAACACATCACTGAGAATCAATGTCGCGGGTGCCGTGGATGTCCGCACTGCGTCGTCGCTTCATGTGGACGCGGCGACGCATCGTGGATATCACCATTGTGTGACATGACTCGGCTGAGATTGCGAACCAGGCGGGAAAACTACTTGAACAAGTATTTACTTGACTTCGTTCTTTCCATTTTGAATGGAAAATGGCGCACGGTTCGTGATGTCGCTATGGATGGCGAAGCATGAATTTTCGTCATTTGCGTTTTTTTATTGTAGTGGCAGAAGAGCTTCACTTTGCACGTGCCGCAGAACGGTTGCATGTTGAGCAGTCACCGTTGTCGCGCGCGATCAAGGCACTCGAATGCGACTTGGGCGTGCAGTTGTTCGAGCGCACCACGCGCAATACGCGCCTGACTTGGGCTGGGCAGGTATTTCTTGACGAGGCGCGGCGGATCTTGGCAGGCGTGGAGCAGGCCAAGGCAAGCGTAATAGCGGCAGCTACCGGAAGTCAGGGACGATTGCGCCTCGCGTTGTCGGATGGTATCGCGCCGCTGCGACTTGCCGCCGTGTTGGCGCAATGCCGCGAAGAGGAGCCGGAGGTGGAGATCCGAGTATTCGAGATGCCCTTCGCCCAGCAAATTAGGGGCCTGCGAAGCGACCTGCTGGATGTCGGACTGGCGTTGGCCGGCGATGTTGGCGACGGTATAGTCGCTACGCCAGTTTGGGCCGATCCGATGGCAGTGGTGGTGCCGGCACGTCACCCTCTGCTGGTGCATAAACGCATTCCGCTCGGTGAAGCACTTAAATATCCGCTAATTCTTTGTCACCCTGAAGCTGGTTCGGGTTGTTACTCGCAAATCGTCGCTATCCTTCGCACCGTGGAAGCCGAACCGACGGTCATTGAACACGCGACAAGCCTGGAAATCCTGCTGACGCTGGTTGGAGCGGGCTACGGGGTTGGCTTCGCCATTGCCTCGCAAATCGCATCGATCCAGCGAGCTGACGTCATCGCGCGTCCATTGGCGGGGCGCTCTCCTTTGTTGAAAACCTTCCTGTTACGAGACAACCATGAGCCGCCCGACGTTGTGAAACGCTTCATTGAACGACTGCTTTCGGCGGAAGGTGCGTTACTGTGCAACGGTGGAGGGCCGGTCTGCCCATCGGAAGTTGACGCACGATGAAAAATGATTGATGGGTTGATAATGAGGTGGCCATGAAGGGCATGGACATGTCCGGCAGCACGCCATTCTGGCCCCCACCAAGGCGTCGCCGGCGTATGCTGCCGGTGATCATTCGCACTCGTAACGGAGGAGCCGCATCGGCATGACTTGCTTTCGGCTTCCACGGGTTGCCCCGCGTCGTTGGTGCCTGCGCGACCTTCGTCGCGCTCGTCTGACGCGCGGGCTGCTGCTGGTCGGCGTGCTGTTCATGCTGGGCCTGCAGACAGCGCTCGCTGCCTACGCCTGTGCCATGCCGCCAACGATGATAGGGCCGGTCATGGCGATGGGTGCGGGCACAGGGGATGCCGCCATGCGCGGTACCCGCCCGGAGATGCGGCACGCCACGGCCGACCGTATCTTGTGCACCCAGCATTGTGCCTCGCAGGCGTCTGCGCCCAGCGACGCCCGGCCCATGACGGTACCGCCCAGCCTGCTCGTGGCCTTGCCGCCCGTCTTGCCGCTCATCGTTTCGCAGACACCGATATCTTTCGTCCCCGAACGTTACTACCGGCTGCGTGCGCCACCACCACCGGCCTCCCTGTTGTTCTGCTCCCTGCTGATCTAGCACTTCCCGGCCATCGCCGAGGTGCCGTCGTGCCCGCGTGGCGCGACGCCTGTTCGATCACGGGAGTAAATCACTATGTCGTTTCCATCTTCATGTTCGGCCCATCGGTGCGCGTGGGTTCTGCTCATCATTCTGGGCGGATCGATGGCGATCACAGCCCAAGCTGCCGATACTCCAGCAGTGACGCTCGATGCCGCTGTTCGGCAGGGCGTGACCCGTGCGCCGCTGCTCGCCGCACGTAGCGCCGACCTCGATGCGCGGCGCGATGAAGCCGTGCGGGCAGGGCGCCTGCCCGACCCGTCGCTGACCTTCGGCGTCTCCAACTTCCCGGTCACCGCTCCGGGCGGCTTCAGCCTGCGCTCGGACGCGATGACCATGCGCACAGTCGGCGTGATGCAGGCGATTCCCTCGCGTGCCGCGCGTACGGCCGAGCGTTCGCTGGCCGCTGCGCAGGTCGATGTCGCCGAGGCCGACCGCACCGCCACCGTGCAGGGCCTGCGCGAGCGCATCGCCGATGCCTGGATCGGCGTGTGGGCAGCCACGCAGCAGCGCAGCTTGCTGGAAACCTTGCGTGATGAAAGCACGCTCGCGGTGCAGGTCGCCAAGGCGCGGCTGCGCGGTGGCACCGGCAGCGCCGCGGACGTGCTGGCTGCGCAAGCGGAGACGCTGGCGTTGGCCAACCGGATCGATGCGGCCGACGCCGGCCTGCAGGCGGCGCACGCGTCCTTGCAGCGCTGGTTGGGTGATGCGCCGGCCGTGTTGGCGGACGCCCCGGATTTCGGCCAATTGCCGGTGGCGCCCGCCCAACTGGAGCTGCACACCGACCGGCAGGCACCGATGCAGGCGTGGCAGGCGCGCGAACAAGTGGCCGATGCCGCGCTGGCGCAGGCGCGCGCCGCGAAGCATCCGGACTGGAGCGTGGACGTCACCTACGGTCACCGCGCGCCGTATCTGTCGGACATGGTGATGGTGCAGGTTGGCGTGAGCCTGCCGTTGTTCACGCGCAACCGGCAGGACCGCGACATCAGCGCGAAGCAGGCCCGGCGCGATGCGGTCGAGTCGGCGCGCGAGGATGCCCGTCGCGCGCAACGCGAAATCGTCGCGCGCGACATCGCCGCTTGGCAGGGTTGGGGCCGGCAGATTGCACGCGATCGCGAAGCGCTGTTGCCGCTGGCCAGCGACCGCAGCCGGGTGGCGCTGGCCGCCTACCGTGGTGGCGGCACGTTGCAGTCGTGGCTGGACGCCCGTCGCGCTGAGATCGCGCTGCGTTTGGACTATGCCGATGCGCTGGCGGCTCGCGCCCGCGCCTGGGCGGCGCTCGCCTACCTGTTGCCCGAGTCCGCCTCGTCGTCGGAGAACCTGCCATGAAACGGATCGGTATCGTGATCGGTGCGCTGGCGTGTGCCGCTGTGCTGCTGGCGCTGGGGTATGTCGGCGGTCGCCATGTCGGCGCCGCGTCGACGCCGGCCAGCGCGTCCTCGAGCACGCAACGCAAGGTGCTGTACTGGTACGACACGATGGTGCCCGACCAGCACTTCGACCATCCCGGCCTGTCGCCGATGGGCATGCAAATGGTGCCCAAGTACGCCGACGAAGCGGGCGGCGACAAAGCCGTGGTGCGCATCGACCCGGCCACCGTGCAGAACCTGGGCGTGCGCACCGTGGCCGTGGTGCGCCGGGTATTGCCGGCCCGGCTCCAGGTGCCCGGCACCGTGAGCTGGAACCTGCGCGATGCCGTCGCCGTGAGCGCGCGCGTCGACGCGGTGGTGGAGCGGCTCGATGTGCGTGCGCCTTACACGGTCGTCAAGGCCGGGCAACCGCTGGCCGAACTGCTGGCGCCGCAGTGGAGCAGCGCGATCGCCGAGTACCGCGCATTGCAGCACGCGCAGTCCGCCGACGCGCAGGCGTTGCGCTCAGCCGCACGGCAGCGGCTGCAGGTGCTTGGCCTGACGTCGCAGGACATCGCCTCGGAGCGGGACGGTCGCATCACCCTGCACGCGCCGCAGGACGGCGTGGTCACGACGCTGGGTGTGCGCGAAGGCCAGCAGGTCGGCGCCGGGCAGACCCTGATGACGCTCGACGGCCTGTCCACGGTATGGGTGGAGGCGGCGCTGCCGCAGGCCGCGGTAGGAACCGTGCGCGCCGGCACGCCGGTGAGCGTGCGTGCGACGGCCTTGCCCGGCCGGGTGTTCCACGGCCAGGTGGAAACCCTGCTGCCGGACATCGACGCCACGACCCGTACCCAGCGCGCACGCATCGTGCTGGCCAATCCGGAGCACGCGCTGAGTCCCGGCATGTTCGTCAGCGTGGAGCTGCAGCCGGCGTCGGGTTCGCCCGAGCCGGTGGTGCCGGACGGCGCCGTGATCGCCACCGGCAGCGCCGCGCCGCGGGTGCTCGTGGCCGAGGGTGATGGCCGCTTCCGGCCGGTGGCGGTGCGCCTGGGTCGTTCGGCGGGCGGTTATACCGAAGTTCTCGCAGGACTTTCCGGTGGCGAGCGGGTGGTGGTGTCCGGCCAGTTCCTGATCGACTCCGAAGCGAACCTGTCCGGCGCATTGCAACGGATGCAAACAAGCGAGTCCGTGCCCGCGCCGGCGGCCAGCACCGCCATGCCGGGCATGCCGATGGGAGACGAACGATGATCGCCGCGCTGATCCGCGTTTCGATCCGGTATCGCCTCTTCGTGCTGCTGGCCGCGCTGGCGTTGGCAGCAGTCGGTGCGTTCTCGGCGTGGCATACGTCCATCGACGCGCTACCGGATCTCTCCGACACCCAGGTGATCATCCGCACCAGCTACCCCGGCCAGTCGCCGCAGGTGGTGGAGGATCAGGTGACCTATCCGCTGGCCACCACCATGCTGTCGGTGCCCGGCGCGACCACGGTGCGCGCCTATTCGTTCTTCGGCGATTCCTACGTGGACGTGCTGTTCAGCGACAGCACCGACCTCTACTGGGCGCGCTCGCGCGTGCTGGAGTACCTGAGCCAGGCGCGCAGTCAACTTCCGGCGGGCGTCGATCCCACGCTCGGCCCGGATGCCACCGGCTTGGGCTGGATCTACGAATATGCCCTGGTCGACCGCAGCGGCCGGCACGACCTCGGCCAGCTCACCGCGCTGCAGAACTGGACCTTGCGTTTCCAGTTGAAGACCGTGCCGGGCGTGGCCGAGGTGGCCACGCTGGGCGGCATGGATCGCGCCTGGCAGATCGTGCCCGATCCGCAGGCGTTGGCCGCGCGTGGCCTCACCGTGGCGCAACTGGTCGATGCCGTGCGCGCCGCCAACGGTGCCAACGGCGGCTCGGTGATCGAGCAGGGCGAGGCCGAGCTGATGGTGCGCAGCGAAGGCTATCTGAAGACTCGCACCGACTTCGAGAACGTGCCCATCGTCGCCAACGCGAACGGCGTGCCAGTGCGGCTGCGCGATGTGGCCAGCGTGCGTCGCGGCCCGGTCTTCCGGCGCGGCATCGCCGAGCTGGACGGCCAGGGCGAAGTGGTCGGCGGCATCATCGTGATGCGCTCGGGCGCGAACGCCAGGGCCACCATCGCGGCGGTGAAGGCGCGGCTGGCGCAGATCCGGCGCAGCCTGCCGGCGGGCGTCGAGATCGTGCCCACCTATGACCGTTCGCGGTTGATCGACGCCGCGGTGGAGAACCTGTGGGGCAAGCTGCTGGAGGAGTTCCTGATCGTCGCACTGGTCTGCGCGATGTTCCTCGGCCACCTGCGCTCGGCACTGGTCGCGGTGGTCACGCTGCCGCTGGGCGTGCTCGCCGCCTTCATCGTGATGAACCTGCAAGGCGTCACCGCCAACCTGATGTCGCTGGGCGGCATCGCCATCGCGATCGGCGCGATGGTGGATGCGGCGATCGTGATGATCGAGAACACCCACCGGCACCTGGAGCACTGGCGCGATGCGCACGCCAGCGCGGAACCGCAGGGCGCGGCGCGCTGGGCGCTGATTGCCGAGGCTACCGTGGAGGTGGGGCCGGCGTTGTTCGTGAGCCTGCTGGTGATCGCGTTGTCGTTTGTACCGGTGTTCGCGCTGCAAGGCCAGGAAGGCAAGCTGTTCAAGCCGCTGGCTTTCACCAAGACCTATGTGATGGCGGCCGCCGCAGGACTGGCGGTGACCCTGGTGCCGGTGCTGATGGGTTACCTGGTGCGCGGGCGCATCCGTGCCGAGCGCGACAACCCGATTAACCGGGGCCTCACCGCGCTGTATGCACCGGTCCTCGACAGCGTGCTGCGCTGGCCGAAGACCACGCTGGCGCTGGCCGGTTTGCTGCTGCTCACCGCGCTGTTGCCGCTCAGCCGGCTCGGCAGCGAGTTCATGCCCGCGATGGACGAGGGCACGCTGCTGTACATGCCGACGGCATTGCCGGGCTTGTCGGCGGGCAAGGTGGCGCAACTGCTGCAGCTCACCGATCGCATGCTCAAGACCGTGCCGGAAGTCGCGCACGTGTTCGGCAAGGCGGGCCGTGCCGATACCGCTACCGATCCCGCGCCGCTGGAGATGTTCGAAACCACCATCACGTTCAAGCCGAAGGATCAGTGGCGTCCAGGCATGACGATGGACAAGATCAAGGCAGAACTGGACAAGGCGGTACACGTACCAGGGCTGACGAACCTGTTCGTGCCGCCGATCCGCAACCGCATCGACATGCTCTCCACCGGCATCAAGAGCCCGATCGGCATCAAGGTGCTGGGTAGCGATCTGGCCGCGTTGCAAGTGGTGGCCGACCATATCGAAGCAGTGGCGCGGACCGTGCCCGGTGTGCGTTCGGCAGTGGCCGAACGCCCGACCAGCGGCCGCTACGTCGACGTGCATATCCGCCGTGACGAGGCAGCGCGCTACGGACTGACGCAGGCACAGGTGCAGCAGTTGATCGCCACCGTGGTCGGCGGCGATCCCATCGGGCAAAGCATCGAAGGGCGCGAACGCTTTCCCATCGTGGTGCGTTACCCGCGCGTGGATCGCGATTCGGTGCAGGCGCTGCGGCAACTGCCGATCGTGGCCGCCAGCGGTGCCCAACTCACACTGGGCCAGATCGCCGACATCCGTGTCGAAGCGGGGCCGTCGATGCTGAAGAGCGAGGACGGCCAGCTGGCGACCTACGTCTACGTCGATACCGACAGCGGCAACCTCGGCGGCGTGGTGGCTCGGCTGCAACATGCCGTGGCCAAGCAGGTCGCGTTGCCGGCGGGCGTCACGCTGGACTGGTCGGGCCAGTTCCAGTACCTGGCCAGCGCCGCGCAGCGGCTCAGACTGGTGGTGCCGGTAGCACTGCTGATCATCTTCGCGCTGATCTACGCCGTGTTCCGGCGCGCCAGCGAGGCGGGGCTGATCATGGCCAGCGTGCCGCTGGCGCTGGTTGGCGGCCTGTGGCTGGTCTGGCTGCTCGGCCAGGCGGTGTCGGTGGCGACGGTGATCGGTTTCATCGCCCTGGCCGGCGTTGCCGCCGAGTTCGGCGTGGTGATGCTGCTGTACCTGCGGCAAGCGTGGGATCGGCAACTTGCACGCGATCCGCAGGCCGGTTTCGACGCGCTGGACGAGGCGATCCGCCAGGGCGCCGCGCAGCGCGTGCGGCCGAAAACGATGACCGTAGCCGTCATCCTGGCCAGCCTGCTGCCGATTCTGCTCGGCCACGGTGCGGGCTCCGAAGTCATGCAGCGCATTGCCGCGCCGATGATCGGCGGCATGCTCACCGCACCTCTGTTGTCCATGCTGGTGCTGCCGGCGGCGTTCCGCTTGCTGATGCGGTACCGGCTGCGCAAGGCAGCGCAATCAATCTCAACGTCCCACCTACCCCGGGAGATCCAACCATGAAGAAGCACGTTTTCACCCTTGTATGCGCCGGTGCGCTGGTCTTGGCCTCCACAGCCTCCTTCGGTCAACAGATGGACTCGAACATGCCCGGTATGCAAGCGACGAAACCCACACAGGTGCAAGGCGTGGGGATCGTCAAGGCCATCGATACCACCAAGGGAACCATCACGTTGCAGCACCAGGCCATCACCGCTATTGGGTGGCCGGCGATGACCATGACCTTCAAGGCCGACCCATCAGATCTTCTGCAGAACGTGAAAGTGGGTGAGCAAGTGCGATTCACCCTGCATCTGGCCGGCATGGGCAGCACGGTGACGGCGATTGCGCCGGTTCAGCCCTGAGGCATGGCGAGAGAGTAGGGTGGCCATGGTATGCCGCTCGGTTTCGGTGAAGCGGATCAAATCTGATCTCGATCCTGCTCTGACGACGAAGCGTGAGCTTTCGCCCGCTGACGGCATTTCGTTGCAAGAGGTTAGGCCATGAACAAATCCGTTCTCGTTGTAATGATCTGTATGCTCGCTGCATGCAGCAAGGCCGCACCCACTGATACGGTGGACTCTCTGGTTGCGCATTCCGACCGGTTGCGCAAGGTTGAGAAACAGTGTGCGGATGATTACGCGAAGATGGGGGCTGCCGAATGCAATGCTGCATCCGAAGCAAGGCGCCGTTTGTTCATGGGCAGCGGCCCGCAGTACACCCCGCCCAAAAAGCCGCCGAAATTCTGACTCGTATGTCGGTCGGGCGACCTTGTTGCTGGCTACGCCATCGTGCGCGGGGAAACTCTGTAATTCGCTGCGCATTGCTTCCGCTGGAAATCTTGCGTTTTCGATCTTCACCATCGCTATAACGGTCTTTGACCAGCACTAAGCGTGGCACCGATGCTCCTGGCTATGCGGTACGTTTGCGCCGCATGAAGCGAGAGAACGTCGGAGATCGGCATGAACGGGACTAGTGTGCTGTTCGGCCAGGTGTTGGTGGTGTTCGGCATCGTGGTCGCGGGAATTTGGGTTGCCACCCAATGGACGGCCGCGCACCTGGGTTACCAACTACGCCTCGGTTCGCCATGGTTCGACTGCCTGGGCATTCCCGTCTATCGCCCCTGGCAACTGTTCCAGTGGTGGTACTGGTACGACGCCTATGCGCCACGCCTGTTCCTCAAGGGCGGCACCATCGCTGCATCGAGCGGTGTTGCGGCTGCAGCGATTGCCATCGGCATGTCAGTCTGGCGCGCGCGGCAGTCGCGTCTCGTCACCACCTACGGGTCTGCGCGATGGGCGGATGCTCGCGATATCCGCAAAGCTGGGCTAAACCATCCTGCTGGCATTTTCCTTGGCCTGCATGACGGCCGGTATCTGCGACACGAAGGCCCCGAACACGTCCTGACGTTCGCGCCCACGCGCTCGGGCAAGGGGGTGGGCCTGGTGATTCCGACCTTGCTGACATGGCCGGCTTCGGCTGTCATCCACGACATCAAGGGCGAGAACTGGCAGATCACTGCAGGTTGGCGTGCGCGCTTCTCGCACTGCCTGTTGTTCAATCCCACCGATGCGCGCTCGGCTGCGTATAACCCACTGCTGGAAGTACGGCGCGGCGTGCATGAAGTGCGTGACGTGCAGAACATCGCCGACATTTTGGTCGATCCCGAAGGCGCGCTGGAGCGCCGCAACCACTGGGAGAAGACGTCGCACGCGTTGCTGGTCGGCGCCATTCTTCACGTGCTGTATGCGAGTGCGGACAAGACGCTGCGAGGTGTCGCCAACTTCCTGTCCGATCCGGCGTGCCCGTTTGAGCTGACGCTGCACCGGATGATGACGACGAAGCACTTGGGTGAGGCGCCGCATCCGGTCGTCGCATCCGCCGCGCGCGAAGTGTTGAACAAGAGCGACAACGAGCGTTCGGGCGTGCTGTCCACCGCCATGTCGTTTCTGGGTCTCTACCGCGATCCCACGGTGGCCGAAGTCACCGCGTGTTGCGACTGGCGCATCGCCGACCTGATTTCTGCCGAACATCCGGTGTCGCTGTACCTGGTCGTGCCGCCATCCGACATCAGCCGCACCAAGCCGCTGATCCGGCTGATCCTCAACCAGATCGGCCGACGGCTGACCGAATCACTCGATGGCTCCGACGGTATCGCACGCAAGCACCGTTTGTTGCTGATGCTCGACGAGTTCCCGGCGCTCGGCCGGCTCGACTTCTTCGAGTCCGCGTTGGCCTTCATGGCCGGCTACGGTATCCGCAGCTTCCTTATCGCGCAGTCGCTCAACCAGATCGACAAAGCCTACGGCCAAAACCACTCGATCCTGGACAACTGCCATGTGCGCGTGACGTTCGCCACCAACGACGAGCGCACCGCCAAGCGCATCTCCGAAACGCTAGGCACCGCGACCGAACTGCGCGCGCAACGCAACTATGCCGGTCATCGGTTGGCGCCGTGGCTCGGGCACCTGATGGTGTCGCGCCAGGAAACGGCCCGCCCGCTGCTTACACCCGGCGAGGTGATGCAGCTCCCACCCGACGATGCCGTGGTGATGGTTTCGGGCCGCGCACCAATCCGCGCGAAAAAGCTGCGCTACTACGCCGATGCCAACTTTAAGCGCCGTGTGCTCGCACCGCCGGTATTGGTGCGTGGCCCCTACGTCGATACGCCGGGACGGAGGCCCGACGATTGGAGCGCGCTGCCGATCCCCAAGACGCTGGGTGCGACTGCTTCGGCCAGTGTGTTGCCCGAAGAAAGCGCGGCCGACGACGGTGGCTGGCGTCGCCAGCCTGAACTGGCCGACGAGATGACCTATGCCCCGGCACCCGAAAAGGTGGCCGACGACCTGGCGGTGCTCGATGACGACGAGGTGCCGTTGCCCATGCCTGCGCCGCTCGATCCGCGCCTGCAACGTAATGCACGACTGGCCGCCCTCGACCCTGACGACGGAATCGCACTGTGAGCCAGTACCGCCTCAACCTGTTCATCCCGCCGGAGCACGTCCGACGGCTCGATGAGCTGGCCATCAAGAAAGGCGTCTCGAAGTCGTCCATCGTTGCGGCGGCGCTGGCCTCCTGGTTGTCGCACGATGCCGGCGATCAGCGCGAGGCCGCGATCGCTAAGCGACTGGACCGGCTCACACGCCAGTTCGAGCGCCTGGAGCGCGACCAGTCCATCCAGATCGAAACGCTGGCGCTGTTCATCCGCTACTTCCTGACCGTAAGTGCCCCAGTGCCGGAGGTACATCAGGATGCGGCGCGCGCCCAGGGCAAGGCGCGCTTCGCGCAGTTCGTCGAGCAGTTGGGCCGCCACCTGCTGCGCGGGCACAGCCTCGTGCGCGAGCTGGTGGAGGAGATCCAGCCCGACACGGTACGGCGTGCCGTCGGCGCTGATGTGCAGGCACCGGCGCCGGGAGAGGCGCCATGAGCGCGCAGCCGCACGACATGCTGACGCCGGCAGCCCGTTCGCTGGACCGGCGTGTGCGCATGTTGCGTACGGCGATGGGGCCGCTGATTGCTGCCGCGCTGGACGATCCGGACGTGGTGGAGATCCTGCTCAATCCCGACGGCTCGTTGTGGATCGACCGCCTGTCCAGCGGGCGCGCACCCACGAACGTACAGCTTTCCGCGGCCGATGGTGAGCGCATCATCCGGCTGGTCGCTGCTCATGTGCGCGCCGAAGTGCATGCCGGCAAGCCGCTGCTGTCCGCGGAGTTGCCGGAGACCGGTGAGCGCTTCGAGGGCATCCTGCCGCCGGCGGCGCCAGGGCCGGCCTTCGCGTTGCGCAAGCGCGCGGTCGGTGTGATCCCGCTCGAACGCTACGTCACCGACAGGATGATGTCGGCCGCGCAAGCAGGTTTCCTTGTTCGTGCCGTGCGCGAGCGCCAGAACATCCTGATCGCCGGTGGCACGAGCAGCGGCAAGACCACGCTCGCCAATGCCTTGCTCGCGGAGATCGCTGCGACCGGTGACCGCGTGCTGGTCCTCGAAGATACCGTAGAGATGCAGTGCGCGGCGCGCGACCACGTGCCGTTGCGCACGCTGCCCGGTGTCGTCTCTATGACGGAACTCGTGCGCGCCACGATGCGGTTGCGTCCCGACCGAGTGATCGTCGGCGAGGTACGCGGCGGCGAGGCCCTCGATCTGGTCAAGGTGTGGGGTACCGGTCATCCGGGCGGCATTGCCACCGTCCATGCCGGCTCGGCGCACGGCGCGCTGCTGCGCCTGGAGCAACTGATTCTCGAAGTCGCCGTGACCCCGCCGCGCGCGCTGATCGCCGAGGCGATCAATGTCGTCGTCTTCATCGCCGGACGCGGCCGTATGCGACGCATTCAGGACATCGCCCACGTCGTCGGTTTCGACGAGCGCGGTTATCGGCTCGATCCCGTACTGGGTGCGTCGCCTTCTTCCCTGGCTTCCTCGTCAGTCACATCAGGAGTCCCGTCATGACGCGAATCCGCCTTTACGACGATCCGCTTTTCCGTAAAGCCTTGCCTTGGCTGCTCCTGCTGATGTGCCTGGCGGCAACGGTTGCGCACGCGGCCGGCTCGAACATGCCGTGGGAAGCGCCCTTGCAATCCATCCTCGATTCGATCCAGGGGCCGGTCGCCAAGATCATTGCGGTCATCATCATAATCGTGACGGGCCTCACGCTCGCGTTCGGCGACACCAGCGGCGGCTTTCGGCGACTGATCCAGATCGTGTTCGGACTGTCGATTGCCTTCGCGGCATCGAGCTTCTTTCTGTCGTTCTTCTCGTTCTCCGGCGGCGCGGTGGTGGCATGAATGAGTCCACCGCCACCGGCTTCGAGGTGCCGCTGCATCGGTCGCTGACCGAACCGATCCTGATGGGCGGCGCGCCGCGCACCGTGGCCATCGCCAACGGTACGCTGGCCGCCGCCGTGGGGCTGGGGCTGCAACTGTGGGTTCCGGGTATCGCACTGTGGCTGATCGGCCATTCGCTCGCCGTGTGGGGCGCGCGTATCGATCCGCAGTTCATGTCCGTCTTCGCGCGGCACCTGAAGCATCGACCCCTGCTGGACGTGTGAGGCCGATGCCATGTTGCACCTTGCCGAATACCGCCAACGTCCCGCGCTACTCGCGGACTGGCTGCCGTGGGCAGGCCTGGTCGCGCCGGGCATGGTGCTCAACAAGGACGGCGCGTTCCAGCGCACGGCGCGTTTTCGCGGACCGGATCTGGACAGTGCGACGCAAAGCGAACTGATCGCCACGACCGCGCGCCTGAACAATGCACTGCGCCGGCTGGGATCAGGCTGGGCGCTGTTCATCGAGGCCGAACGCCGGCCGGCCGCGGACTACCCGCACTCGGATTTTCCCGAACCGCTGTCCTGGCTGGTGGACGAAGAGCGTCGCGCCGCCTTCGAGGAAGCCGGCAGCCATTTCGAGAGCGCCTATCACCTGACGCTGCTGTACCTGCCGCCCGAAGAATCGCGGGCGCGGGCCGGCAGGTTGCTCTACGAGAACACGCCGACCCGCGCGGTGGACTGGCACGAACGGCTGTCCGCTTTCGACGCCGAAACCGATCGCGTATTTGATCTGCTCGACGGGGTGATGCCGGAGATTGCCTGGCTGGACGACAGCGAGACGTTGACCTACCTACACGGCTGCATTTCGACGCGTCGCCATGCCGTCGGCGTCCCTGAGGTGCCGTTCCATCTGGACGCGCTGCTGGCCGACACCGCACTGGTGGGAGGGTTGGCACCGATGCTGGGCGACCAGCATGTGCGTGTGGTGACGGTGCGAGGCTTTCCGACGACGACCTGGCCGGGGATGCTCGATGACCTCAACCGCCTCGGTTTCACCTACCGCTGGTCCGCGCGCTTCCTGTGCCTGGACAAGGCTGAGGCCGAGAAAGAGTTGGGCCGGTTGCGCCGGCAGTGGTTCGCCAAGCGCAAGAACGTCGTCGCGCTCTTGCGCGAGACGATCTTCCAGCAGGAATCGCCGCTGGTCGATACCGACGCCAGCAACAAGGCGAGCGACGCCGACGCCGCCCTGCAGGAGCTGGGCAGTGACCAGGTGGCCTTCGGTTACATGACCACGACCGTCACCGTCATGGATGCCGACGCGGCAGTCGCCGACGAAAAGCTGCGCATGGTCGAGCGAGTCATCCAGGGGCGCGGCTTCGTGACGATTCCCGAAACGCTCAATGCGGTGGAAGCGTGGCTGTCTTCGATTCCGGGCCATGCCTATGCCAACGTGCGTCAGCCGATCATCTCGACCTTGAACCTCGCGCACCTGATGCCGGTGTCGGCCGTGTGGGCAGGACAAGAGAAGAACACCCATCTCGATGGGCCGCCACTGATCGTCACGCGCACCGATGGCGCCACGCCGTTTCGCCTCGTGACGCACATCGGTGACGTGGGCCATATGCTGGTGGTCGGCCCCACCGGCATGGGTAAGTCCGTGCTGCTGGCCGTGTTGGCGATGCAGTTCCGGCGCTATCGCGGCGCGCGCATTTTCGCGTTCGACATGGGCCGCTCGATGCGGGCCACGATCTTAGGGTTGGGCGGCGAGCACTACGACCTGGGCACGGATGGCGCGATCGCGTTCCAGCCGCTCGCGCGCATCGACCAGGAGGGCTATCGCAGCTGGGCCAGCGAGTGGATCGAAGGCCGCCTATCGCACGAGGGCGTGGTCATTGGCCCCGACGAGAAGGCGGCCATCTGGTCGGCGCTGGGAAGTCTCGCTGGCGCGCCGATGGAACAACGCACGATGACCGGCCTGTCGGTGCTGCTGCAATCGAACGCGCTGCGCCAGGCAGTCGCGCCCTATGTGCTGGGCGGCGCGCACGGCAAGCTGCTCGATGCCGATCACGACCGCTTGGGCCGTGCCGACGTGCAGGGCTTCGAGATGGAGGAGTTGATGCACAGCAAGGCCAAGGTGCTGGCCGTGCTGCATTACCTCTTTGCGCGCTTCGATGAGCGGTTCGACGGCGCGCCGACGCTGCTGATCCTCGACGAGTCGTGGTTGTTCCTCGATGACCCGGTGTTTGCCGCGCGTATCCGCCAGTGGTTGAAGACGCTGCGCAAGAAGAACGTCAGCGTCATCTTCGCTACGCAGTCGCTGGCCGACATCAAGGAGTCGAGCATCGCGCCCGCGATCATCGAGAGCTGTGCGAGCCGCATCTTCCTGCCGAACCCGCAGGCGACCGAGCCGCAGATCCGCACGATCTACGAGGGCTTTGGCCTGAACAGCCGGCAGATCGAGATCGTCGCCACCGCAGAGCCCAAGCGCGACTACTACTACCAGTCGCGGCTGGGTAATCGCCTGTTCGACCTCGACCTTGGGCCTGTCGCGCTGGCCTTCGCCGGCGCTTCGACGCCCCAGGACCAGCACGCCATCGACCGCGTGATGCTCGATGTCGGTGCGCCGGGGTTCACGGGCGCTTGGCTACGCCACACCGGCCTCGATTGGGCCGCCGACCTCATTCCCTCGCTTCCCACCTCATCGGAGATTCGGCCATGAAGAAGACCTGGCTGGCCGCCGCTGCGGCCGTGTTGTTCACGTGTTCGTCCACGAGCTTCGCGCAGTGGGCGGTGTTCGACGTCGCGAACTATTCGCAGAACCTGCTCACCGCCGCGCGCGAGCTGCAGCAGATCGACAACCAGATCCAGCAGTTGCAGAACGAAGCGACGATGCTGGACAACCAGGGCCGCAATCTCACCAGCCTCAACTACAACGCGCTGTCGCAGTTGCTCGCCACGCTGGCGAGCACCAATCGGTTGATCGCGCAGGCGCAGGGATTGACGTTCAACGTCGCGCAGTCACAGGCGGCGTTCAACCGGCTGTATCTGTCGTCCTACGGCGCCGGCACAAGTAACGCGCAGATGGTGCAGGACGCGCAAGCGCGCTGGCAGACCTCGGTGCAGGCGTTGCGGACCGCGACGCAGATGCAGTCGCAGGCCGCGCAGAACCTGCTGTCGGACCAGAGCGTTTTGAGCGGGCTGGTCACGCAGAGCCAGGGTGCGGTCGGTGGTTTGCAGGCCAGTCAGGCGACCAACCAGTTGTTGGCACTGATCGCGCGCCAGGCGATCCAGGCGCAACAGCTCACCGTGTCGCAGGATCGCGCGTCGGCGCTGGATCAGGCCCGCGCGGCAGCCGACGAAGCGCAGGCCGAGCAGGTGCGGTTGCGCTTCATCGGCCATGGCCCGCAATACACCCCGCGACACGTGGACTTCTACGGGAACTGAGGCCATGACGCGCGCATTTTTCCTGTCCGTCGTCGTGGTGCTGGCCGCCTGTGGCCGGCATGCACCTGCATTGACGGTGGAGGCGCTGGCCCACGATCCGCAGCGGTTGAGGCCATTGCATCATCGGTGCGCGGTGGCTCGCGCGCAGGTCGGTGAAGCGGCCTGCCGGATCGTGGATGCGGCATATGCGCGGCGTTTCTTCCTCGGCCTCGGTGGCCCCGGTGAATACCGGACGCTGGCCTCGTTGCCGCCGATTCCGGCGAGCTTCGACCAGTCCGATAACGGAACACGGCCATGAACGATCTTTCCGTCATCGACCAGTTCCTGGCCGTCTTCTCGCAGTACATCGACTCAGGCTTCGGCCTGCTGCACGGTGAAGTCGCGTATCTCTCGGCCACGCTGATCGTCATCGACATGACGCTGGCGGGCCTGTTCTGGGCGATGGGCGGCGAGGACGTGCTGGCCAAGCTCATTCGCAAGACGCTCTATGTCGGCGCCTTCGCCTACATCATCGGCAACTTCAACACGCTCGCCGGCATCGTGTTCCGCTCGTTTGCGGGTCTCGGGCTACTCGCCGCTGGTTCGACCGTCAGCATCGGCGACTTCCTGCAACCGGGACGGTTGGCGCAGATCGGCGTCCAAGCCGGCCAACCGATCCTGCAACAACTCGGCACGATGTCCCACGGGTTCACGGCCGTCTTCAGCAACCTGGACATGATCGCGGTGCTGCTGCTCGCGTGGATCATCGTGGTCATCAGCTTCTTCTTCCTGGCGGTGCAGCTTTTTGTCACGCTGATCGAGTTCAAGCTGACCACGCTGGCCGGCTTCGTGCTGGTGCCGTTCGCGCTGTGGAACAAGACCGCGTTCCTCGCCGAAAAGGTGCTTGGCAACGTGGTGTCCTCAGGCGTCAAGGTGTTGGTGCTGGCCGTGATCGTCGGCATCGGTTCGACGATCTTCGGACAGTTCCAGACACCCGCCGGCGCCGATCCATCGCTGAACCACGTACTCGCCATCATGCTGGCGTCGCTCACGATGCTGGGCCTGGGGATCTTCGGGCCGGGTATCGCCACGGGGTTGGTATCCGGTGCCCCACAGCTCGGTGCCGGGGCGGCGGCCGGCACGGCGCTCGGTGCCGCGGGTCTGGCCGTTGCCGGTGGTGCAGCTGTTGCGACAGGCGGTGCCGCTGTCGCCGCCGGCTCACGCCTGGCCGCGCGCGGGGTCGTGGGCACGGCGCGTGCGGCTAGCGGCGCCGCCTCGGCATATCGCGCTGGCACGGCGGCGTCGGGCGCGACCGGGGCGCGAGCCTTCGGCGCCGGCATGGCCAACGTCGCGCGCAGCGGCGCACAAGCCGCTGGGCAGCGCATGGCGACTCGCGCTCGTGCCGCGCGGAATCGTGTCGCCTCGGCAGTCGGTGCCACGCCTGCTTCAAGCGCACCCGCTGGTGGTGCATCCGGTACATCGGCCGCCGCCGCATCGCCCACCGACAGGGCGCCTGACTGGGCGCAGCGGCTGCAACGCCGCCAGCGCGTCGCGCACGGCACCTCGACCGCCGCGCACGTCGTCCGTTCGGCCGATCACGGCGGCGGTGGCGCAGCGCCCGAACTGCACGATTCCTCGAACGAGTAGGGGAGGCGAACGATGCGCTTCAAACGACCCGGCGTGCGCTACAGCGAATCACCTGTGCCCGCGACGCCGTATCAAGCTGCTGCACAGGTGTGGGATGAACGGCTCGGCAGCGCCCGTGTGCAGGCAAAGAACTGGCGGTTGATGGCCTGCGGATGCTTGGGGCTCGCCGTGTTGATGGCGGCTGGCTTGGTGTGGCAGTCTGGCCAGTCGCGCGTCACGCCCTACGTGGTGGAAGTCGATCATACGGGCGAAGTCCGCGCGGTCGGCGCGGCGACGACGCCGTACAAACCGGCCGATGCGCAGATCGCCTATCACCTGGCACGCTTCATCACCGACGTGCGCTCGCTGTCGATCGACCCGGTAGTAGTACGGCAGCACTGGCTCGAAGCCTACGGCTACACCACCGACCGCGGTGCGGCGGTCTTGAACGACTACGCGCGCGCCCACGATCCCTTCGCCCACGTCGGCCAGGATTCCGTCTCCGTGGACGTGACCAGCGTGGTGCGCGTCAGCGATGCCTCGTTCCAGGTGCGCTGGATCGAGCAGCACTACCACCAGGGCTCGCCTACGGGCATCGAGCATTGGACCGCCATGCTGACGCTGGTCATGCAGACGCCGCGTACCGAGCAGCAGGTGCGCCGCAACCCCCTCGGTATCTACGTCAACGGCCTGTCCTGGAGTCGTGATCTGGACGCGCCGGAAGGAGCGAAGAAGCCATGAAACACGCCATCACCGTCACTGCCTGCCTCGCCCTGCTGGGCGGACTTGCTGGCTGCGCTACCCAGGGCAAGCCTCCGCCCACGATCTCACTGGATGAATCCGTCAAGGCGCTACCGCTACCCGAGCCACCCAAGCCGATCGCCGTGGTGACGGTGCCCAAGCCCTTGCCGCTGCCGGATCAGATGAAGCCTCTGCCGACGGCCGCCGACGCCACGCCGGCACCCCAGCCGGCCGATGCGAAGGCCCGCGTCGAACAAGCGAATGCCGAGGCGAGCGTGGCACCCACGCGCGAGGGCTACATCAACGCGATCCAGGTCTGGCCGTTCTCCGACGGGGCGCTCTATCAGGTCTATACGAGTCCGGGCCGAGTGACGGTCATTTCGTTGCAGGCGGGCGAGCAGCTGGTCACGGTCGCGGCTGGCGATACGGTGCAATGGATCGTGGGTGATACGACCAGCGGCAGCGGTGCGAGCCGGCACGTGGCCGTGATGGTCAAGCCGGTGCGTGCGGGGATCAATACCAACCTCGTCATCACGACGAGCCGGCGCACTTATTTACTGGAACTCACCTCCACACCGAAAGCGTGGATGGCCTCAGTGTCGTGGCAGTACCCGAAGGACCAGATGCTGGCCTTGCAGGCCCAGGCGCAAGCGGCCGATGCGCAGACACCGGCCGCCTCGGGCCTTTCGCTGGATCAGTTGCACTTCCGTTATGCGATCACGGGGGATAACCCACCGTGGAAGCCGGTACGTGCGTTCGACGATGGGCAGCACGTCTACATCCAGTTTCCGGCTGGCATTGCGCAAGGTGAGCTGCCCCCGCTATTCGTTGTCGGGCCGGACGGCAAGGGTGAGTTGGTGAACTACCGTTTCCACGCGCCTTACGACATCGTGGATCGCCTGTTCGGCGCGGCCGAGCTGCGGTTGGGGGGAGACAAGGCGGCCGTGGTGCGTATCGAGCGCACCGATGGTGTGGGCGCGGGAGCGGATCATGGACACCGCTGATCGCGAACCACAGCCCGCGCCGAAAGTGGCGCCCGAGGGCGTCGCGCTGCGAGCGGCACCGCGTCCGGTGACGCGATTGAATCGCCGCACGCTGGCGATCTCCGCCACGGCGCTGGCGGTCGCCGTCGCCGGAGCGTCGATGTGGGCGCTGCAATCGAAGGGTCGGCGAGGTTCCGTCGATCAAACCGAGCTGTACAACGTCGATCGCGTGGCGAAGGCGGACGACCTGGATCAATTGCCGGCAGACTACTCGAAGCTGCCCGCGAAGCCCGCCCCAGTGTCGGCGGCCAGCGTGCCGCAGCTCGGGCCGCCGCTACCGGGTGATTGGGGCGCCGCGTCGGCCAGATCATCGTTGCCGAACGGCGGGGCCTATCCGGGATCATCGGCCAAGAGTATCGACCGGCAGCGCCAGGCGGAGGAAGTCGCCCGTTCATCGGTCTTCTTCCGCACCAGCAACCCCACGGGCAAAACGGACGCGGCCACGACGACCGCCCAGATACCGGCCATACCGAATGCGTCGGCCGGGCCGTTCAATCCGATGGGTATCGGGCCGGCATCCACCGCGGCGCAGCCCAACGACCCGACGGCGATCCAGAACCGGCAGAACCAGAAGGAGGTGTTCCTGACCAAAGGCGGCGATGCCGCCACCAGGAACACCGGCGCCTTGCAGGCGCCGGCTTCGCCGTACACGGTGATGGCCGGCACGGTGATCCCGGCCGCGCTGGTGACGGGCATCAATTCCGACCTGCCGGGACAGATCATCGCCGAGGTCACGCAGCCGGTGTATGACACCGCCACGGGTCACTATCTGCTGATCCCACAGGGTTCGCGCCTGATCGGCCGCTACGACAGCCAGGTGGCCTTCGGCCAGCGGCGGGTGCTGCTGGTCTGGCTGCGCCTGGTGTTGCCGGATACCTCGTCCATCGCGCTGGACAAGCTGCCTGGCATCGACCCGGCCGGCTACACCGGGCTGGAGGATGGTGTGGACTGGCACTGGAGCCGCCTCCTGTCAGGCGCGGCCCTGTCCACGCTGCTCGGCGTCAGCTCGGAACTGGCTGTCTCGAACGAGGGCAACGTCAACGGCAACGCGGTCATCGCCCTGCGCGACAGCGCGCAGGACACCACCAACCAGGTCGGCCAAGAGATCACGCGACGCAACTTGAGCATTCAGCCGACGCTGACCGTGCGGCCAGGATTCCAGGTCAACGTGATGGTGGACAAGGATCTGGTGCTGCGACCGTATCAGCCGATGTTCTTTCAGCGAGGACCGATGCCATGAGTCCATCTCCGAAGAAACTGCGGCTCGGGCCGCTGCCGGACACGCAGAGCGTCAAGCTGACCTTTGTGTGCCCCGCTCGCCTCAAGGCCGATCTCGACCGATATGCCGCACTGCATGCACAAACCTACGGCGACGTGGTCGATGCGGTAACGCTGATTCCGCTCATGCTCGAAGCGTTCATGACTGGAGATCGAGGATTCAGGCGGAGGAGGGCAGCATATGGCTCGCAACGTGACGGTTGAACCATCGCCCTCGGAAGTCCATTCGATTACGCTGCCCATGCCCTGTCCGCTGCCAGCCACCGGCTATCTGCGGTTGCACCAGATCATCGGTCGACCGGCGCGACAGGGGCAACCGGCGATTCCGCCGCTGATCCCCGTGTCGCGCTCGACGTGGTGGGCGGGCGTGAAGTCCGGCCGCTACCCGCAACCGACGCGCTCCCTTGGTGAGCGGATCACCGCGTGGCGCATCGAGGATATTCGCAGACTCCTCGACATTGGGCGCGCGCCCAGGATGGACGATGACGCATCGGGTGGAACGACGCGCGCCGCGTAGGGGAAGGAGCCGCGTGTTCTGCTGCCGCGGTGGCTTCAGCGTCCGGCAGCGTCGCGGTGTGTTGGTGCGGATCGATGCGAGCTCTGAACGCGACCTTCGGCCGGTGTACGTCCCCGGTGTGCGGAGGGCTGCTTGGCGCGAGCCGAATGCGGGTCGGTGGTGGGTCGCGCAGCCGTGGCGCCTGGCGCGTTCGAGGCGACGTGTGTGCGGTGCTGATCCAGATAGTCCGCCCAAGTCTGCATGACCTCGCGGCGCTGGTCGTCGAAGGTGGTCCGATCGTAGGCCTTCTGCACCTCGCCCCGCTTGGCGTGGGCGAGCTGCGCTTCAAGCACGTCGATGTCCACACCCAGACGTTCACGCGCCATCGTGCGCAGCGTGCCGCGGAAACCGTGCGTGGCGTGCTTGCCCTGGAACCCCATGTCTCGGAGTGCCTTGCTCAGGGCATCACGGTGTAGATGGGGTGTCGTTTGTTTCGCGGGCGACGGAAACACGTAGGCCTGCCGAGCGGGCAGCGCAGCACGACGGGTTCGCAACATGGCGATCGCCTGGCGCGGCAACGGCACGATATGGTCATGTCCCATCTTCATCAGTGCCCCGGGGATGTGCCATTCGGCGGCGTCAAGGTCGATGTGTGGCCACTGCGCCGAGGCGACGATGGCGGGGCGCAGGGCCGTCCAGGAGGCGAACAGCAACGCGTCGCGCGTCGTGGGCGAACCATAGCCGTCGATGGCGCGGAGCAGCGGGCCGAGCTCGTCGGGGCGAGTGATCGCCGCGATGTGGTGTTTCTCGTAGGTCGGTATGACGCCGCGTAGTGCCAGCACCTTGCCGTCCTCGCGCAGGCCTTCCTTGATGGCGTAGTCGACGATGCCGTTGAGGTATTGCCGGGCCTTGGTTGCCAGGTTGGGTGCGCGCGCGGCGATGTCGCGAAGTATCGGGGTACAATCCTTGGTAGTGAGCGCGGTGGCCGAGTGACGCCGCAGGGCGGGAATCAGGTCACCTTCGACCACAAGCTTCATCTTGCGGTAGGTCTCGGTGCCGACCGTGCCTTCCTTGAAAGCGAGCCACGCCTTAGCAACGATCGGGAACAGTCCGTCGCGTTCGCGCAGGCGGGCGTCGGCTTGTTCGCGCTTGTGCCGGACCGGATCGACGCCGTCGTAGAGCAATCGCCGGGAGTCGTCCCGCTTGCGGCGGGCGAGGGCGAGCGGAATCAGCGGCCACGGTCCCAGGCTCATCATTTGCGACTTGCCGGCATAGCGATATCGCAGGCGCCAGTGCTTGCGTCCGTTCGGATGCACTTCGAGGCACAGACCCGTCGCGTCCGAAACGCGATAAACTTTCGTCTTCGGCTTCAACGACTTGATGGCGATTTCCGTGAGCATCGTAATCCGAAGTTCGACTTCCGGAAGATACTCACAAACGTACTCACATTGGAGGCCGGTTGCAAGCGATGTTCCTCGGATCACATCGGACGCAAAGACAACAAAAAAACCCCGCCGTGGCGGGGTTTCTTGGACTTCCTCGGACGCTATCGGCTATCCTCGGATTGTCAATATGGTGCCCAGGAGAGGACTCGAACCTCCACGGAGTTGCCCCCGCTAGCACCTGAAGCTAGTGCGTCTACCAATTCCGCCACCTGGGCAGGTGTCACACCGCTCTGCGAGCTGCGTGAGCCGCGTAATGTAGGCATCTGTCGGTAGCTTGTCAACACTTTTCACAATCATTCATCGCGTCGTGTCATTCTGCGCGCCGCAGATACCACAAGGATATTTAGTGACCAGAAAAACTCCCCCACAGTCCGGCAAGGAACAGGACTCCAAGTCCCCCCCAAAAGGTCGGGCCAGATCCGCCGACCAGAACCAGCAAACCGGCACGTCTACCGGACCACGACGCAACAAGGCCGCCGCGGGCGCCGTGCGTGACCCCCATGCCGATCGCGAGGCGCAGCGTTATGCGCGCCCGATCCCCAGCCGCGAGGCGATCCTGGCACTGCTCGAAGAGCGCGCCGAACTGCTGACCGAGGCACGCATTGCCGAAGCGCTGGAAATTCACGACGAAGACAGCCTCGAAGCGCTGCGCAAGCGGCTGGCGGCGATGGTGCGCGACGGCCAGCTGCTGCTGGGTCGGCGCGGCGGCTACGCGCCGACGCAGAAGCTAGATCTGATCGCCGGCCGCGTGCTGGCCAATGCCGAAGGCTACGGTTTCCTGCGCCCGGACGAAGGTGGCGAGGATCTGTACCTGTCGCCGCAGCAGATGCGCACCGTCATGCACGGCGACCGCGTGCTGGCCAGCGTTGTCGGCATCGACCGCCGTGGCCGCAAGCAAGGTGCGATTGCCGAGGTGCTGGAACGCCGTTCGCCGCGGCTGGTCGGCCGGGTGGTGATCGAGAACGGCGTGACCCTGGTGGCGCCGGACGACCGACGCCTGAACCAGGACGTGATGATCAAGCCGGGACAGGAGCAAGGCGCCAGCTCCGGCCAGATCGTGGTGGTCGAAATCACCGATCCGCCGACGGTGCATCGCGGACCGATGGGCGAGATTCGCGCGGTGCTGGGTGAGCGGTTGCAGCCGTCGCTGGTGGTGGAAATGGCGATTGCCAGCCACGACTTGCCGCACGAATGGCCACCGGAAGTGCTGCGCGATGCAGCGCAGGTGGAATCCGCGGTGACCGCGCCCGAACGCGAAGGCCGCACCGATATTCGCCAGCTCCCGCTGGTGACGATAGACGGCGCCGACGCACGCGATTTCGATGACGCGGTATATGCCGAGCCGAAGCGTGGCGGCGGCTGGCGGCTGATCGTGGCGATCGCCGACGTCTCGCATTACGTGCAGGCCGGCAACGCGCTGGATCGCGAGGCCTACGAGCGCAGCACCTCGACCTACTTCCCCGGTTTCGTGGTGCCGATGCTGCCGGAGACGCTGTCCAACGGCATCTGTTCGCTGATGCCCAAGGTCGAGCGTATGTGCATGGTCTGCGACATGCAGATCGATGCCGAAGGCAACGTGACCAAGTCGAAGTTCTACGACGCGGTGATGCTGTCGCATGCGCGGCTCACCTACGACAAGGTATGGCAGGCGGTGGGCCTCAAGGAGGCCGACGCCCGCCATGAAGTCGCCGATGTGCTGCCGCAACTGGAAAACCTGCACGCGCTGTACAAGGCGATGGCGCAGCAGCGCAAGCGCCGCGGCGCAATCGACTTCGAAACGCCGGAAGTGAAATTCCGCCTCGACCAGACCGGCAGCGTCGAGTCGATGGGTGCGACCGAGCGCAACGACGCACACAAGCTGATCGAGGAATGCATGATCGCCGCCAACGTTCAGGCGGCGCTGTTCCTGGAAAGAAAGAAGATCCCCGCGCTGTTCCGCGCGCACGAGCCGCCGCCGGCGGAGAAGTACGAGGACCTGCAGCAGTTCCTGCGCGAGTTCAAGCTGCGCATGCCGCCGGTGGACGATGTCACCCCGGCCGACTTCTCCGAAATTCTGCGCATGGTGCGTGACCGCCCCGAGCGTGAGCTGATCCAGAACGTGCTGCTGCGCTCGCAGAGCATGGCTGCGTACCAGCCGGACAACCGCGGTCACTTCGGCCTGGCGCTGCAGGCGTATGCGCACTTCACCTCGCCGATCCGCCGGTACCCGGATCTGCTGGTGCATCGGGCGATCCGTTACGCGCTGAGCGGTCGCAAGCCGGCCGACTACACGTATGGCCCGGCCGAGATGTCGGCGATGGCGATCCATTGCTCACAACGCGAACGCCGTGCGGAAGAGGCCGAGCGCGATGTGGACGAGCGCTTCAAGTGCGCGTGGATGGAAAAGCACATCGGCAGCGAATTCGAAGGTGTGGTCACCGGCGTCACCTCGTTCGGCCTGTTCGTGGAGCTGGACGAATCGAAGGTGTCCGGCCTGGTGCATATCAGCCAGCTGGCCAACGACTACTACCATTTCGATGCGACCCGCAAGCTGCTGAAAGGCGAGCGCACGGGTGCACAGTTCCGCCTCGGCGACCATGTGCGTGTCCAGGTGCTGCGCGCCAGCCTGGAGGATCGCAAAATCGACTTCCGGCTGGTATCGCCACGCGCGGCGGCCACGCCGCCGGCAGCTGTCGGCAAGGCTTACGACTACGCGGCCAGTGGAGAGCGTTATTCGTTGCCGAAGAAGGCGGCTGGTCCCGCCAAGGCGCCAGGCATGTTCGGCCGTGCAGCCAAGGCGATCGGCCGCGCGTTCGGCCGACGCGATGCAGTGGTGCAGGAGGCTCACGTACCGGCCGATAGTCCGCCGCCGCGTTCGCGCACCGCTTCAGCATCGACGGAAGGCAGCAGTCGTCCTCGCCACGCGCCGGCACCAGCCAAGTCGGCGCACGCGCAGCCCAGTCGCGGCAAGCGGCAGGGTCAGTCAGCCAAGTCGGCAGCGGCATCGCCGCCCGCAAACGGCGGCAAGAAGCGCAGCGGACGCAAACCGAAACCGAAAGGCAAGCCATGAGTGAGAGTTGGATCGTCGGCATCAATCCCGTCGAAGGTGCGCTGAGCAACGACGCCGAACGCGTGCGCGAGCTCGTCGCCGAGAACGGCCAGCGCAACCCGCGCGTGCATGAACTGGTCGAGCGTGCGAAGGCGCTGAAGATCACCGTGAACCACCGTCCGCGCGAGCAGCTCGACAAGCTCGCCGGCGAAGCGCGTCACCAGGGCGTGGCGGCGTTGTACGAGGCGCCGCCGATGGCGCATGAAAGCGACCTGGCCGCGCTGATGGAGCGCGATGGCGGCGAAACGCTGGTGCTGGTGCTGGACGGCGTCACCGATCCGCACAATCTCGGCGCCTGCCTGCGCAGCGCGGCGGCGGCGAAAGTCACTGCGGTGATCGTGCCGAAGGATCGCGCCGTGGGTCTGACCCCGGTCGTGCGCCGCGCTTCGGCCGGCGGCGCCGACCGCGTGCCGCTGGTCGCGGTGACCAACCTGGCGCGTACGCTGCGCGAGCTGAAGGATGCCGGCGTGTGGATCACCGGCCTGGCCGGCGACACCGACACCTCGATCTATGGCGTCGACTTCAAGGGGCCGGTGGCGCTGGTGCTGGGCGGCGAAGGCGAGGGCATTCGCCGGTTGACCCGCGAGCTGTGCGATTTCGTGGCGAAGATTCCGATGCCTGGCACGATGGAGAGCCTCAACGTCTCGGTCGCCACCGGCGTGGTGCTGTTCGAGGCCTTGCGGCAGCGGAGTGTGAAGCGATGAACCTGTTCTGGTACGACTGGGCCGGCTATATCGGCGTGGCGCTGGTGCTGCTGGCGTTTTTCCTGCTGCAGGAACGCAAGCTGCAGGGCAGCGGCCCGACCTATCAGCTGATGAACATTCTGGGTGCGATCGGAGTGATGCTGTCGCTGGGCTTCGGCAATTTCAACCTCGCTGCCTTCATCATGCAGGTCGCGTGGCTGCTGATCGGCAGCTACGGCATGTATCGCGGCATCAAGCGGCGCCGCGAAATGCGCGAGCTGCCGTAACGGCGGCTCGCGACGACGGTGATGGCGTTCAGCCCCTGATGTGATGTGCTCGTGTGTAGGAGCCCGCTGGCGGGCGATGCCTTTGCTTTGATGGTTGGATAGGGAGAATCAAAGCAAAGGCATCGCCCGCCAGCGGGCTCCTACATGGCCGGGGCGCCGAGTTTGGTCATCTCCGGACTGGAGGTGAAATCGCCCTTGCTGCGCTGCTTGTTCAGCGGTTCGCCGATGACCTGAAACCACACGTTCTCGGCGATGTTGGTGGCGTGGTCGCCGATCCGCTCGATGTTCTTGGCCATGAACAGCAGATGCGTGCACGGCGTGATGTTGCGCGGATCTTCCATCATGTAGGTGAGCAACTGCCGGAAGTAGCCGGTATAGGCCTCGTCCAGCACGACGTCCTCCTTCCACACCTGGTAAGCCCTTTCGGCATCACGGTCGCGGTAGGCCAGCAGCACCTCGCGCACGCTGGCCGCGGCCAGTTCTGCCAGATAGCCCAGGCCACCGACGGGAGCGACCGGCGCCATCATCGACAGCGGGATCGAGCGCTTGGCCACGTTGGCGGCGTAGTCGCCGATGCGCTCGATGTCGGCGGCTATACGCAGCGCCGCGAACACGTTGCGCAGGTCGCCGGCCATCGGTGCGCGCAGCGCCAGCAGACGCACCACGTCGTGGCTGATCTCTTGTTCCAGCTGGTCGATCGCGTCGTCGTTGCCGACCACGCGCTGCGCGGCGCGTTCATCGCGCCGATCGAGCACGTCGATGGCGGCTTCCAGCTGCGTCACCGACAGCTCGCCCATGCGCACGATCTCGCCGGTGAGGCGCGCGAGCTCGCTGTCGTAGCTTTTGATGATGTGGTCTTTGTCGCCGCTCATGTCGTGATTCTCGCGCTGGAAGTAGGGAGTATATGGCCGCCTGGCGGTTATCCCCTGGCGGGGGACGCCGTCGATCAGCCGAATCGGCCGGTGATATAGTCCTCGGTCTGCTTCTTGTCAGGCTTGGTGAAGATCTTTTCCGTATTGCCGAATTCGATCAGCTCGCCGATATACATGAAAGCGGTGTAATCGGACACGCGGGCGGCCTGCTGCATATTGTGGGTGACGATCACGATGGTGAACTCGCTCTTCAGCTCCTCCACCAATTGCTCGATGCGGCTAGTGGCGATCGGATCGAGCGCGGAAGTGGGCTCGTCCAGCAGCAACACCTCGGGCTTCAAAGCGATCGCACGGGCGATGCACAGGCGCTGCTGCTGGCCACCGGACAGGCCCAGCGCGTTCTGCTTGAGCTTGTCCTTCACCTCGTCCCACAACGCGGCGCTGCGCAGCGCCTGCTCCACGCGGCTTTCCATGTCCGGTTTGGAAAGCTTCTCGTGGTGGCGGATGCCATACGCCACGTTCTCGAAGATCGTCATCGGGAACGGCACCGGCTTCTGGAACACCATGCCAACCTTGCCGCGCAGACGATTCATCGAATAGCCGGGGTCGAGGATATTCTCGCCGTCCAGCTCGATCGAGCCCTTGGCCTCCAGTTTCGGATAGATCGCGTAGATGCGGTTGAAAATGCGCAGCAGGGTCGACTTGCCGCAACCGGAAGGACCGATGATCGAGGTGACCTGCTTTTCCGGTATGTCCATGCTGACGCCTTTCAACGCATGGAAGCCGTTGTAATAGAAGTGCACGTCGCGCACCTTGATCTTGGTGCGCCCATCGACGCTGGTCAACGGGGCCGCGGCAGCGGCTGCGAGGTCATTCATAGCTCACCTTCTTGCGCGAAAACAGCAGGCGTGTCAGCAGGCTAAGTGCCAGCACAAACAGGGTAATCAACAATGCGCCGGCCCAGGCAATGGAGTGCATGGCGGGGCTCGGATCGTTGGTGTACTGGTAGATGGCCACCGGCAGACTGGCCATCTTGTCCAGCGGATGTACCGTCATGAAGTTGTTGCCGAATGCGGTGAACAGCAGCGGCGCGGTCTCGCCAGCCAGCCGCGCCAGCGCCAGCAGCACGCCGGTGAGGATGCCCGAACTGGCCGCCCGTATCAGCACCTGCACGGTCAGCTTCCACTGGGGCACGCCCAGCGACAGCGCCGCTTCGCGCAATGTGCCCGGTACCAGCTGCAGCATCTCGTCGGTAGTGCGCACGATCACCGGCAGACCGATCAGCGCCAGCGCCACCGCCCCGGCGAAACCGGAGAACGAAACGTTGCCGTGGGTCAGGTTCGACATCGGCAGCACGATGATCACGTACACGAACAGGCCCATCACGATGGATGGCGCCGACAGCAGGATGTCGTTGAGAAAGCGTATCGAGGCGCCCAGCTTGGAGCGGTTGGCGTACTCGGCCAGATAGGTGCCGGCCAACACGCCGATCGGTGCGCAGATCAGCAAGGCCATCAGATCCATCAGCAGGCTGCCGACGATCGCATTCGAGAGACCGCCCTGATCGGCGTAGGCGGTGATCTTGGTGAACAGGCGCGGATGAATCGCGCTCAGGCCGTTGCTGATCGTCACCCACAGGATCCATACCAGGAAGATCAACCCGAGCACGGTGGCGAATCCGCCGAAGAGCAGGCCGATCACGTTGACGAGACGGCGGCGGAGATAGATGCCGGCATTCGACATTACTTGCCCTCCCGCTTGGACAGCTGGTGCAGCATCAACCGGGCAATCAGCAGCACGATGAAGGTGACCACGAACAGCAGGAAGCCCAGCGCGATCAGGGCCGACCGGTGCACTCCCACCGCTTCGTTGAATTCATTGGCGATGCTGGAGGAGATCGATGTCCCGGGCATCAGCAGGGACGCGGTGATGTTGTAGGAGTTGCCCAGCACGAAGGTGACCGCCATGGTCTCGCCGAGCGCGCGGCCCAGGCCCAGGAAGATGCCGCCGATGACCGCCGAACGCGTGTAGGGCAGCACGATGTCCCACAGCACTTCCCAGGTGGTCGAGCCGAGCGCATAAGAGGATTCCTTCAGGCGCGTGGGAACGGTCTGGAAGACCTCACGCATCACCGAGGAGATGAACGGCAGGATCATCACGGCCAGCACGATGCCAGCGGTCAGCAGGCCCAGTCCCAGCGGCGGGCCCTGGAACAGCTTGCCGATCAGCGGCAGACTGCCCAGCGTGTCGCTGAGGGAGGGCTCGACGTTGGCCATGAACGGCACGAACACGAACAGGCCCCACATGCCGTAGATGATCGAGGGGATGCCGGCCAGCAGTTCGATCGCGGCACCGACTGGCCCGCGCATCCAGGTCGGCGCGATCTCGGTGAGGAAGATCGCAATGCCGAAGCTGATCGGCACGGCGATCACCAGTGCGATAAGCGACGTGACCAGGGTACCGAAGATCGGTGCGAGCGCGCCGTAGTCGTCCTCGACCGGATTCCACGCATCCCCGGTCAGGAAATGCAGGCCATGCCCGAACAGCACTTCGCGCCCGCCCCACAGGGTCGACAGCGCCGCACCCAGCAGAGTGGCCAGTACCAGCAGGGCGCAGAACTTCAATACCCGGTGGAAGATGCGGTCATGCCGGGCGTCGGCACGCGATCGCCGGTCGATGTCTCGGGCAAGCGGTACGGCGCTGGTCACTTGCATGCGGGCACGTTATCCATGGCAGGGGGTGGTTCAACAGCAAACTGCGCGCAACCTGGGTTGCGCGCAGTGATTTCATACCATCGGTTGCGGTGAGGCAACTTTGGTCAGTTACAGCTTGTATTCGGTCTTCCAGTAATTCTCGATCTGCTCAACCAGGCTGGGCGGCAGCGGCACATAGTCGAGCGAGCGGGCCTGATCCTGGCCATGCTCGTAAGCCCACTTGAAGAAATCGAAGGTCACCTTCGCGTTGGTGAGGTTCTTCGGCTGCTTGTACATGATCACCCACGAGGTGGCTGTGATCGGCCACGCCTTGACGCCGGGAGCGTTGGTCATGACCAGGTTGAAGTTCCTCGAATGCTTCCAATCCGCCGTGTCGGCAGCTGCCTGGAAGTTCGCGATGGTCGGCTCGACCACGTTGCCGGCGGCGTTCTTCATGAGCGCGTAGCCGATGTGGTTCTGCAGCGCGAACGCGTATTCCACGTAGCCGATCGAGTTCTTGATCTGCTTGACGTAAGCGGAAACGCCTTCGTTGCCCTTGCCACCCACGCCGACCGGCCACTGCACCGCGGTGCCTTCACCGACCTTGGTCTTCCACACAGTACTGACCTTGGACAGGTAATCGCTGAAGTTGAACGTGGTGCCGGAACCGTCCGAGCGATGCACCACCGTGATGTTGGCGGCCGGCAGCGAGAGAGAGGGGTTCAACTTGGCTATGGCAGGATCGTTCCACTTGGTGATCTTGCCCAGATAGATGTCGGCCAGCGTGGCGCCATCGAGCACCATCTTGCCGGGGGCGATGCCCTCGACATTGAAGGCCGGCACGATACCGCCGATCACGTCGGGAAACTGGCCCAGGCCGAACTTGCTCAGGGTGGCCTCGTCCAGCGGCATGTCGGAAGCGCCGAAGTCGACCGTGCCAGCCTTGATCTGGGCAATGCCGCCGCCCGAGCCGATCGACTGATAGTTAACGTGGTTGCCGGTCTTCTCGGCGTAGGCAGCCGACCATTTGGAGACAACCGGATAGACGAAGCTGGAACCGGCGCCCGTGATATCGGTGGCCTGTGCGGCCGCGCCGAATGTCGAGGCCACGGCGATCGCGGCGACGGCGGCGAATCGAGTGGATCGAGTGAGATATTTGCGTGAGGTCAACACGGTAGCTCCTTGGAGGATGGTCTGATGAGACCCTGCCATTTCAGGTCCTTCGTGTTGCCATTGGATGTAATCAATGTTTCAGAATGATGACAGCCGGTGACAGGCGGTCATGTCCGCGCGGCAGATCAGGCCCTGCGTGGGCCTGAAATCCCTGCCCGGCGGAGGTTTCAGGCGGCATCCAGCCCTAGCTGTCCCTGTTCGAGCAACTCCAGCTGGCGCCAGCGATTGACCACCTTGCAGAACAGTTCGGCGGTGCGTTCGGCGTCGTACACCGCCGAATGGGCCTCGCGACTGTCGAAGGACAGGCCGGCAGCCAGCACGGCCTTGCTCAGGACTGTCTGGCCATAGGCGAGGCCGCCAAGGCTGACCGTGTCGAAGCAGCTGAAAGGGTGAAACGGGTTGCGCTTGTGCCCGCAGCGACGCACCGCCTGGTTGACGAAGCCCAGGTCGAACGCCGCATTGTGGCCGACCAGGATGGCCCGCTGGCATCCGGCCTCGCGGACCGCCTCGCGCACCACATGAAAGATATGATCCAGCGCCAGCCGCTCGGCCAGCGCGCCGCGCAGCGGATTGGTCGGGTCGATCCCGGTGATCTCCAGCGAGCGCGGATCGAGATTCGCGCCGGGGAACGGCTCCACATGCGTCGACACCGTCGGCTGGAGGCACAGGAAGCCATCCGCACCGATCGTCAGCGGCACGGCGGCTATTTCCAGAAGGGCGTCATGCTCGGCATCGAAGCCGCCCGTTTCCACGTCGACCACCACCGGCAGAAAGCCGCGAAACCGCTCCGCCATGCGCGATGCGGTGTTGTTGCTCAGTATTCCCATCGGCAAAGCATATCAGCCGCCTCGTGCAACGTGAGGCGAATCGCCCGTATGTGGCGCGTTCGACCGCGAGTCGATTCCATGTCACAAATGTGTCATGAAAGATGCATCCAATCGTAAAAATCACTCGCCACACTTGTTAACTAATCGCTAGCCGGCCATCGGATCGAGGGGGCGGTTGAGATGTTTCCCACCAACTTGCGGAGAATGACATGCGTTCCAAATTGATTGCGGTGGCGATTGCCGCTGGCCTGGGCGTTACCAGTTTCACGGCCGCTGCGGCGCCGGCAAAGCACGAAAAGACGACGACGACGGCAACGACGCAGGCCACCAGCAACGCAGAAATCGAGCTGCTGAAAGCGCAGCTGGCCGCGTTGCAGGCCAAGGTGGATTCGCTGGAACAACGCACCGACGCACAGTCCGACATCAACGTCAGCAATGGTCAGGCAGTCGAGAAGGCCACCACGATAACCGCTGCTACCGACACCAAGGTCGCGGCATTGGAAAAGGCGATCAACAACACCTCCCTGTCCGGCAAGATGTACTTCGACTTCACCAACATCAACCAGAAGAACAGCGATACCGGCAAGACGAATGCGTCGGGGACCGGTCTCGACGTCAAGCGCTTTTACCTGAGCGTCGACCACAAATTCAATGACATCTGGTCGGCCAATCTGACCACCGATTTCAACTACGTCAGCAGCGATGGCGAGACCAACCTGTTCGTCAAGAAAGCCTACGTGCAGGGCAAGTTCGACCAGGCGGCGGTATTCCGCGTCGGCTCGGCCGACATGCCGTGGATTCCCTTCGTCGAAAACGTATACGGCTTCCGTTACGTCGAAAATACGCTTATCGACCGTCTGCATTACGGCAACTCGGCCGACTGGGGCCTGCATCTGGGCGGCGACGTCGGGGCTAGCAAGTCGCTCAACTACGCCGTGTCGGTGGTCAACGGCAACGGCTACAAGAACCCGAGCCGCAGCAAGGGCGTGGACGTGGAAGGTCGCGTCGGTTTCGTGCCGTTCGAAGGCATGATCGTGGCGCTGGGCGGTTACAGCGGCCACCTCGGCAAGGAGACCCAGACCGTCAGCGCACAGAACACCGCGCAGCGCGGCGACCTGATGGTGGCCTATGCGAGCAAGGCTTTGCGCCTCGGTGCGGAATATTTCACCGCCAAGGACTGGAACAACGTGCTTAGCCCGCTTTCCGACAAGGCCGACGGTTACTCGGTCTGGGGCAGCGTGCCGGTGGCCGACAATGTCAGCCTGTTTGCACGCTACGATTCAGCCAAGTTGAGCAAGGACCTGGATCGCAACGCGAAAGACACCTACTACAACGCCGGTGTCCAGTTCGACATCACCAAGGGCTTCCAGCTGGCCGTCGTGTACAAGCACGAAAAGGGCGACAAGTCGGTGACCAGTCCGGCTCCGCCCCATATCCAGAACGTGAAGACCGACGAAATCGGCGTTTTCGGCCAGGTGGCATTCTAAAACTGTCACATACCTGAGGCACACTCGGGCATGTAGATACAGGCTGTCAGGTTATCGCAAGGGAGTTCCACTCCATGGACGGAAAACGGCGGGCATATGCCCGCCGTTTGCTTTTTTTGCCGCCGGAAACCGCCGTCAGCGATTGTCCAGCGTCGCTCCAGTCAGCAACCCGCGCGCAAGCATGCTGCACTGGCGCCGGTACAGCAGCAGCTGCCACTGGCGGCCGCCGACCTGCCGCCACAGCACTGCCGAACGTACGGCAGCGAGCAGGCTGGCGCGCACCTTTTCCACCACGACCGGGAGTTGCAGCTGCTGCGGGTTGCCGCTGACCATCACCCGCGGCTTCAGCGTGGACAAGGTGGAGGCGTACAGCTCCGCCAGCCGGCTGATGACCTGCGTCGAGTCCCGGCCGAAATGCTCGACCTGCCGCTCGGCGGCGACGATGCCTTGCTGCAACTTGCCGAGCAGCTCCGGCCGGCCGGCCAGGCTGCGCTCCAGCCGCATCACGGTCACCACCATGCGGGTCACCGCCATGTCGCGATCGCTTTCGTCGAGCTGCGCGATCAGGTTGCGCAAGCCGATCCGCACGCTGGAGATATTGCCGTACACGCCGACTACCGAGGGCGCGTCGATGCGGAACACGCTGGCCACGCTGGCCTCCATCGCGCCTTCATCGCAGCGGCCTTCGTTGGCCAGCTGCTGCGCCAGCGCACAGGCCTGGAACAGACCGGCGAGGGCGAGTACGCGCTCTTCATTCATTGAAAAAGTTTCAAACACGGGATGGCGGTTCTCTTGCGGGGAGCGTGGGAGAGGGAGTGAATGCCGGCAGCAGGCCGCCATACGGTGCGTCGGTGGCGGCGATCACCGCGCCGCCGAGACAGACGTCTCTATCGTAGAAGACCACCGACTGGCCGGGGGTGACGGCACGCTGAGGTTCGTCGAAGCGTACCTCAAGCCGGTCGCCGTGGACTTCGACGACGCAAGCCTGATCGAGCTGGCGATAGCGGGTACGAGCGGTACAGCGAAAATGGGGGGCAGGCGCCGTGCCGGCGATCCAGTTCGGCGTCTCCGTCTGCAGTCGTTGCGAATACAGCCAACGGTTCTCGCCGCCCTGGGCGATGTACAGCACGTTCGCCGGTACATCCTTGCCGACCACGTACCAGGCCTCGCTGCCGGCGCCGTGGCGACCGCCGATGCCCAGCCCGTTGCGCTGGCCCAGGGTGTAATACATCACGCCCTGGTGCTCGCCGATCAGCTCGCCCGCGGGCGTGCGCATCTCGCCGGGCCGGGCCGGGATGTACTGGGCCAGAAAGCTGCGGAAATCGCGCTCGCCGATGAAGCAGATGCCGGTGGAATCCTTCTTCGCATGGGTCGGTAGCGCCGCTTCGCGGGCCAGCTCGCGTACGCGGGATTTCTCGATGTCCCCCAGCGGAAACAGCGTGGCGGCGAGTTGCTGCTGACCTAGCGCGTGCAGGAAATAGCTCTGGTCCTTCGCCGCATCCACCGCGCGCAGCAGGCGATGATGGCCCGCCTGAAAATCGACGCGGGCATAGTGGCCGGTGGCGATCTTCTCGGCGCCCAGCGCATGGGCTTCATCCAGGAAGGTCTTGAACTTGATCTCGCGGTTGCACAGCACGTCGGGGTTCGGCGTGCGTCCGGCGCGGTATTCGGCGAGGAAATGCGCAAACACGCCATCCCAGTACTCGGCGGCGAAATTGCGCGCATGGAACGGGATGCCGAGCCGTCCGCACACGGCCACGGCATCCTTGCGGTCGGCGTCCGTGGTGCAGGGGCCGGAGCGGTCGTCCTCTTCCCAGTTCTGCATGAACAAGCCTTCGACCTGATGGCCGGCCTGTTGCAGCAGCAGTGCCGCGACCGAGGAATCGACGCCCCCGGAAATGCCCAGCATCACCTTCATGTAGGGCCGCTTCACATCGATCCACCTTCAGGCAGGTAACTCAACGTATCCAGCGGCAGGCGCCGGCCGTCCAGCCAGGCGTCGATGCTCAGCAGCACCATCGGGCTGCGCAGGCGGTCATCCAGCGCTGCGATTTCGGCACGGGTCAGCCACAGCGCGCGACGGATGCCGGTATCCAGCGGGCGGTTCGGAGCATGGCTGACCGCCCGGGCGGCGAAGCTGAAACGCACCACGGCCTCGCCATGCTCGGTGCTGCGCCACTGGTGCACGCCGATCAGGTGCTGCAGTTCCACCGTCCAGCCGGTCTCTTCCAGCGTCTCGCGCAGGGCGGCGGCCGTCAGGCTTTCGCCGTCGTCCAGATGGCCTGCAGGCTGGTTGTAGGCGAGTCGGCCGTTCACCTCTTCCTCGACCATCAGGAAACGCTCGCCGACGGCTACCACGCAGGCGACGGTGACGTGCGGGCGCCAGGTTTCGGTAGCGGGAACGGAATTGGCCATAGGGAACGGCAAGGGGCTGGAAAAGCGGCCATTGTGCCATTACCTATGCAGACGGTCGCTGCGGACAGCTGCATATCCCGCGCGGCGTATACTTCATATCAGAGATCACACCCCAAGAAACCATGGCCCACGAAACCGAACACGAGCACGACAGCGGCCGCGGTCTGGCGCTGGAAACCGCCAAGCCGGAGGTGGCGCGACCGCCACTGTTTCAGGTGCTGCTGCTGAATGACGATTTCACCCCGATGGACTTCGTGGTCGAGGTGTTGCGCAGTTTTTTCAACCTCGACCAGGAGCAGGCGGTACAGGTGATGCTGCATGTACATACGCGCGGCAAGGGCGTATGCGGCGTATTCACCCGCGAGGTGGCGGAAACCAAGGTAACCCACGTCAACGAATATTCACGTTCCCATCAGCACCCATTGTTGTGCACTATGGAAAAGCTCTGAGCGACCCCATTTCGTGCCCATCGCGGCGTTGAAGGCCGCTCAACTTTTCAAGCGGAGACGATCCGAATGTTCAGCAAGGATCTGGAAGTCACCATCGGCCACTGCTACAAGCAGGCCCGTGAACAACGCCATGAATTCATGACGGTGGAGCACCTGCTGCTGGCGCTGACCGAGAACCAGTCGGCACTGGGCGCCTTGCGCGCCTGCGGCGTGGATCTGCCGCGGCTTTCCACCGAACTGACGCGCATCATCAACGAGACCGTACCGGTATTGCCGCACGGCGATGAGCGCGACACGCAACCGACGCTGGGCTTCCAGCGGGTGTTGCAGCGCGCGGTGTATCACGTGCAGTCCTCGGGACGGAAAGAGGTCACCGGCGCGAACGTGCTGGTGGCGATCTTCGGCGAGAAGGATTCGCATGCCGTGTACTTCCTGCATCAGCAGGAGATCACCCGGCTCGACGTGGTCAACTACATCTCGCACGGCATCGCCAAGATAGGCGACGAACCGGCGGCCGGCGTGTCCGGCGGCGAGCGCGAGGGCGAGGAGGGCGGCGAGCCGAAGGGCAATCCGTTGCAAGAATTCGCCAACAACCTCAATGAGTTGGCACTGCAAGGCAAGATCGATCCGCTGATCGGGCGCGCCGACGAGATCGAGCGCACCATCCAGGTGCTGTGCCGTCGGCGCAAGAACAACCCGCTGTATGTCGGCGAGGCCGGCGTGGGCAAGACGGCACTGGCCGAGGGTCTGGCCAAGCGCATCGTCGACGGCGAAGTGCCCGAGGTGCTGGAAGATGCCACGATCTGGTCGCTGGATCTGGGTGCGCTGGTGGCCGGCACCAAGTACCGCGGCGATTTCGAGAAGCGCCTGAAGGGCGTGATCGCCCAGCTCAGGAAGCAGCCCGGCGCGATCCTGTTCATCGACGAGATCCACACCATCATCGGCGCCGGTTCCGCCTCGGGCGGCACCATGGATGCCTCGAACCTGATCAAGCCGATGCTGGCCTCGGGCGAGCTGCGCTGCATCGGTTCGACCACGTTCCAGGAATATCGCGGCGTGTTCGAGAAGGATCGCGCACTGGCCCGCCGCTTCCAGAAGATCGACGTGGTCGAGCCCACCGTGGCCGACAGTATCGAGATACTCAAGGGCCTGCGCTCGCGCTTCGAGGAGCATCACCACGTCGCCTATACCAACGAGGCGCTGAAGGCGGCGGTGGACCTGTCGGTCAAGCACATCCCCGACCGGCTGCTGCCGGACAAGGCGATCGACGTGATCGACGAGGCCGGTGCGCGCCAGCGCCTGCTGCCGGAAGATCAGCGTACCGGCACGGTCGACGTCAGCGAGGTCGAGTACATCATCGCGAAGATGGCGCGGATCCCGGCCAAGCAGGTGTCGGCATCGGATCGCGACGTGCTGCGCAATCTCGATCGCAATCTGAAAATGGTGGTGTTCGGCCAGGATCCGGCGATCGAGGCGCTGGCCGCGTCGATCAAGATGGCCCGTTCGGGTCTGGCCGATCCGTCCAAGCCGATCGGCTGCTTCCTGCTGGCTGGTCCCACCGGCGTCGGCAAGACCGAGGTCACCAAGCAGCTGGCGATGCAGCTGGGTATCGAGATGATCCGCTTCGACATGTCCGAATACATGGAAGCTCATTCGGTGTCGCGGCTGGTCGGTGCTCCCCCGGGCTACGTCGGCTTCGACCAGGGTGGTTTGCTGACCGAGGCGGTGACCAAGCATCCGCACGCGGTGCTGCTGCTGGACGAGATCGAGAAGGCGCATCCGGATGTGTTCAACATCCTGCTGCAGGTGATGGACCGTGGCGTGCTGACCGACACCAACGGCCGCGAGGCGAACTTCAAGAACGTGGTGGTGGTGATGACTACCAATGCGGGCGCGGCGATCGCGGCACGGCGCAGCATGGGCTTCGTCGAGCAGAAGCACGAGTCGGACGCGATGGAAGTGATACGCCGCATCTTCACGCCGGAGTTCCGCAACCGGCTGGACGCAGTCATCCAGTTCAGCGCACTCGACTTCGAGCATATCTTGCGCGTGGTCGACAAATTCCTGATCGAACTGGAAAGCCAGCTGACCGAGAAGCACGTGAGCCTGGACGTGGACGCCGATGCCCGCCGCTGGCTGGCCGAGCACGGCTTCGATCCGCAGATGGGCGCAAGGCCGATGGCGCGGGTGATCCAGGAGAAGGTGAAGCGTGCGCTGGCCGACGAACTGCTGTTCGGCAGGCTGGCCGATGGCGGCGTGGTCCGCCTTAGCGTGCACGATGGCGAACTGAAGGTCGATTGCGAGGCGGCCGAAAAGCTGCCGGCGGTAGTCGGGTAAACACGCCCCGGCGGCCAAACGCGGGACAAAGCAAAGGCGGCGCATTGCGCCGCCTTTTGCATCTTCACGCACCACCATCCCCGTTACCGAACCGCAGAGTTACTTCATGCGGTATCACTTCATGCGGTACGTGATGCGTCCCTTGCTCAGGTCGTACGGGGTCATTTCGATCTTGACCTTGTCGCCGGTGAGGATGCGGATGTAATGCTTGCGCATGCGGCCGGAGATATGGGCGATGATCACGTGCCCATTTTCCAGTTGCACACGAAACATGGTGTTGGGCAAGGTCTCCTGGACCGTGCCTTCCATTTCGATGACGTCGTCTTTGGCCATGTGTTCCGGGGTTCACGCGCAGCCGTCATGGCTGCGTAAGCCGACGATTATGCCACGAATAGGGGTTTGGTTAAAGAAACAACAGCGAGCGGCCCGATCCATGCCGGATCAGGCGAAATGCTCATCCAGCTTGCGCCGGATCTCTTGTTCGACCATGCCCTTCAAGGGCGAGAACATCATGCCCAGCTCGGCATGGACTTCGACGGCGTCGCTGCCGACGGCAATCGTGCCGTTCACCCCGGGCCGTGAAAAGCGCAGCGTGTCGCCGTGCCACTGTCCATCCACACCGAGCTTTTCGTGCATCCGCGCGGCTACCTGATCGACCACCGCGCGGGCTTCGGCGATCGACAGTTGATGAGCGCGGCGGATATCGATCTTGGGCATGACGGGCTCCGTGGGAATAGGCCATCTTAATGCTAGAGTTTCACGATCTTTCCAGCGGTCGATTCATGCGTATCGAATTTCTCAATGCGGCCCGCGAGGACTTCCACTGGACGCAGGCGCAGTTACGCATCGGCAGCGCGCCAGACAACGACCTCGTGCTGGCGGCCGGCCAGGCGGCAGCCCAACATCTGCGTATGCAGCAGGATCGTCGTGGCTGGGTGCTGCATGTGTTGCCGTCGGCCGACCGCATTTATGTCAATGCCCGGCCGGTACGCGAATGCGCGCTGCTGCGTGCCGGCGACGTGGTCAGCGTCGGCGATTGCCGCATGCTGCTGCGCGCTGATCAGGATCCGGCCCTTCGTCCTCCGCTGAGCCTGCCGGCGCTGGGTCGCTGCACCGTGGCGCTGCGCGCCGTGGCCGGTCCGCTGTCCGGGCGGGTGCTGCCGCTGCAGGACAGCCTGAAGCTTGGGCCGCAAGGCCGTTGCGCATTGGAGCTGCCGCAGGGCGACGTCGCCGCGCTGCGGATTTTCTGGGATGACGGCCAGTTGCTGCTGGAAGCCACTCAACCATCCGAACGCCATCCGCTGCGGGTCAACGGCGTCGGCGTGCGAAGGTTGGCGCTGCAACCCGGAGACCAGATCGGCCTGGCCATGCATCGTTTCGTGGTCGAGGCGCCTGGCATGGAGCCCGAACCCGAGATCGTGATGCCCGAGCCGCCGCCGCACCTGCCGGAAGAAGCCGCCGGTCCGATCGGCGAAGTGTGGTGGCTGATCGTCACTGCCGCCGTGTTGGCGCTGGGCATCGCGCTGGTCCTGCTGATCCGTTTCTGAGCAAGTCGGCAGCATGCTGCGGATCCGTGATGCACGGCCGGAAATCGCCATGCGGTCGGCTACAATGCCGCACAGATCCGATGTTTGAAGTACCCATGGACAATCCTCGCCCCATCTTGCCTGCTGCCCCGGGAAAACGCTCCGCGGGTCCGCAGGGAACGCGATTCTTCGTCCAGGAAGACCTGCGTCAACTCGCGTCCGGAGCAGGCGGGGCATCCGGGGTGCGGGCCAGTGTGCGCGAGCCGGTTCTGGAGAGCATCACTCCGGGGCTCGGGGGGCGGCGGTTTTCGATCCGTTCGGGCCGCCAGACAATAGGCAGGCTGGCCAGCAACGATATCGTCGTCAGCGGGCCCAGCGTCTCCTCATCGCACGCCTGGATCACGAACCAGCAGGGGCGCTGCATCATCATGAACACGTTGTCGACCAACGGCACGTTCGTGAACGATAAGCGGATTCACCGGGCGATCCTCAGGCACGGCGATCTCGTTCGCCTGGGGGATGTCGAGCTGGTGTTTCTGACCCGTGACCGCGGCTCACCGGCTCCGAGGCAGCTGGTTCGCCTTGCAGTCGGATTGATCGTGGTGACCGGCCTGGCTGCGCTGGTGGCATGGTGGCTTCTCTGATGCCGTCTCGATGAGCGAGCGCGCGTGGCCCCAGACCCTGGGCCGTTATCGCATCGACGGGGTTCTCGGTGAGGGAGCGATGGCTGTCGTCTATGCCGGTTTCGATCCTGGCATCGAACGACAGGTGGCGATCAAATGCCTGCACCGGGAGGTGGCTTCCGATGCTGGCTACCGGCAACGGTTCCTGACCGAAGCCCGTGCGGCAGGCAATCTGGTCCATCCCCACATCGTCACGATTTTCGATGCAGGCGAAACCGACGACGGCCGCTCCTACATCGCCATGGAGCGCCTCTCGGGCGAAACGCTCGCCAGTTTCGTGGCGAGCGAGGGGTTGCCGCCGCTGTCCATAATTATCGAGCTGGCCACCCAGATCGCCGCGGCACTCGACTACGCCCACGCCCAAGGTGTCATCCACCACGACATCAAGCCGGAAAACATCATGCTGGCCGACGGCTGGCATTACGCCAAGATCAGCGACTTCGGCATTGCCGATCGTCGCGGGATACACGATGCCGGCGACGGCGGTCGCCGGGAGATCGGCGGAACCCTGGCCTACATGGCCCCGGAGCGTCTGCGTGGCGAGCCGGCCGACGCACGAAGTGATCTGTTCTCGCTGGGCGTGGTGCTCTACTGGCTGATCACCGGCAGATTGCCCTGGTCGGAAACCGGAGACGTACGGCGCCTGATCAGGGAGCGGCAACGCGCGCCACGCCCGCCGCTTGAACCGGTCGATCCGGCAACGCCGATGATGCTGATCGACATCGTGCATACCTTGCTGACTCCCGCCGCGCAGGCGCGTTATCAGCGAGGCGCGGAAGTCATCGACGATCTTCGCCTGGCCCGTCGCGAGCACGAACGGCTGCACGAAAAGCCCTTGGCCAACCGCATCGTCTCGCTGCGGCTGCGCTGGGCCGGCGCGCTGGGAGCCACGTTGTGCCTTGTCCTGCTGCTTGGCCTGGCGGCGATCCATGCCAAGCAGAACGCCGCCGTCACCGGACTGGCCCTGGATTTCGGCGGTTCCCTGGGGCGCATGGTCGCCGGCGAATCCGCCGAGAACCTTCTGCTGGGCGATCGCGCCGCCACCCGCGCGCTGGTGGAAGATGTCGCACGCAACCAGCAGATCCACTATCTCGCCATCGCCGATCGACACGGCGACATCATCGCCAGCACGCGCCAGGCGGAGATAGGGCAGAAACTGCCCGCTGCCGGCGAGCAGAGATACCCGTCGCGATCGGATGGCGTCGAAAGCTATCGCAGCGAGCTCGTGGACGGCACGCGCCATGACGAGATGCTGCTGTTCGACGTACCCATCAACTACCAGGCCAAGACCGTCGGTGAACTACGCCTGGGCGTCAGCAACGAACCCTTGCGCACGGCGCAGAAGACCACCTTGTGGGTCATCGTCGCCGTTCTCCTGACGACGCTTGCCGCCCTGGTCGGCGCCGCCTATTGGCTGTTCAGACGGCCGCTGGCCCTGCTGGACATGCTGGGCGAAGCGTTGCTCAGGGTAGCCCGCGGAGATTTCCACCACCGCATCCGCCTCGAGCGCAGGGATGAACTGGGCCGGCTGTTCAGTGCCTTCAACCTGATGAACAGCGCATTGCAGACGCGGGGCCATCCGGCATCGGACCGATCCGCTCGTGCCGTAGCGGATGAAGTGGCGCAACCGACGCAAATCATCGGGCCGCCGGCCATCGGTGAAGAAGCTACCTGAGTCATTCCGCCTCTAATCCGATTCGCCTGGCGGCCGATCGGGCCACGCGAACGGCAAGCTTCAGATCTGTTTCAGCCGATGCTTGAGTTCGAGCGCCCGCGCCCGATAGATGACCGCAGGCTCGTAATTCGGATCGATGGCCAGGATGCGGTTCCATAGCGTGATCGCCGGATCCAGTTGCTGGTCGCGGTACAACACGATCGCACGCTCGTGATAAGAGGCCAGCAGCTGCTCGCGCAGGGCAAGGGCTTGCGGTCCCACCGGTTTCAGTTTCGGATCGATGGACAAGGCTTCGCCCAGACGTGCCAGCGCCTGGTCATTCCGTCCCTGATCGAGCAGGGACAGACTCTCCCGCTGCAGTCGCTGCGCTTTTTCGTTGGGCAATTCCGCTGCCGGCGTGTCGCTCCCGGATCCCGATGCATCGCCCGCTGCCGACGATGTGCCGGCCCGGGACAAAGGCAGATGTACCGTTTCGCCGAGGCGCAACATCGATGGGTTGGCCGATCCGTTATAGCGCGCCAGGATCAGGAACGACCCGGGATCGCCGAGATAGCGGGCGGCCAGGGTGCTGTAAGAGTCGCCGGCCTGCACGGTGTAGGAGTGCGAACGGGAACCGAGCGCCTGCTTGGGGTCGATCGTGAGCTGGCGCAGCATGGCTTGCGCCGGGCGGTCGCCGGGGTGCAGCAGCAGATACTGCCGCAAGTCCTGCTCGCCCTCGCTGTAATGGCCGAGCTGGAGCTCGTTGACGATCGCGGGAAACGATGGCGTCGGGCGCCGGCTCTCGGGTGGGGCGGGTGGTGCCGCGCTCGTCGTGGTCGAATTTCTGTTGACCTTCGACTTGAGGGCATCGACCTGGGCGCAGCCAGCCAAACCCAGCAGGATCAAAGGGACGGCCACGAGCGTGATCCGTCGTAGCCACGATCCGTCGCAACGAGTCTGCCTTGCCAAAGTCATACGCCCCCTGATGGCTATCCATGGCCTGCTGCCAGACCGTTTCGCCATTGTAACGACAGGTTCCGCCACGACTGAAGTTCTCTGCTGCCGTCGCATCGAGCCTTCGCCATTGACCCGGAATCGGCATTCTGTGTTGACCACTCCATGCTGCGCCGCGCCATAATGCGTGGACCACCACGACGGGATGCAACAGCACGTGAGCAGAGTCTGGAATTTCAGCGCCGGTCCGGCAGCATTGCCGCAGGCGGTACTTGAACGAGCCCAGCGCGAGATGCTGGACTGGAACGGCAGCGGCGCCTCGGTGATGGAGCAATCCCACCGCGGCAAGCGCTTCATCGAGATGGCTGCGCGGGCCGAAGCCGATCTGCGCTCGCTGCTGGCGGTCTCCGCCGACTATGCCGTGCTGTTCCTGCAGGGCGGCGCCACCCAGCACTTCGCGCAGATTCCGATGAACCTCGCTGACGCCGGCGACAGCGCCGACTACATCGTCAGCGGTCACTGGAGCGAAAAGGCGGTCAGCGAGGCGGCACCGTATCTGCGGGTGAACGTGGCCGCCAGCGGTGAGGCCGGCCATTACCTGGCGCTGCCGCCACGCGAAAGCTGGCAGCTCGATCCGCAAGCCGCGTACGTGCATTACACACCGAACGAAACGATCCATGGCGTGGAATTCCACGACATTCCCGAGGTCGGGGCGGTGCCGCTGGTGGCGGACATGTCGTCGAACATCTTGTCCGAGCCGCTGGATGTTTCGCGCTTCGGGCTGATCTATGCCGGTGCGCAGAAGAACATCGGGCCATCCGGCCTGGTGGTGATGATCATCCGCCGCGACCTGCTGCAACGTGCCGGCCGGCCGATGGCGCGGATCTTCCGCTACGCCGAACACGCGGCACACGATTCGATGCTCAACACGCCCAACACCTGGGGCTGGTACCTGGCCGGGCTGACTTTCCAGTGGCTGCAGGAGCAGGGCGGCGTCGCCGCCATCGGTGAACGCAATCGCGCCAAGGCCGAATTGCTGTATCGGTCCATCGACGGTTCGGGCGGTTACTACCGCAATCCGGTCGAGCCGTCCGCCCGCTCGCGCATGAACGTGCCTTTTACGCTGCACGACGCCGCACTGGATGCCGCGTTCCTGAAGGAGTCCGAAACAGCCGGCCTGCTCGCGTTGAAAGGACACAAGGCGGTCGGCGGCATGCGCGCGTCGCTGTACAACGCGGTGCCGCCGGAGGCCGTGCAGGTGCTCACGGCATTCATGCGGGATTTTGCCCAGCGGCACGGCTGATGGGGCGTGGAGGATGAATTTCGGGCATGATGTCAGTCCATCATTTGGACTTCTTTACTTCCAGGCGGCTAAAGCATGACCGATCCAAAGACACCGCTGAGCGAGATGCGCGAGCGCATCGACAGCATCGATCGCCAGATCCAGCAGCTGATTTCCGAGCGCGCCAACCACGCGCAGACGGTGGCGAAGGTGAAAGGCTCCGGGCTTTCGGCGATCGAATATTACCGTCCGGAACGCGAGGCCCATGTGCTGCGCATGGTGGTGGATCGCAACAAGGGGCCGCTGTCCGATGCCGAGATGGTGCGTCTGTTCCGCGAGATCATGTCGTCCTGCCTGGCGCAGGAAGACCCGCTGAAGATCGGCTTCCTCGGCCCCGAAGGCACGTTCAGCGAGCAGGCTGTACGCAAGCATTTCGGCCATGCCGCCTACGGCCTGCCGCTGGGCAGCATCGAGGAAGTGTTCCAGGAAGTCGCCGCCGGCCACGCGGATTTCGGCGTGGTGCCGGTGGAAAATTCCGGTCAGGGCATGATCCAGGTCACCCTGGACATGTTCCTTACGTCCGAAGCCACGATTTGCGGTGAGGTGGAACTGCGCGTGCACCAGTGCCTGCACTCGCAGGCCGGCAGGCTGGAAGACGTCAAGCGCGTCTACGCGCACGCGCAGTCGCTGCAGCAGTGCAAGACCTGGCTGCGCATCAATCTTCCCAACGTGGAATGCATCGCGGTCGGCAGCAATGCCGAAGCCGCGCGCCTGGCCCGGCATGCCGACGACGCCGCGGCGATCGCCGGAGAGACGGCGGGCAAGGTCTACGGTCTCAAGACCGTGGCGCAGGGCATCGAGGACCGTGCCGACAACACCACACGTTTCCTGGTCATCGGCCGTTCGCTGTTTCCGCCTTCGGGCAACGACCGCACGTCGCTGCTGATCACCGTCAACGACAAGCCCGGCGCGCTGTACGACGTGCTCAGCCCGTTCGCCAAGCACGGCATCAGCCTGAACCGGATCGAGTCGCGTCCGGCGCATACCGGCAAGTGGCAATACGCCTTCTTCATCGACGTCTCCGGCCATATCGACGACGACGCGTTGCAGGCCGCCGTGCAGGACATCGGCGAGTCGGCGGCGACGGTACGCGTGCTGGGGTCCTACCCGGTCGCGTTGCCTTGAACCGCATGGAGATATTCGAGTGAATCGCCTCGACTGGAGCAGCAGCCGGCCACGCCGGCCCCTGCACGGCAGCGTGCGCGTGCCCGGCGACAAGTCGGTTTCGCATCGCGCCCTGATGCTGGCCGCGATCGCCGACGGCGAGTCGCGCATCCGCGGCTTCCTCGAAGGCGAGGACACCCGGGCCACCGCCGCCGTGCTGGCACAGCTGGGCGTACGCATCGAGACACCGTCGGCGGGCGAACGCGTGGTGCATGGCGTCGGCCTGCATGGCCTGCGCGGCTCGTCGCAGTCGCTCGACTGCGGCAACGCCGGCACCGGCATGCGCTTGTTGACCGGCTTGCTGGCCGGGCAGGCGTTCGACAGCAGCTTGATCGGCGACGCCTCGTTGTCGAAGCGGCCGATGCGGCGCGTCACCGATCCGCTGGCCTTGATGGGCGCGCGCATCGATACGCGTGACGGCTTGCCGCCGCTGCAGGTGCATGGTGGACAGCCGCTGCACGGCATCCGCTACGAACTGCCGGTCGCCAGCGCGCAGGTGAAGTCCGCGCTCTTGCTGGCTGGACTGTATGGCGTCGGCGAAACCGAGATCATCGAACCGCATCCGACTCGCGACTACACCGAGCGCATGCTGGCCGCGTTCGGCTGGCCGATCGCGTTCGAGCCGGGTCGCGCGAAACTGGAAGGCGGCCACGCGCTGCGTGCCACCGATGTGAACGTGCCGGCCGATTTCTCCTCGGCTGCCTTCTTCCTGGTGGCCGCCAGCATTGTGCCCGGCTCCGAGCTGCGTTTGCCGGCGGTCGGCCTGAATCCGCGCCGCACGGGACTGTTGCACGCGCTGCGGTTGATGGGGGCGGACATCACGATAGAGCACGAGTGCGCAAGCGGCGGCGAGCCCGTCGGCGATCTGCTGGTACGCCACGCGCCGCTGCACGGCGTCGAGCTGCCCGAGTCACTGGTGCCCGACATGATCGACGAATTCCCGGCGCTGTTCATCGCCGCGTCCGTGGCCGGCGGCCGTACCGTCATCCGCGGCGCCGCCGAACTGCGGGTGAAGGAATCCGATCGCATCGCGACCATGGCCACCGGCTTGCGCACGCTCGGCGCGGCGATCGAAGAGACCCCCGATGGTGCGATCATCCACGGCGGCCAGCTCGGCAGCGGCAGCGTGGAAAGCCACCTCGATCATCGCATCGCGATGAGCTTCGCCTTGGCCGGGCTGGTCGCGAGCGGCCCGGTGCGCATCGACGACTGCAGCCACGTCGCCACCTCGTTCCCCGGTTTTCTCGAGCTGGCCAATGGCTGCGGTTTCGCGCTGCAGAGTGTGAGCTGACCCACCCGCGCAGGTGCCTGTATCTTGGTGGCCACGCCTGCCGCCTGGTTGAAGGATTATCCATGTCCAACGCTGTGCCCCCTTTCATCGTCGCCATTCCCGCCCGGTACGGCTCGACTCGCCTGTCCGCAAAGCCGTTGCGCGAGATCGACGGTGTGCCGTTGGTGGTGCGGGTGGCGCAGCGCGCGCTGCAGGCCGGCGCCCGCCAGGTGGTGGTGGCGGTGGACGATCAGCGCGTCGCCGATGTACTGGCCGGGCAAGGTGTGGATATCTGCATGACCCGCAGCGACCATGCCTCGGGCAGCGACCGCCTGGCCGAATGCGCGGCGCGTTGCGGCTGGAGCGACGACAGCATCGTGGTGAACCTGCAGGGCGACGAGCCGTTTGCGCCGGCTGCCGGCATTCGCGCCGTGGCGCAGGCGCTGGAGGGCGACGACGCGCCGATGGCGACCCTGGCCACGCCGATCATCGACGCCGAGGAGTTGTTCGATCCGAACGTGGTGAAACTGGTGCGTACCGTCAATGGGCGGGCGCTGTATTTCAGCCGGGCGCCGCTGCCCTGGGCGCGCGATGCGTTTGCCGTCGATCGGCAGGCGTTGCCGTCCGGTTCGCCGTTTTTGCGGCATATCGGCATCTACGCTTACCGGGCCGGATTTCTGGACCGCTACGCGCGCCTGCCGCGCACGCCGCTGGAGCAGACCGAATCGCTGGAGCAACTGCGTGTGCTGGAACACGGCCACGCGATTGCGGTGCGCCTGACGCCGGAGCCGTTTCCACCCGGCATCGACACGCTGGCCGATCTCGAACGCGCCGAGCAGTGGTTGCGCACGCAGCATTGAGAGTTTGCAAAACAAGCTCTCAAGCCAGCCACGGATGGCCGGCCGTGAATCGGGCACGCCGGTGCCTCATTTGCGTGAGCGAGTCAGGACACGCGCCGGACTCGCGATGAAAAAAAACCACAGGAAGTGGTTTTTTCACTGGCATTGAGCCTCCACATCGGTCGGATCGCCATCCGCACCGCTAGAATTCCTCCATGCAGCCCGCGCAACCACTACCGTTCGACGGCAAGGCCTTCGTCCGCACGCTCACGTCCTCGCCCGGGGTCTATCGTCATTTCGATGCGGCCGGCGAGCTGCTGTACGTAGGCAAGGCCGGCAACCTCAAAAAGCGTGTCGGCAGTTATTTCCTGAAGCCGCGGATGGAGCCGCGCATCGCCGCGATGGTGGCGCAGATCGCCCGCGTCGAAATCACCGTGACGCGCACCGAGGGCGAGGCGCTGCTGCTGGAATCGCAGCTGATCAAATCACTGAAGCCGCGCTACAACATCTTGCTGCGCGACGACAAAAGCTACCCGTACATCTATCTGTCCGGCGGCGAGGACTATCCGCGGCTGGCCTTCCATCGCGGTGCGCGCAATCTGCCGGGACGCTACTTCGGACCGTATCCGAGCACCTATGCCGTGCGCGAAAGCCTCAGCCTGATGCAGAAGCTGTTCAAGGTGCGCCAGTGCGAGGACAGCTATTTCCGCAACCGCTCGCGGCCCTGCCTGCAGCACCAGATCGGACGCTGCACCGCGCCGTGCGTGCAGTTGATCAGCGTGGAGGATTACCGCAGCGACGTACGCCACGCCGAGATGTTTCTCGAAGGCCGCAGCAACGCGGTGATCGACGAACTGGCCGAGGCGATGGAGCAGGCCAGCAAGGCGCTGCAGTTCGAACGCGCGGCCAAACTGCGCGATCAGGTCGCCGCCTTGCGCCAGTTGCAGGCGCAGCATCACGTGCACGGTGCCAGCGCCGACATGGACGTGATCGCCTGCCGCATCGAAGCGGGCATGGCATGCATCAGCGTGCTGTTCTTCCGCAACGGCATCAGCCTCGGCACCCGCGATTTCTTCCCGCGGCTGCCGCTGGATGCGGAGCCCGCCGATGTGCTGACCCAGTTCATCGCGCAGTACTACCTGGATCGGCCGGTGCCGCGCGAACTGATTCTCGGTGAAACCCTGGCCGACCAGCAGATCCTGACCCAGTTGCTGACCGAGCACGCCGGTCGCGCAGTGGAACTGAAATCCAGCGTGCGCGGCGACCGCGCACAATTCCTGCAGATGGCCGAGCGTAATGCGCAGGCCTCGCTGACCGCGCGCCTGGCCAGTCGGCAGACTCTGGGCACGCGCTTCGACGATCTGCAGAAAGTGCTGGAGCTGACCACCGCGCCGCGCCGCATCGAATGCTTCGACATCAGCCACACCATGGGCGAGCTGACGGTCGCCTCCTGTGTGGTGTTCGGGCCGGAAGGGCCGGAAAAGTCGCACTACCGGCGCTTCAACATCACCGGCATCACCCCCGGCGACGACTACGCTGCCATGCACCAGGCGCTGACCCGGCGTTTCCGCAAGGTCGCCGAAGGCGAGGGCTCTCGACCCGACATCCTGCTGATCGACGGCGGCAGCGGGCAGGTGGCGCAGGCGCTGGACGTGTTGAAGGAACTCGGCGTCGACGGTATCGAGGTGGTCGGTGTGGCGAAGGGGCCGGGGCGGCGGGCGGGCGAGGAGACGCTGGTGCTTGCCCGGGTCGAATCCGGCGATCCCCGCCGTGAACTGCATCCCGGCTCGTCGTCGCCGGCCTTGCATCTGGTTGCCGCCGTGCGCGACGAAGCGCATCGCTTCGCGATCAGCGGCCATCGCAAACGGCGCGAGAAGGCACGCGAGCGCAGCGCGCTGGAAGATGTGGCCGGTATCGGTGCGCGCAGGCGTTCGGCCTTGCTCAAGGCATTCGGCGGCATGCAGGGTGTGGAGAGTGCCGGCATCGAGGAGCTGATGCAGGTCAAGGGTATCGATCGCGGCCTGGCTGAACGCATCTACGCCAGTCTGCACGGCTGAGCATTTTTGTGAATGCCCTGACTCGGCAGTAACGCGATGACGTGCGAAACTGCGGCAAATCACTGGAACACATCATGCGCATCAACCTGCCGACCTGGCTGACCTTGTTTCGTGTCGCGCTGCTGCCGGTCATGGTGGTGGTGTTCTACCTGCCGTTCCCGGGCCACAACATCACCGCCGCCATCGTATTCGTGCTGGCGGCGTTCACCGACTGGCTGGATGGCTATCTGGCGCGGCGGATGAATCTCACCTCGGCCTTCGGCGCGTTTCTCGATCCGGTCGCCGACAAATTGATGGTGGCGGTGACGCTGTTCTTGCTGGTCGAGTCCCATCACAGCAACGGCTGGTCCGGTGTGGTGATGGCGGTGACTGCCGCGGTGATCGTGGGGCGCGAGATCAGCGTGTCGGCGTTGCGCGAATGGATGGCCGAAATCGGCATGCGCGCGGCGGTCAAGGTCGCCTTCATCGGCAAGCTCAAGACCGTGATGCAGATGGTTGCACTGGTGGTACTGATCGTGCAGCACGAGAAGGAGGCCACCGCGCTGCGCCTGTACCACATCGGCGAGGCCTTGCTGGTGATTGCCGGCGTGCTCACGATCTGGTCCGGCATGTATTACCTGCGTGCGGCATGGCCGATCCTGCGCGGCGATGCGCCGGAACAACCATCGAGTGGAAAGGGCGATGCGTGATCGCCATGATGTCCGTCTGCTCATTACGGGCTTGACGATCCGCAATCACGTATTAGAATGCGCGGCTCCAATGCGGGAATAGCTCAGTTGGTAGAGCACGACCTTGCCAAGGTCGGGGTCGCGAGTTCGAGTCTCGTTTCCCGCTCCAGGTCTGGTTTCATGGAAGATCTGGTTTTACGGGGTCCGCAGTCATCCCATGAATTCCTGAATAGGGCTTTTGCCCCTTCGTCAGGTTAGTCCTGAGGTATGAGCTGCGCACTCCGTCATCAGCCGCGCACTCAAAGGGGCCAATTGTGGCAGCGGCAGCGCGGGTGCACTCAATGCGAGTCGCGCGCCACGTCCGATCCACTGCCGCCGACCAGGATGTCCAGGTCGGCACCCAGATGAGCCTGTTGCACGTGCTCGACGTAGAGCTTCGCCCAGCCGCGTTCCGGCACGGGTGCCGCTTTCCACTCGGCGCGCCGGCGTGCCAGTTCTTCGTCGCTCAAGTCCAGATGAAGACGTCGGCCAGGTACATCCAGCTCGATGATGTCGCCGTCGTGTACCAGTGCCAGGTTGCCGCCGGCCGCGGCCTCGGGCGAGACATGCAGCACTACCGTGCCATAGGCGGTGCCGCTCATGCGTGCATCGGAAATGCGCACGATGTCCGTGACACCCTGGCGCAGCAGCTTGGGCGGCAAGGGCATGTTGCCGACTTCGGCCATGCCGGGATAACCGCGCGGACCGCAGTTCTTCAGCACCATCACGCAGGTTTCGTCGATGTCCAGCGCGTCGTCGTCGATGCGTGCCTTGAAGTCTTCGATGTCCTCGAATACCACGGCACGGCCACGATGTTGCAACAGGTGCGGAGAGGCTGCGGAGGGCTTGATCACCGCGCCGTCCGGCGCCAGGTTGCCGCGCAGCACGGCGATGCCGGCGTCGGCCTTGAACGGCGCGTCGGCGCTGCGGATGACGTCGCGGTTCCAGCACGGCGCTTCGGCGATGTTCTCGCCCAGCGTGCGGCCGTTGACGGTCGGGGCGCCCAGATCCAGATGAGGTGCGATCTCGCGCAAGACCGCGGGCAGGCCGCCCGCGTAATAGAAGTCTTCCATCAGGTAGTCGCCTGATGGCTTGAGGTTGACCAGGCAGGGCAGGTGGGAGCCCAGCCGGTCCCAGTCGTCCAGCGTCAGCTCGACGCCGATACGTCCGGCGAGCGCCAGCAGATGGATCACCGCGTTGGTCGAGCCGCCGATGGCGGCGTTGGTACGGATCGCATTCTCGAACGCGGCGCGGGTGAGGATCTTCGACATGCGCAGGTCCTCGTGCACCATCTCGACGATGCGGCGGCCCGAGAGATGGGCCAGGCGGAAGCGGCGCGAATCGACCGCGGGGATCGCTGCGTTCTCCGGCAGCGAGATGCCCAGAGCCTCGACCATGCTGGCCATCGTCGAGGCCGTGCCCATGGTCATGCAACTGCCCTTGGAGCGCTGCATGCAGGCTTCGGCCTCGACGAATTCTTCCTGCGCCAGTTCGCCGGCGCGCACCATTTCCGACATCCGGATCACGCCGGTGCCCGAGCCGATGGGCTGGCCGCGCCAGTTGCCCGACAGCGAGGGGCCGCCGGACACGCCGACGGTCGGGAGATTCACGCTCGCCGCACCCATCAACAGCGACGGAGTCGTCTTGTCGCAGCCCATCAACAGCACCACGCCGTCGATCGGGTTGGCGCGGATGGATTCTTCCACGTCCATGCTGGCCAGGTTGCGGAAAAGCATCGCGGTGGGGCGTATCTGGGTTTCGCCCAGCGACATCACGGGAAATTCAAGCGGGAAGCCGCCGGCCTCGTAGACACCGCGCTTGACGTGCTCGGCCAGTTCGCGGAAGGAGCTGTTGCAAGGGGTCAGCTCCGACCAGGTATTGCATATGCCGATGACCGGGCGGCCATCGAACAGGTCGTTGGGCAGGCCCAGGCCCTTGAGCCAACTGCGGTAGTAGAAGCCCTGCTTGCCTTCGCGGCCGAACCATTCCTGACTACGCCTGAGCGGCTTCTTGGGTGAGCCCATGATCGGCAGGAGGTCCTTGGTATATAGGGGGAAGCGAAGTGCGTGCGGTGCGGGCCGCGCTGCTTTACGGCGGCGATCCTACAAGGCATATTGATATTGTGAAAATAACAATATTCGCATCATCGATATAAATATAGATATTGATAGCGACCCTGCGGAGGACCTTGAGTGCAAGAGCAACAGGCATCGGCTACGCCAACTTCTCACTCGCTCATAGGGCAGGCCCGGTATCCCGAACTGCAGGGGCGGCGGGTGTTCGTTACCGGCGGCGGCAGCGGCATCGGCGCGGCGCTGGTGGAAGCCTTCGCCCAGCAAGGGGCACAGGTGGCCTTCGTCGATGTGGCCGAGGAGGCCGCCGTCGCGCTTGCCGAACGCGTGGCCGCCACAGGACATCCGCGGCCGTGGCTGCGGCGTTGCGATGTCACGGACGTGGATGCCCTGCAGCAGGCCATCGCCGATGCGGCAGCCGAGCTGGGGGACTTCCACGTGCTGGTCAACAATGTCGGCAGCGATGATCGGCACGCGCTGGGCGACGTCACGCCTGAATACTGGGACCGGCGGATTGCGATCAATCAGCGTCCGGCGTTCTTCGCGATCCAGTCCGTGGTTCCGGGCATGCGGCGCCTCGGCGGCGGATCCATCGTCAACCTGGGCTCCACCGGCTGGCAGACCAAGACGGGAGGCTACCCCGTCTATGCGGCCGCCAAGTCCTCGATGAACGGCCTGACCCGGGGACTGGCGCGCGAACTCGGTGCCCAGCGCATCCGCATCAACATCGTCACGCCGGGTTGGGTCATGACCGAACGGCAGATGCGGCTATGGCTGGACGAGGAAGGCGAACGCGAACTGCGACGCAACCAGTGCCTGCCCGACAAGGTGTATCCGGAGGACATCGCGGCGATGGTGCTGTTCCTCGCCTCGGACCAGGCGCGGGCCTGCACGGCGCAGGAGTTCGTCGTCGATGCCGGATGGTCGTGAGTACCCGCCTGGCATCGCCTGTTGCGTTGCCTACGGCAGAGCGAGAACCAGCTTTAATCCGCTATCCACTTTATCCATGACTGCGCCGGACAGAGTCTTGACCTTACTTGTGAGAATCGAGCGATCCAGTGTGATCAACTGTGACACGTTGACGACTGAGGCGCGGTGTAGGCCCGAGTCCGATTTGGCGATGCGCACATTGCCCGGAGCATCCGCCAAGGCCAGGTTGGAAGTTATCGTGGCGACAATGACCGTGGCGATGCGGCTGGCGTTGAACGGGTTGGCTTGTACCACCAAGACAGGGCGTTTATAGCCGGGGCCGGAGCCTACAGGGTTGGGCAGGTCAGCCCACCAGAGCTCACCACGCTTCATGACCGATGACTCCAAGCTGGGCGACGGTCAAAGCGGAATCAACAGGCTCTTGTACCGTGGTGTACACAGCGTTCAGCTGTTCCGTCACCATCGAGTCCTGGCGCTTGCCCAAGTACTCCTCGATGGCCTCGGCGTAAAGTTGGCTTCGCGACACGCGAAGGCGGTGTGCAAGCTTCTCTGCAGCGGAGAAGACCGGATCCGGGAGGGAGATGGCTACCTTCATGTCCTGATGGTAATACCGTGGTATGACTGGCGCAACACCTGTCGCACGGATAAGCATAAAAAAACGCTCTCGTTGGCCGTCCCCGTAATGATGGGTTATTCGAGGTTCCCCCTAGTGAGCAGGCAGGCTTACCCGTATACCTCCGCCGCCACTTCGTTCAACGCCTGCAGTACCGTCTGCGCACTCGGCGACAGCAGCCAGTCGGTTCGGGTGATGATGCCGAACGAATCCATCCGGCACGAAAGTTCCAGGGGCACGATCCGGACCATGCCGTGCTCGGCGTAGTGCCTGGCCACGTCGATGGGCACCACGGCCAGATAGTCGCTCTCTTGCAGCATCTTGGTCAGGAACAGGAGCGCTGCGGTACCGATCACGCGTTGTGGCGCCTGCAGTCCGGCACTGCGGAACATCAGTTCGAAGCGGTGGCGCAACACGCTGCCTTCCGGCGGCACGATCCAGGCGGCCTTCGCCAATTCATCCAGGTCGGGAGCGGGCAGCGAGAAGATGAGATGCTGCGGCCGCGCGATGGCGCAGACCTCTTCCTCGGCCAGCGCCTGGTAGTGCAGGTTGCGCTTGTCGTGCCCGGCGAACAAGCGGCCCACCATCAGGTCGAGCCGGTTCTGTTCCAGCCGCTCCAGCAGCACATCGCTGCTTTCCACCAGCAGCGACACGCGCAAGTCCGGGTGAGCTTGCGATATCCGCGCAAGCGCCTTGGGCAGCAGGCTGATGGCGGCGCCGGCGATCGCGCCGATGGCGACCGTGCCGGCATGCCCGGCTTTCAGCGCCTCGATCTCGTCGCCGGCCGCCCCAAGGCTGGAGAGCGCGATTCTGGCGTAGCGGATCATGCTTTCCCCGTACCAGGACGGCCGCATGCCGCGGGGTAGCCGCTCGAACAACGACACGCCCAGCATGTCCTCGAGGTCCTTGAGCAGCTTGGACGCCGCCGGCTGGGACATGTTCAGCACTTCCGCGGCCCGATGGATATTGCCCTCTTCTTCGATGGCAATCAGCAGCATCAGCTGACGGGTTTTCAGGCGTGCGCGAATGAACCAGGGGGCGGGACGCATAGAGGGTTTCCGATAATGAATCTTGTATAGGTTACGACGAAATATATATTTGTCGTATATCAATCTCGCACGTACAGTCGAAGCGTTTCCGGTCCTTTGCGGCCGGCGCGCCAGTGAACGCGTCGGTCTGAGGGCTGGCTTTCCAATCGACAAGGTGCAAGACGATGCGCTTGATCCAGTTTCTCGACGATTCTGGTGCCACGCGGGTGGGCGTGGTCGATTCGCATAGCTTGCGGGTCCGTACGCTAGACAGCGTGGAGTCCACTTACGCTCTGGCTACCAGCGCTATCCAGCGCGGGCGCAGCCTGCAGGCACAGGCCGAGCTGCAAGGCGGGGATGCGCGGCTCGACTATGCGCGGTTGCTCGCGGACGGGCGCGTGCTCGCGCCGCTGCATCATCCCGACCCGGCGCATTGCCGCGTCACCGGCACAGGCCTGACCCACCTGGGCAGTGCCGCGGCGCGCGACGCCATGCACCAGAACCTCAGGCAAAAGGCCGAAGCGGGTGCGTTGACCGACTCGATGCAGATGTTCCAGTGGGGTGTGGAAGGCGGCACGCCGAAAGGCGATGCGCCGGGTGCGCAGCCGGAGTGGTTCTACAAGGGCGACGGCAGCATCGTGGCGGCTCCGGGGTCGGCCTTGTCGTCGCCGGACTTCGCACTGGACGGCGGAGAGGAGCCGGAACTGGTCGGGCTGTACCTGATCGGCCCGGACGGCACGCCGCACCGCCTCGGCTTCGCCGTCGGCAACGAGTTCTCCGACCACGTCACCGAGCGCCAGAACTACCTGTACCTGGCGCACTCCAAACTTCGCGCCTGCGCGATCGGTCCGGAACTGCGCACGGGCGGGCTGCCGCCCGATCTGCGCGGCACCAGCCGCATCCGCCGTGGCGAAAGCGTGCTGTGGGAGAAGCCGTTCTTCACCGGCGAGGCCAACATGTGCCACTCGCTGGCCAATCTTGAATACCACCACTTCAAGTATGCCGGGCACCGCCGTCCGGGCGACGTCCATCTGCACTTCTTCGGCACCGCCACCTTGAGCTTCGCCGATGGCGTGCGGGCGCAGCCGGGCGACGTCTTCGAAATCGATCTGCCGGAACTGGGAGCGCCGCTGCGCAATCCGCTGCGCAGCGCGGAATCCCGCTTCGCGATAGGCGGCGTGCATACGCTTTGAGAAGGACGCTTTCGTGACGGGAAGAGGAAAACGCATGAAGAGCCGGTATCTGCGTGGGGCGGCGTTGGCGATGTTCGGTCTGGCGCTGGCAGGCTGCTCCGGGCGCGGTGGCCACGATGGGCGCACCGTGCTGGGTTTCAGCCAGGTCGGTGCGGAGAGCGAATGGCGCACCGCCAACACCGCGTCGATCAAGTCGGCCGCGCACGACGCCGGCATCGACCTGCGTTTTTCCGACGCCCAGCAGAAACAGGCGAACCAGATCAGCGCGATCCGCTCGTTCATCGCCCAGCGCGTCGACGTCATCGCTTTTTCGCCGGTGGTCGAGTCCGGCTGGGAGCCGGTGCTGCGCGAGGCCAAGGCCGCGCACATCCCGGTCGTCCTCACCGACCGCGCCGTCGACGTGTCCGATCCGTCGCTGTATGTCACCTTGATCGGTTCGGATTTCGTCGAGGAAGGCCGCAAGGCTGCCCGCTGGCTGTTGCAGAACACCCCCGCTGGCGACGGGCCGGTCGACATCGTCGAGCTCGAGGGCACGGTGGGATCGGCACCCGCGATCGACCGCAAGAAGGGCTTTCACGAAGCGCTTGCCGGCCATCCGCGCTACCAGGTCATCCGGTCGCAGAGCGGCGACTTCACGCGCGCCGGCGGCAAGGAGGTGATGGAAGCCTTCCTCAAGGCCGAGGGCAAGCGCATCAACGTCGTCTTCGCGCACAACGACGACATGGCGATCGGCGCCATCCAGGCCATCGAGGAAGCCGGGCTGCGTCCGGGCAGGGACATCAAGGTGATCTCGATGGATGGCGTGAAGGGCGCCTTCGAGGCGATGATGGCCGGCAAGCTCAACGTCACCGTGGAGTGCAATCCGCTGCTCGGCCCGCAGTTGATGCAAGCGGTCGCGGCGATCAAGGCGGGCAAGCCGCTGCCCAGGCGCATCGTGGTCGAGGAATCGGTATACCCGATGGAGAGCGCCGCCGCCGCGTTCCCGACGCGCAAGTACTGATGATGACATCCGGGCCGACGAACGCATCGCAACCGGTAGCGCTCCAGGCACGCGGGTTGACGCGGCATTTCGGCGGAGTGGCTGCATTGCAGGATGTCGACCTGTGCCTGCGCGGCGGCGAAATCCACGCGCTGATGGGCCAGAACGGGGCCGGCAAGTCGACGCTGATCCGCATGCTGACCGGCGCCCTCGCCGCCGATGCCGGCACGCTAGAGCTCGACGGCCGCGCCATCGCCCCGGCGACGCCGGTCGAGGCGCAGCGCCTGGGCATCAGCACCGTCTACCAGGAAGTCAACCTGTGCCCGAACCTGTCGGTGGCGGAGAACCTGCTTGCCGGCCGCTACCCTCGGCATCGTCGCTGGCGCACCATCGACTGGCCGCGGGTCCGTCGCGAGGCCGAGACGATGATGGCCGGGCTGGGGCTGGAGCTGGACGTACGCCGTCCGCTGTCGCGCTATCCGGTGGCGATCCAGCAGATGGTGGCGATTGCGCGTTCACTGGGCCTTTCGGCGTGCGTGCTGATTCTCGACGAGCCCACATCCAGCCTCGACGAGAGCGAGGTCGAGGCCTTGTTCACGGTCATGCGCGGGCTGCGCGAGCGCGGGCTGGCAATCCTCTTCGTCACGCATTTCCTGGATCAGGTGTACGCGGTGTCCGATCGCATCACCGTGTTGCGCAACGGTCGCCGCGTCGGCGAACGCGTTGCCGCGGACTGGCCGCATGCGGCGCTGGTGGCATCGATGATCGGCCGCGAGCTGCAGCCGCAGTTCGCCCACACCGCCGCGAATGCCGCCGGCAGCGCCGGCAGCGCCGGCGGACCGATGGTGGCGTCGGCGCGTGGCCTCGGCCGGCGTGGCGGCGTCGAGCCGGTGGACCTGGATATTCGCCGCGGCGAAGTGGTCGGGCTGGGCGGCCTGCTTGGCTCGGGGCGCACCGAACTGGCGCGGCTGATGTTCGGCCTCGACCGTTCCGACCGCGGCGAATGGCGCGTCGGTACGCAACCTTCGGCGCCGCGGAACCCGGCCGAGGCAGTGGCCATGGGGCTGGCGATGTGTCCCGAGGAACGCAAGACCGAGGGCATCGTCGCCGACCTTTCGGTGCGCGAGAACATCGTGCTGTCGCTGCAGGCGCGGCGCGGCTGGCGGCGCTACCTGAAGCTGGCGCAGCAGACAAAAATCGCCGCCGAGTTCGTCGCCTTGCTGGACATCGGGACGGCCGGTCTGGAAACGCCGGTGGGGCAGCTTTCCGGCGGCAACCAGCAGAAGGTGGTGTTGGCGCGCTGGCTGGCGACGCAGCCGTCCCTGCTGATTCTCGACGAGCCGACCCGCGGCATCGACGTCGCCGCCAAGCAGGAGATCATGGCCCGGATCGCGGCGCTGGCGCGCGATGGCATGGCGGTGCTGTTCATCTCCGCCGAGATCGAGGAGCTGGTGCGCGTCGCCGACCGCATCGCCGTCATGCGCGACCGCCGCAAGGTCGGCGAGCTGGCGCAGCCCTGCGACACGCATGCCGTGCTCGCCATGATCGCGGGGAGCTGAGCGATGGTCGACGAACGCCAGAGAACAGTCGCCGGGGATGCCAATTCGTCGGGGTGCCGGCGCCGCCTGTTCGCCCACCCGCTGTTCTGGCCGGCGCTGGCGTTGTTTCTGCTGCTGGCCGGCAATGGCTTGTTCAATCCTGGATTCCTCGGTCTCCAATGGCGACAGGGCCACGTGTATGGCAACCTGGTCGACATCCTGCTGCGCGCGGCACCGTTGATGCTCGTGTCGCTGGGCATGACCCTGGTCATCGCCGTGCGCGGCCTGGACATCTCGGTCGGCGCGGTGCTGGCGATCGCGGCGGCGGTCGCCGCCTGGATGATCGGCGGCGCGCTGGTGGTCGAGCACGGCACGCAGGTCGCGGTCACGCGCTTTCCGCTGGCGCTTGTCATCGTCGGTGCGCTGCTGGCGGCGGCGGCTTGCGGCCTGTGGAATGGCCTGCTCGTCGTCGGCGCGGGCATGCAGCCGATCATCGCCACGCTGATCCTGATGGTTGCCGGCCGCGGCATCGCCCAACTGGTCACCGGCGGTCAGGTGCTGACCATCTACTACACGCCGTATTTCTTTCTCGGCAACGGCTACCTGCTCGGGTTGCCGTTCGCGCTGTTCGTCGTCGCCGCGGTCTACGCGGTGCTGCATCTGGCGCTGCGCCGGACCGCGCTCGGCCTGTTCGTGCGCGCCATCGGCGGCAATCCGCGGGCGGCATACGTCGCCGGCGTCAAGGCGCGTTCGATCACCGTCGGCCTGTACATGTTCTGCGCGTTGATGGCCGGGGTCGCCGGTCTGCTGGTCAGTTCCAACGTCAAGAGCGCCGACGCCAACAACGCCGGACTCCTGCTCGAGCTGGACGCGATCCTCGCCGTCACCCTGGGCGGGACGCCGCTCGGCGGCGGGCGCTTCAGCCTTGCCGGCAGCCTGCTTGGTGCGCTGATCATCCAGACCCTGACCACGACTATCTATTCGATCGGCGTGCCGCCGCAGGTGAACATGGTGGTCAAGGCGGTACTGGTGTTCGCGGTGATGCTGCTGCAGTCGGTGGCGTTCCGCGGTGCGGTGCGCAAGCTGTGGACGCGGCATCAAGCCGCGGGGAGTCGCCCTTGAACGCCGCCGTGCGCCTGCAACCGCAGACGACGCCCGCGCGCGGCACCCGCCGCCGGCGCTGGCTGCCGGGTCCGCAGCAGGCGCCGATGGCCGCTTCGGTGACGGTGCTGGTGGCGATGAGCGTGGCCGGTGGCCTGCTGTTTCCCGGGTTCCTGTCGCCGCAGGTGTTCCTGAACCTGCTGGTCGACAACGCCGTCATGTGCGTGGTCGCGGTGGGTATGAGCTTCGTCATTCTCAGCGGCGGCATCGACCTCTCGGTCGGCGCACTGGTCGCCTTGACCACGGTGGTGTCGGCGGTGCTGGTGGAGCACCACGGGTGGAGTCCGTGGCTGGTGATGCCGCTGGTGCTTGCCCTGGGCATCGGCTTCGGCATCTTCATGGGCCTGCTGATCCAGTGCTTCGGCCTGCCGCCGTTCGTAGTCACGCTCGGCGGCATGTTCCTGGCGCGCGGGCTGGCCTATGTGATCAGCGTCGATTCCGTCAGCATCACCCAGCCGACATACGAGGCCGTCGCCCAGTGGCGGCTGCCTCTGGGTGGCGGCGTCTCGCTGTCGGCCGGCGCGGTGATCGCGCTGCTGACGGTCGCCGCGGGCATGCTGCTGGCCCGCGCCACCGCGTTCGGCCGCGCCGTCTACGCCATCGGCGGCAGCGAGGGCTCGGCCTACCTGATGGGCCTGCGCGTGGGTTCGGTGCGGGTGCGGGTCTATGCGCTGAGCGGCTTCTGTTCCGCCCTCGGCGGCATCGTCCTGACGTTCTACATGCTGTCCGGCTACAGCCTGCACGCGCAGGGCATGGAGCTGGATGCCATCGCCGCCGTGGTCATCGGCGGCACCTTGCTGACCGGCGGACAGGGGTCGATCGCCGGAACCTTTGTCGGCGTGCTGATCCTGGGCCTGATCCAGACCCTGATCGTCTTCGACGGCAGCCTGAGCTCGTGGTGGACCAAGATCGCCCTCGGCGTATTGCTGTTCGCTTTCTGCCTGCTGCAGCGCCTGATCGTGCGCAGCCGGGACGGGCAGGAGAGCGTGTCGTGAGCGGCCATCCTGGAGTCCGCGGCGCGGAACCGGAGCAGCGGCTGACCTTGCGCGAAAAGGTCGGCTATGGCCTGGGCGATGCCGGCGGCAACGTCGTCATCGTCCTGATGATGAATTTCCTGAACTTCTTCTACACCGACGTGTACGGCCTCGACCCGGTGACGGTGGGAATCATGTTCCTGACGGTGCGCGTGTTCGATGCGTTCGCCGACCCGGTGATGGGGATCGTGGCCGATCGCACCCGCAGTCGCTGGGGCCGTTACCGGCCGTGGCAACTGTGGATCGCTGCGCCGCTGGGCATCGCGGCGGTGCTGGCGTTCACCGTGCCGCCGCTGCAAGGCGATGCGCGGCTCGCCTGGGCCTGCGCGACCTACCTGTTGCTGTCGCTGGGCTATACCGCGATCAACGTGCCGTACTGCGCCATGATCAATGCGATGACTGTGTCGCGGCAGGAAGTCGTGTCGTGTCAGTCGTGGCGGTTCGCGTTGTGCGGGGCGGCGGCGCTGCTGGTATCGATGGCGCTGCCGTGGCTGGTCGAGGCGTGGGGAGGTGAGCGTGGGCCGGCACGTGGCTACCAGTTGAGCGTGGCGGCGATGGGAGCGGTCGCGGTCGCGATGTTCCTGTGCTGCTTCTTCTGGGTGCGCGAGCGCATTCCGCCACGAACCGAGCCTTTTGCGCTGCGCCGGCTGCTGGGGGGACTGCGGCGCAACGACCAGTTGCAGTTGATGCTGGTGATGTCGTTCCTGCTGATCACCATCCTCAACGTGCGCGGCGGCGGCTATCTGTACTTCATCACCTACGTGCTCAAGGGTGGCGCGGGGTACTCGTCGCTGTTCTTCGGCGCCGTGGCGATCGCGACGATCCTGGGCGCCGTGCTGGTCGGCCCGCTGTCGCGACGGATCGATACCGTCCGTTTCTACCGCAACGTGAACATGGTGCTGGCGGCGGCATCGGCGCTGATGTGGTTGATTCCCGGCGGAGCGGATTGGCAGATCGTCTGGTTGGCGGCGACGTTCTGCAGCGGCGTCGTGCTGGGCCTTTGTCTGCCTTTGCATTTCTCGGTGATGGCATTCGCCGACGACTACGGCCAATGGAAGACCGGCGTGCGCTCGTCCGGCATGAACTTCGCCTTCAACCTCGTCTTCATCAAGCTGGCCTGGGCTTCCGGCGCCGGCATCATCGCGCTGGTGCTGTACCTGGTCGAGTACAAGGCCGGCGCGGCGCAGACGGCCATAGCACTCGGCGGAATCACTGCGATCCAGACCCTGATTCCTGCGGCCATCCACCTGCTGCTCGCCTTCACGCTCGGTTTCTGCCGCCTGGACGACGCGACGATGAAGCGCGTCGGGCACGATCTGGCACGACGCAACTTCGATCGCATCGGATGATCACGGCCATGTCCAACACCCAGGACCTCGATCTTCATCGCATACGGCTGACCTCGCCGTTCTGGACCGGATATCAGGCGCTGGCTCGCGACGTGGTGGTGCCCTACCAATGGGCAGCGCTGAACGACCGGATCGCCGGTGCGGAGCCCAGCCATGCGATCGCCAATTTCCGCATCGCGGCGGGGCGGGAGCAGGGCGAATTTCATGGCATGGTCTTTCAGGACAGTGATGTCTACAAATGGCTGGAAGCCGTGGCGTACCTGCTCTGCCGCGATCCGGACGACGCGCTCGAGCGCGCCGCCGACGAAGTGATCGAACTGATCGCCGATGCTCAGCAGGCCGACGGCTATCTCAACACCTACTTCATCGCGAAGGCGCCGCAGCAGCGCTGGACCAACCTGGCCGAGTGCCACGAGCTGTACTGCGCCGGCCATCTGTTCGAGGCTGGCGTGGCCTATGTCCAGGCCACCGGCAAACGCCGCCTGCTGGAGGTGTGCTGCCGCTTCGCCGATCACATCGATGCGGTGTTCGGGCCCGAGCCGGGCAAGCGGCACGGTTATCCGGGACATCCGGAGGTGGAACTGGCCCTGCTGCGCCTGCACGAGGCGACCGGCGAATCCCGCTATCTGGCGCTGGCGCGCTACTTCATCGAGCAGCGCGGCACGCAGCCGCATTTCTACGACATCGAATACGAACAACGCGGCCGCACCTCGCACTGGAACAACCATGGCCGCGACTGGATGGTGCGCGACAAAGCCTACAGTCAGGCGCATCTGCCGATCGTCGAGCAGACGGCGGCGACAGGGCATGCGGTCCGCTTCGTCTATCTGATGGCCGGGGTCGCGCACCTGGCTCGCCTGAGCGGCGACGAGGCCAAGCGCCAGGCCTGCCTGCGGCTGTGGAACGACATGGCCCAGCGCCAGATGTATGTCACCGGCGGCATCGGTGCGCAGGGCTGGGGAGAATCGTTCACCAGCGCCTACGACCTTCCCAACGACAGCGCCTATGCGGAGAGCTGCGCATCGATCGGGCTGATGATGTTCGCCAGCCGCATGCTGCAGATGGAAGGCGATGCACGCTTCGCGGACGTGATGGAGCGTGCGCTCTACAACTCCGTGCTCGCCGGGATGTCGCTGGACGGCATGCGCTTCTTCTACGTCAACCCGCTGGAGACCGTGCCGCGGATCATGCCGGGCAACCACGCCTACGATCATGTCAAGCCCGTGCGCCAGCGCTGGTTCTCCTGTGCCTGCTGCCCGCCGAACATCGCGCGCCTGCTGACGTCGATCGGCCGCTACGTCTATACACAGCGCGACGATGCGCTGTACGTCAACTTGTATATGGGTTGCGAAGCCGAGTTCGAGCGCGGCGGCACGAACTTCAGCTTGCGCCAGAGCGGCGACTATCCGTGGGGCGAGCGCATCGAGCTGGAAGTGCTCGCCGATGCGCCGTTTGTCACCACGCTGGCCCTGCGGCTTCCGGAATGGTGTGCGCAGCCGCGTCTGCATATCAATGACGAAGACGTCGGGATCGTACCCGACAAGGGATATGCGCACCTTGCGCGCCGGTGGCAACCGGGCGACCGGATCGTGCTCGAGCTGCCGATGCCGGTACGGCGCGTTGGCGCGCACCCGTCGCTGCGCCACGCGAGCGGGAGAGTGGCGCTGCAGCGCGGGCCTGTCGTCTATTGCCTGGAGCAGGCCGACAACGGCGCCGACCTGCATCAGCTGGCGTTGCCGGCCGATGCCGGCTTCCGGCTGCTGCCCGGCGACGGGGTGCTTGCCGGCAAGGCGGTGATCCATTCCGAGGGTGTGCGCCGCATCCCCGCCAACGGCGATGCGCTCTATCGCTACGACGCCGGCGCGCAGGCGTTGCAGCGCCAGCCCCTGGTGTTCGTGCCCTATTTCTGCTGGGCCAATCGCGGCGAAGGCGAGATGCGAGTGTGGGTGGACGCTTGTTGAGGCGCTTGATCTGGAACGCATATGCAACGTGATTTCGGTCGATTGCCCGACGGCGACGACATCCATGCCATCACCTTGACCGGAGACGCCGGGCTGCACGCCGAAGTGCTGACCTACGGCGGCATCCTGCGCCGCCTGAGCCTGGAGACGGGAACAGGTCGCGTGGATCTGGTGCTGGGTCTGCCGGACCTCGCGTCATACCTTGCCGACCGCGACAGTGTCGGCATCCTGGTCGGCCGCTTCGGCAATCGCATCGCAGGTGCACGCTTCCGTCTGGACGGGTGCGAGCATGTGCTCAGCGGCAACGAGGGGCGCAATCACCTGCACGGCGGCTATCGCGGGTTCGGCCGAATGGCATGGACGGTGCGGGAATACGGATCGGGCCGGCTGGTGCTGGGTTGCCGTTCGCCCGCGGGCGACGAGGGATATCCGGGGACGCTTGAAGTCACCGCGACTTTCCGCGTGCAGGGAAGCTCCCTGGAACTGGAATACGCCGCGCTCAGCGACGCGCCGACGCCGGTCAATCTGACCCACCATCCCTATTTCAACCTGGCCGGCGATCCGGTCATCCCCGCAGCACGGCAATGGCTGCGCATCCCGGCCGATCGCTATCTGCCGGTGGACGGGGAACTGATTCCGACCGGAGACATCGCCTCCGTGGCGGGCACGCCATTCGATTTCCGCCGACCCACGACGCCGGCACAGCACACGGACCCCGCGCACGCGCAAATCGTGGTCGGCCATGGCTACGACCATTGTCTGGTGCTTGCCGACGGTGCGGACTGCGTCGCCGAGTTGTACTCGTCGCACAGCGGCGTGGCCATGCGCATAACCAGCGACGCGCCCGCCGTGCAGTTCTACGAGGGGCAGGGACTGGATGCGCGCCATCCGGAGTTGGGGCGGGGCTTGTGCCTGGAGCCGCAGGGGTTTCCCGATGCACCCAACCAGCCGCGGTTTCCCGACGCGATCCTGCGCCCGGGCCAGCTGTACCGGCGCTACATCCGCTACCAGTTCGCCCGCGTGGCGCCCGGGAGCGATTGGGACACGGTCGCGGCTGCGCTGGATCGTTGCGTGCGGTCGTCCGAAGACGTCTGCCGCAACGGTTCGCGGCGCGCGCAAGGGCGCCAGGACACTGCGCAATTGGCCGCAGGAGCGCGGCTGCCGCATGACGAATTCCGGACTTCCCTCGATCGACCGTCGACATCGGGGAACGGCCACGGACGGTGCCATTGCAGCAACAGCCGCGGTTGTCTGGCGGCGAGCAGGCGGGGATCGGGGGCCTCGCCGAAAAGCGTCGCTGCTCCTGCCGGCGTTTCGTATCGGGACGCGCCCGCTTCGCTCGCACATGCCGCCTGTTTTCCAGTTTTCGCTTACTGACGAAAAAGGGGATCCATCCATGTCGCGGAAACAAAAGGGGAGTTCATCTATGCCGTCGAGCCACAATCGTTCTACTTCATCATCTTCTTCCGCTTCCATGCGATTCCGGTCGGTCAGGTCACGGCCCGTGGTGCTGGCCGTGGCGTTGGCGCTGGCCTTTTCTCCTGTGTTGGCGCAGGAGACCGCCTCGGATACGAGTCCGGACACGAAGCCGGACACGAAGCCGGACAAGAAGGCCAAAACGCTCGATGCCGTCATCGTCACGGGCTCCCACATCCGGCGCGTGGACCTGGAAACGGCGAGTCCGGTGATCACCATCGACCGGCAGCGGATCGAGGACACCGGCAAGACGACGATCGGCGATCTGCTGCAGGACCTGCCGGTGATGGCCGGTTTCCAGCCCAACACCTCGATCAACAGCGGTTTCAGCCATGGGCGCGCGCTGGTGTCGCTGCGCGGCCTGGGCCCGGAGCGCACTCTGGTGCTGCTCAACGGCCATCGCATGACCGGGCCTGCGAGCAGCGTCGCCGCCGCGCCGGGCGTGGACGTCAACTCGATCCCGGCCTCGATGGTCGAACGCATCGAGGTACTGACCGCCGGCGCTTCGGCGATCTACGGATCGGACGCCATCGCCGGTGTCGTCAACATCATTCTCAAGGACCGCTATGACGGCTTCGCGCTCGAGAGCGGATACGGCATCAGCGGCCATGGCGACGACATGCGCCGCAACTTCGGCGTGGAATGGGGCAAGACCTGGGACAAGGGCAGTCTCATGCTGGCGCTAGGCCACAGCTCGCAGAACGCGTTCTACAACAGCGATCGCGGCTTCGCCGCACACCAGCTCAGCTACAACAACGGCGTGGTCGGATACATGACCGGCTCGAATACGCGGGCCATCCTCACCGACGGCTCGGTGGTCGCTCCCAACAGCGGAGTCGGCCCTGGAACGCTGACACGGGCCGATTTCCATCCTTTCGGCAGCGCCGCCGGCGATCGCTACAACTACTACGGCACCCAGTACATGGTGACGCCGGGAGACCGTACCAACCTCTCGCTGCACGGTACCTACGACGTGACCGGCACCACCCAGGCCTACGTGGATCTGCAGTGGACGCGCAGCAAGACCACCTCGCATCTGCAGCCGTACGGCATCAACCCGAGCTGGATCGGCGCCGACATTACGCAGAACCCGTACAACCCGTTCGGAGCGGATCTCGCCAGCTACTACCTGCGCACCCCGATCTTCTCCCGCAAGTACGTGTCGTCGATGACACAGACCAACGTCGTCACCGGCCTGCGCGGCATATTCGGCGATTCCAGCTGGCATTGGGACCTCAGCGCCGGCTATGCGCACTACAAGGACAGCCTGGTGCGTTACGGCTTTGCGGTGACCTCGGAGCTGGCTCATGTGTTCGAAACCGCCAACGTATTCAACCCCGGGGATCCGGCCACGGTCGCCGCGTTGCGCTCGACCCTGTTGCCGGTCGATCTGGCCGACGAAAGCACCAGCAAGAGCCTTGGCGTCAGCACCAATGGGACGCTGTTCACGCTGCCGGCGGGCGACGTGCAGGGAGCCTTCGGTCTGGAGTACCGCCACAACGACTTCAGGCAGGGCACGCGCAGTTCGGTGGCCTCGGCCGACGCCTATGGCGCGTGCGACTACATGGATGGCTGCATCATGCGGCAAGGGCACAGCGAGACCCTCAAGGAGGCCTATGCCGAGGCGCTGGTGCCTCTCCTGAGCGATCTGCCGCTGGCGCATTCGTTGAACTTGAACATCGGCAGCCGCTTCTCCGATTACAGCGCCTGGGGCAAGACCACGAACAGTTCGCTGGCGCTGGAATGGCGTCCGGTGTCCGACCTGCTGGTGCGCGCCACCGCTGCGCAAGTGTTCCGGGCTCCGGCGCTGGGCGATCTTTACGGCTCGCCGTATCAAGGCGTCAATGATGTGGGCAGCTACTACGATCCCTGCGAAGGCTATACCGGCGGCGCGGGTCCCGGCGGATGCCAGAACGTGCCCACCGATGGCAGCTTCACCGACAAAGGCGCCATGACGGTCTATGTCACCGGCAGCGCCAACGCCCACTTCAATCTGAAGCCGGAATCCGGCCATTCCTACGATGCGGGCCTGGTCTACGACCCCGACTGGTTGCCCGGTTTCTCGGCCAGCGCGGATGCCTGGCGGGTCGAGTTGAACGACATGATCTCGGGCACCGACTACACCTACGTGCTGGACCAGTGCTACAAGGGCGACGCAAGCTTCTGTTCACTGGTGTCACGCGATGCCACCGGCCAGTTGCGCGGCGTCGTCGTGCCCTACGCGATCAACTACGACAAGATCGAGATCCGGGGTTACGACGCCGGGCTGAAGTACCAGCACGACGCCGGGAGCTGGGGTCGCTTCCAGTTCGGCCTGGATGCGTCCCTGATGTCCAAGTACCTGGTCGATGGCGGGAGCCACAACTATGTGGGCGAAACCTCGAGCCAGGGCAACCTGCCGCGCCTGCGCACCAACCTCAATGTCGGCTGGGACTACCGCGACTGGCACGCGAGCTGGACGGTCCGCTATGTCGGCCGCAGCACCGTCGGCAGTGCCTACGAGGGCTATTGCTTCAATACCGACGCCAACGGGAACTGCGTCTATTTCAAGGTCCCCGTCTACTTCAACCATAGTTTCTCGGTGAGCCGCAAGTTCGAGAAGTGGCACCTCACCGCATCGATGGGCGTGGACAACGTGTTCGGCAAGAAGCCGCCGATCTACTACGGCTACTACTCCAACGCGTCCAACACCGATGCCTCCACCTACGACACCGTCGGACGCTACTACTGGGGAAAGCTGCGGTGGGAGTTCTGATCGCAACCGCCGTTGGTTCGCACCGACGGCGCGATGCCGCTCGTCACCATCCGCCGGACATGCCGGCGGATGGTGCGGGGGTGCGACTTCGGCGTATCGGTGAGCCGCGCCCGGGGCGGTTGCCGCCGCCGGGCCGGCCAGCCGGCGCTGCATGAAGGCGAAAATTTTCCTTTGCCGTCTGTCGCGGCGTGCTTGCTTCCCGGCTGTCCTGGCACTGTCGCTGGCCGCGGTTTGGATGGCCGCGCCGAGGGCTGCCGCGGCGGCAGCGATACCGAGTAGCAACGCGGACATCGGCTATCCGCGCTTCAGCGGCGATCCGCATCCGGTGCCGCCGACCGGCGTCGCATTCTCGCCGGGCGGCTACCTGGAGAAGGTCTTCTCCAGCGAAGCGGCGCGCGGCGCCGGCAGCGAGCCGGGCAAGGATTTCTGGATCGACCGCATGCTGGCGCGCCAAGGCAGCGGCGGCGGTTTCGGCGACAGCAACAACTGGCTGTTCACGCGTGGCTGCGCCGCCTACATGTACACGCACAAGCCCGAACAGCCCGGCTTTGTCGGCGACGTCGCCTACGGCTTCAAGACCGGGCACGATGCGCTGTTCCGCCTGCAGGCCGAACTCGACGGCAAGCCGCTGCAGTTGAAGGAAACCGCCGGGCGGCGGCAGACCCCGAGTTATTTCCGCACGACGTTCGAGGACGCCGCGGCGGGCGTGCGGCTGCGCCTGGTCAAATTCATCACCCAGGAAAACGTGGCGGTCGCCGAGGCCACGCTGTCCTCGCTGGACGGCAAGGCGCACGCCATCACGCTGAAGGCGGTCTCGCCGATGGCGACGCATGCCGACGGCCATGAGCTGGTCGGTGCGTTCCAGGCCCACAACGACATCACCACGGTGTTCCCGCGCCTGTCGGGCGACGGCTTCAAGGTCGATGGCGCGGTGTTGATGCGACGTGTGCAGGTGCCGGCCACGGGCGAGACGGGCCCGATCAAGCTGCAACTGGGGCTGACCACGCGCGAGTTGCCGTCGTCGCTCGCCGAGTATCGCCGTATCGCGGGCGAGTCGCCGCAGCAGGCGTATCGCGAACACGTCACGGCCTACAACCGCTGGTGGGCCGACAACATTCCCTATCTGGACACGCCCGAAGACAACATCGACAAGACGCTGTTCTATCGATGGTGGCTGCTGCGCTTCAACTTCCTCGACGCCGACGTGCCCGGCAACGACTATCAGTTTCCGGTGGCGATCGAAGGCGTGCTCGGCTACGACAACGCCATCGTGCTGACCACCGGCATGTTCATCGACGATCTGAAATACCTGCGCGATCCGGCCTATGCCTACGGGTCGTGGATAGGCGCGGGCGAAGTCGCCGGCGGCGGCAAGTACGTGGACAACCCGGGCTCACCGGAGCATTGGTCGAATTCGTACGCGCAGTACCTCACCGCGGCGGCGTGGCGTTCCTACCGGGTCCACGGCGGCCCGGCGGCGATCGCGGGCAAGCTGGCGCGCTACGGCCGCGACGACGTGCTCGGCCTGCTGAAGGCTTACGACGGCAACGGCAACGGCCTGATTGAATACGACTGGGCCGCGATGACCGGCAACGACGCCGACGCGGTGTCGTTCGACTGGGCGAAACACCACGGCCAGCCGCGCATGGATCGCACCGAGAGCGCCTACGTCTACGCCAATGCGCTGGCCGCGGCGCAGGCGGCGCGTCGGGCCGGCGATGCCGCCTCCGCACGGCAGATGCAGCAGGTGGCGGCGCGGATACGCCTATCGGTCCTCGATACGCTGTGGGTGGATGCGAGCGACCGGCCCGATGCGATGGGCTTGAAGGGCAACCTGCTCAAGCAGCGCCAGAGTGCTGCACCGGGCTTGCCGGTGGACTGGAAGGAGATCAACAACTACTACCCCTTCAGCGTCGGCCTGATGCCGAAGGCGGGCGATCCAGACTACAGCCCGAAGTACGCCGAAGCGCTGCGCCTGTTCGCCGACGCGGCACAGTATCCGGTGTTTCCGTTCTACACCGCCAACCAGGCCGACCAGCGCGCGCGAGGGGAGGGCGGCAGCAACAATTTCTCGGTGATCAACGCCACGGTCATGTTCCGCCTGCTGGCGTCGGCGCTGCGCGACTATCCCAGCCGCTACCTGGACGCGCAGTGGTACCGCAAGCTGCTGTACTGGAACGCCTGGGCCCACTATATCGACGGCGACAACCGCTATCCGGACCAGAACGAGTTCTGGGCCAAGGGCAACGCGGCCAACGGCGGCAGCATCGGCTACCGCTCGTGGATCCACCACACCCAGCTCGGCGCCACCAACTTCACCGTGATCGAGGACGCAATGGGCTTGCGTCCGCGCAGCGACGGCAAGATCGAGCTGTATCCGATCGACATCGGCTGGAGCCATTTCGCCGCCGACAACATCCGCTACCACGGCCACGACCTGTCGATCTTCTGGGACAAGCATGGCGGGCGCTACGGCAACGAGGTGCCTAAGGGCTACTCGGTATTCATCGACGGCAAGCTGGCCTTCACGGTCGATCGCCTGGCCCATGTGGTCTACGACCCGGCCAGCGGCCGCGTCGACGCAGCGCCCGATGCGGTCAATCCGTCCGCGCCACAGGTGATCGCCGTCCACCGCGCTGCGATGGAACGCCCCGAGCAAGTGGCGATCGCCACCGATGCACGCGTGGCTGAGGTGCTGGCGAAGGTCGGCGTCGACTTGTCGCTACCGGCTGGTGCGCGCGACCTGGCGCTCGGCGCCAAGTTCAGCGCGAGCTTTTCCGCCGCCGGCTTCCCGCCGGATGCCGTGGTCGACGGCAGTACGGCGAACGAACCGTTCTGGGGCACCGCCGGCTCGCCCTCGGCCAGCGACTGGATCGAATGGGATGTCGGTGCGCCGCGGACGCTCGACGACGTGCGCCTGTATTTCTATCGCAGTTCCTCGCCGCCCGGCGAGCAGCACGGTTTCCCCTCGGGTACCCGCGCCGGCTACGCGCCGCCCTGGATGTACGTGCTGCAGTACTTCGACGGTCGAGGCTGGACGAACGTGCCGGGGCAGGTGCGCGACGCGCCGATCGCGCAGGGCAACTACAACCGCGTGCGCTTTCCTGCGATCACCGCGCAGCGTTTGCGCGTGCTGGTGACGCACGCAGGCACGCAGCGCACCGGCATCAAGGAGATCCAGGCCTATGCCAGCGGTGCGAACGTCTCCGGCGCCAAGGCCAATCTCGCGCCATCGGTCGAGGCCTGGCAGGAGGATCGCGACGGGCGTTCCGGCGTCCTGCGCGTGGCGGGCCGGGTCGGCGACGATGCGCTGCCGCAAGGCAAACTGGCCTTGCACTGGTCGGTGCTCGCAGGCCCGCAAGGCGGAGATGCGATCTTCGAGGATGCCGCCATGACGGCCACGTCGGTGCGCTTCACCCAGCCCGGCGACTACACACTGCGCCTGGTCGCCGACGATGGTGCGCTGCAGGGACATGCCGACGTGCGCGTGACCGCGCCGGCGCCAGCTTCCGGCGAGGGCGTGGAAGTGCAGGGCGACGCCACCGTCACCGCCCAATACACGGCCGCGCATCATCGAGTGCAGGCGCTCAACGATGGCGTCGTACCGGCGTCCGGCAGCGAGCCGGCCGCCGACCGCCGCTGGGGCAGTTGGGGACGCGAGCAGCCGTCCACGGTATGGCTGCAGTACGAGTGGCGCCATCCGGTACGCATCTCGTCCAGCGCCATGTACTTCTGGGACGACCAGCCCGACGGCGGTGTGGCGCCGCCGGCCGCTTGGCGGTTGCAATACCGCCGGGACGGGCGATGGATCGACATCCAGCCAACTTCCGGTTATCCGGTAGCCGGCAGGGAGCAGGCCAGCCGGGTCCGCTTCGCGCCGGTGATCACTACGGCCCTGCGCGCGGTGATCGCCGCCGCCAAGATGAACGGGGGTCATGCAGCTCTGGGCGTGGACGAGTGGCAGGTCATCGCCGGGCGGCCCGAACGGCTGGAATCCATCGACGTGCGAACCGGCATCGGCCAGCCGCCGCAACTGCCTGCAAGAATCATCGCGTGGTATGCCGACAACCGCAGCGCCCTGGTGAGCGTGAGCTGGCCGCAGCTCGATCCTTCCCGCTTCAACGGCGAAGGCCGTATCGACGTTCGCGGCCTGGCCGATGGCGGCATGCCGGTTTCCGCCACGGTCTGGGTGCGGGCGACCGAGCCGGGACAGGTCAACACCATCGATGCACTCGCAGAGGTCGCCACGGTCGCCGGCGCGGTGCCGGTGTTGCCGGAGTTCGCCACGGTGCAATACAACGACGGTTCGCGCGAACGTCGGCCTGTCGAATGGGGCTCGATCGCGTCGACCGACTATGCACGGCCGGGGCGTTTCACCGCGACGGGCCAGGTGGCCGGACGTGGCAACAGCGGTCGCTTGCCGGTCAAGGTCCAGGTCGTGGTATCGGCCGATTGAGCAGGAACGCATCCATGCCCTTAGCGCTGAACAAGTGGCGAGTCCAGGGCTTCTGCCTGCTGCTGGCGGCGTTGAACGTCCGCGTGCCGCCGCCGCAGCCGCGTCTGATCCACACCTCCGGCAATCCCATCATGGCCGATGGCGAGTACTACTCGGCCGACCCGGCGCCGCTGGTCGCCGACGGCAAGCTGTACATCCTGGCCGGCCGCGACGAAGCGCCAGCGGACGTCAACGACTTCATCATGAAGGAATGGCAACTGCTGGCCACCGACGATGTCGCCAGCGGCGAGTGGTTGCACTATCCGTCGCTGCTGCGGCCGGAACGCCTGTTCGCCTGGGCGGCGGAAGGCCGCGCATACGCCGGCCAGATCGTGCGCGGACCGGACGGGCGCTATTACCTGTACGCGCCGGTCGAGCAGCGCGACTCGACCAACCCGGACAAGTTCGCCATCGGCGTCGCCGTGGCCGACAGCCCGCTCGGGCCGTGGCGCGACGCGCATCCCCAGGGGCCGATCGTGTCGCAGTCGGTACCGGAAAGGAACGACATCCAGAACATCGACCCGACCGTGATGGTCGACGACGATGGCCGCGTGTACCTGTACTGGGGTACCTTCGGTCGCTTGCGCGGCATCGAGCTGGAACGCGACATGATCACCCCGAAGGGCAACGCCATCAGCGTGACCACGCTCGACGGCTACTTCGAGGCACCATGGCTGTTCAAGCGCCGCAACACCTACTACATGGTCTACGCCGGCAACAAGGCCGGCCGCGAATCCGAATGCACGCCGACGCTCTATCACGCCTGCATCGCCTACGGCACGGCGGAGTCGCCGCTGGGACCGTGGACCTATCGCGGCGTGGTGCTGGCCCCGGTGTCGTCGACCACGTCGCACCCGGGCGTCATCGAATTCAAGGGGCAGTGGTACATCACCTATCACACGGCGGATGCGAAGGGCGGCGGCCACTTCCGGCGCAGCGTGGCGATCGACAAAGTCGAATGGGACGACAGCGCGGCACCCGCACGCATGCTTCGCGTGGTGCAGACGCATGCGCCAAAGGCCGGGCCGAAACCACAGCGCAACATCGCGCCGGCGGCGCTGGCCACGGCTTCCAACGGCCCCGACATCCCGGTGCAGTACTGGATCGCCGCGCTCAATGACGGCATGGTCAGGAAATCGCCGCTGCCGCCGGACATGTGGGGCAGCTGGACTGCGCACAATCCGCCGCGGCAGTGGATTCAGTACAGCTGGGACCGGCCGGTTGCGATCAACGCAGCGCGCATCGTGTTCTGGGCGGACCAACCAGCGGGTTCGGGCGTCGGCGTCGCGCCGCCCAGATCCTGGCACCTGGAATACCGCAAGGCCGGCGAGTGGCGGCAGGTGCCGAAGACCGGCGCCTACGGCCATGAACCGGGCATCTTCGAGCAAGTCGGCTTCGCGCCGGTGACCACGCGCTGCCTGCGCGCCGTGTTCGATGCCTCGGGCGACGGCAACGCCTACGCCGCGCTGGCGGTGCAGGAATGGGAAGTGCTGGCGATCGAGCCGCAACGGCTGCCGCCGGCGGCGGGCGGCGCCGATGGGCACTGCGATGCGCGTTGAGAGCCGGCACGGCTTCGCTGCATCCTGCCATTTGCGGTATCTATCCGCTTCGTTTCCATGCCCTGGCGGCACGTCCCGTTCGTTGCCGGTCATCGCTCATCGGAAATGTCCGATGCCGTTTCGAATCTCCACCTGTTCCGGGACCCTCAGATGACACGGAAATCGCCTTACACCCGCACCCATTCACCGTTCGCTTCGTCGATCGAAAATGTTTCGCGCCGCCGCTTCATGCAGTGGAGCGCGCTGGCGGCAGCCGCCGGTTTCCTGAACTTTCCCGTGGAGGCGGCAGCTTCGGTACCGGGCAAGGTCGCTGCGGTGCCTCTCCAGTCTGTGCGCTTGAAGCCGTCGCTGTTCCTGGATTCCCTGCTGGTCAACCAGCGCTATCTGTTCGAGCTGGAGCCGGACCGGTTGCTGCACAATTTCCTGCAGTACGCAGGCCTGCCGCCCAAGGCCGCGGTCTACGGGGGCTGGGAGGGCGACACCATCGCCGGCCATACGCTGGGCCATTACTTGAGCGCGCTGGCCAAGCTGTACGCGCAGACCGGCGATGCCCAGGCCAGGCAGCGCATCGACTACATCGTGGCGGAACTGGCGCGGGCGCAGGCGCAGGACAAGGACGGCTACGTCGGCGGCTTCACCCGCAAGAACGGCAAGGGCGTGATCGAGGGCGGCAAGACCGTGTTCGAGGAAGTGCGCCGGGGCATCATCAAGGGCAGCGCCTTCAACCTCAACGGCAGCTGGTCGCCGCTGTATACCGAGCACAAGCTGTTCGCCGGCCTGCTCGACGCCCATGAGCTGGCGGGCAACCGGCAGGCGCTGGAGGTACTGGAGAGAGTGGCAGCGTATTTCGCCGGCGTGTTCGACACGTTGAACCACGAGCAGATGCAGACGCTGCTGGACAGCGAGTTCGGCGGGCTCAACGAGTCGTACATCGAGCTGGGCGCACGTACGGGAAACCCGCGCTGGATCGAGATCGGCAAGCGCCTGCGCCACGAGGAGATCATCGATCCCGCCATCGCCGGCAAGGACGACCTGCCGCACAGGCACGCCAACACCCAGATCCCCAAGTTCATCGGCGAGGCGCGCCGGTTCGAAGTCGCCGGCGACCCCGACGCGGCCGCGGCGGCGCGTTTCTTCTGGGAAACCGTGGTCGCGCGCCACAGCTACGTGATCGGCGGCAATGCCGACCGCGAATACTTCCAGCAGCCCGACACGATTTCGTCGTTCCTCACCGAACAGACCTGCGAGCATTGCAACAGCTACAACATGCTCAAGCTCACGCGGCACCTGTACCAGTGGACCCCGCAGGCGCGCTATTTCGACTACTACGAGCGCACGCTGCACAACCACACGATGGCGGCTCAGCATGCCGACACCGGCATGTTCGCCTACATGATGCCGATGATCGCCGGCGGCGAGCGCGGCTTCTCGGACAAGTTCGATTCGTTCTGGTGTTGCGTCGGCACCGGCATGGAAGCCCATGCGCAGTTCGGCGATTCGATCTACTGGCACGACGAGCGATCGCTCTACGTCAACTTGTATATCTCCTCCACGCTGGACTGGCAGGAGCGCGGCATCGCGCTGCAACTGGACAGCGGCATCCCGGACAACGGCAAGCTGCGGCTGCAGATCGACCGGGCGGCCGACAATGCGCCTCGGGGGCTGTTGCTGCGCGTCCCGGCATGGAGCGGAGGCCGGTTCGCGCTGCACGTGAACGGCCGCGAGCAAGACGCCAAGGTGGAGGACGGTTACCTGCCGCTTGTGCGTGCGTGGAAAGCGGGCGACGTGGTCGAAATCGAGTTCGACATGCCATTGCGGCTGGAGCATGCCGCCGGCGACGAGAGCACGATCGCCGTGATGCGGGGGCCGTTGGCGTTGGCCGCGGATCTCGGCCCGGTCAGCGAGCCGTACGATCAGCCCGACCCTGCGCTGGTCGCGGATGCATCGCCGCTGGCGGGATTCACGGCATTGCCGCAGCCGGGGCGCTTCCTCGCCGCCGCTGCGCGTCCCCGGCCGCTGACCTTCGTGCCGTTCTTCTCGCAATACGACCGCCGCAGCGCGCTGTACTTCAAGCGCATGGATCCGCAGCAGTGGGCGCAGGAAATCGCCCGGCGCGAGAAGGCGAACGCCGACCAGGCTGCGTTGCAGACCAGCGCGGTGGACATGATCCAGTTCGGCAACGAGGCCTCCGAGAAGGCGCACAAGCTGGCCAGCGACACCTCGTTCGGCGGCGCTTACCGGCGCAGGGAATGCCGCGACGTACGCGGCAAGGGCTTCGTCGAATTCGAGATGAAGGGTAGCGATCGTCCGCTGGCGCTGCGCCTGCGCTTCTGGGGCAGCGACAAGGGGCGCTTCAATATCCTGGTCGACGGCAAGCTGGCGGTGGAGGTGAAGGTCGAGCGCGGCAACGTGATCGATTTCGTCGACCGCGAATACGCATTGCCTCATGCGCTCACCCGAGGAGCGAAAACGCTGAAGATCCGTATCGAGCCCCAGCATGGCGACACCGCCGGTCCGCTGTTCGGCGGGTGGCTGATTCCGGCCTGATCGTGTGCCTGTTCTCTGTCAGCCGTGCGCAGGGACGGCCTTGCCGAAGTCTGCGCCAGGCCGCCGACCGGCAGCTCCACGGCGGTCGGGCTGTTCAATCGGCGAGCGCAGGCGCAGGAGGTCGCGGGGCTTCACAAACGTCATCCTTCTGCTATGATTCGCGGCTCAGATGCGGGAATAGCTCAGTTGGTAGAGCACGACCTTGCCAAGGTCGGGGTCGCGAGTTCGAGTCTCGTTTCCCGCTCCAGTTATTCGCAAAGCCTCGGCTCACCGGGGTTTTGTTTTTTAGAAGCAAGCTGCGATCTCACGGTCGCGATGCACCAAGCAATGGCCAGGTGGCAGAGTGGTCATGCAGCGGCCTGCAAAGCCGCGTACGCCGGTTCGATTCCGACCTTGGCCTCCATTGCGCAACAGGCTGCGACCCAGCCCTCAAGACCCGCCGTCGGCGGGTTTTTTGTTGCGTGTTACGGGGCCGGATACGGACCTCACTTGCTTAATTGGCACAAGCGTCGGCCTGCCACACGTGCGGTCGAAATCCGCTGGAACCGGCTGCAACGGCACAACAAATATCCGCCGGAGCGGAGCCGTCGTTGTACCCCAGACAGCTTCGTTTGGTCCCGCGTGCCTGATTTGACGATCAGGAAGCACTTATTGCCGCTCAAAACCGTTGGCTACAGCGAGAAATTCCCCTACATTCACCGTGCCGAGAGGCATTCCAAACATTCCATCATCATTGACGACGGGGAAATCCATGGCAAAGACGCAGAATACGAAGAAGAAACCGGTGGCCAAGGCGAAAGCCGCACCTGCCGCTCCCAAGCCGATCAAGGAAACCTTGAGCAAGTCCGGCCTGGTGGCGCACATCGTCGAGGCGAGCGGCGTGCTGGCGAAGGACGTGCGCGCCGTGCTCGCCGCGCTGGAGGGCGCCGTGGCCGGATCAGTGCACAAGAAAGGCGCCGGCACCTTCATGCTGCCCGGACTGCTGAAGATTTCCGCCGTCAGCGTGCCGGCCAAGCCGAAGCGCAAGGGCATCAACCCGTTCACCAAGGAAGAGCAGTGGTTCGCCGCCAAGCCGGCGTCGGTCAAGGTCAAGATCCGTCCGCTGAAGAAGCTGAAGGACGCCGCGGCCTGATAGTTCCGACGCACTCAACGAGTGTCAGTCATCCGAGTGCGACGGCTTTGCCCGTCGCACTTTTTATTTGCGTCGCGGAAAATCCTGCTTGGCGAAACGCGACCGGCGTGACGCGTGGTGTCTGGTGCCCGGAGCGGGGGTCGAACCCGCATAGCCTTGCGGCCGAGGGATTTTAAGTCCCTTGCGTATACCAGTTTCGCCATCCGGGCCGGATGTTGAAAGCGCGTTGCAGACAGGCTGCAGGCGGCGCGAATCGTAGCATGCGCGCTTGTCCCGGCTCAGCGTGCTGCTGAGCGGGTCAGAGCAGGCTCTTGAAGATATGGATGCCGGCGCTGTACTCGCCGATGATCGTGCCCAGGCTGACCAGGAAGAAGTTCAGCAGGGTGCGTGCGACGCGGTTCTTCCACCAGCCGCTCCAGTGCACGATGTCGTCGCGCAAGGTGTCGAAGTCGACCACGCGGGGGCGACGCGCCCAGGCCTCGGCCATTGCACTGATGCCACCGGCGGGAATGCCCGGGCGGAACGGTTTGATCGGTGCGGCGATGAAGGCGGCGAGAATGCTGAGCGGATGACCGCCTGCAGCCAGCGCACCGAGCGCGGCGAAGCCGCCGGTGAACAGCACCCATGCCGTCAGCGCCTGCGCACCCAACGCGGCATTGCGATGGAATGCCCAGGCAATCGCCGCAAACACCAGCAATACGAGCGCCACTGCCAGCCACTTGGGCCAGCGGGCCTTGGGGGGCGTGGCAGCCAGTTCGGCGATGGTGGCGGCGGGATCATGCTGCTGTTCTTGCAGCAATCCGCGCAGACCCTTGAGATGACCGGCGCCGATCACCACCAGCACGCGGCGCGGCCCGTCCGTCGCCGAACGTGCCGTTTCCTGACGCAGGCGCGCGGCCATGAATGCATCGCGTTCCCCGATCAGGCTGTTGTACAAAGGCTGCGATTCGCTGGCGAATTCGCTGAACGCGCTTTCCAGCAGGTCGCCTTGTTTCAGCTTCTCGATCTCGCCTTGTTCGATTTCCTCGCGCTCGAACACGCTGGCCAGCAGGCCGCCAAGCAGGCCGAAGCGCTGCCAGAAGCCGACGCTGTGCCAGGCACGCTTGAGCGTGGTGCCGACCTCGCGGTCGATCAGCCAGAGCGGCAGGCCGCGTTGATCGGCGCCATCCATCGCCGCCTTCATCTCGGCGCCGGGCTGGATGCCGGACTGATCGGCCAGGCGCTTCTGGAACGTCGACAACACCAGGCTGGCGGCGACCATGCCGGCCTTGCCCTGGCGGATCACCTTGAACAGATCCATCTGCTTGAACGCTTCCGGATCGCGCATGCTCTGCGCGCGGCTGTCGCACAGCTCCACCGCCACCGCATCGAAATGCTCGTGCGCCAGCAATGCCTCGACCGCGTCCACGCTGTCGCGCGAGACGTGTGCGGTGCCAAGCATCACGTATTCGACGCCGTCACGCTGCACACGCTCGATCGGCTGGCCTTGCAGTGCAGGCAACAGGGCAAGGTCGGTTTCGGGAACACTCATGCGATCAACAGGCCATTCACCAAGGGGAAATCCAAGCATGGGGACGACGGCCATGCGTGACAAGCCGCGCCTGAACAGCTCAGCGCGGCTTCAGTCACGAAAGCGCTTGAGCAGATCGGCATAGGCATCGATGCGTCGATCGCGCAGGAACGGCCAGATCCGCCGCACATGCTCGCTGCGCGCCAGATCGACCTCGGCCAGCAGCAGTTCACGCCCGTCGGTGCCGGCTTGTGCGAGGAACTCGCCTTGCGGACCGGCGACGAAGCTCGAACCCCAGAACCGGATCCCTGCGCCGACACCGGAGGGATCCGCTTCGTAGCCGGTACGGTTGCACGACAGCAGCGGTAGGCCATTGGCTACGGCATGGCCGCGCTGCACGGTGATCCATGCGTCGCGCTGGCGGTCCTTCTCGGCTTGTGCGTCGTTCGGATCCCAGCCGATCGCGGTGGGGTAGAGCAGCAGTTCGGCGCCGGCCAGCGCCATCAGGCGCGCGGCTTCCGGATACCACTGGTCCCAGCACACCAGCACGCCGAGCCGGCCGACCGAGGTGTCGATCGGCTCGAAGCCGAGATCGCCCGGCGTGAAGTAGAACTTCTCATAGAACGCCGGATCGTCCGGGATGTGCATCTTGCGATACCTGCCGGTGATCGCGGCCGAGCGATCGAACACCACCGCGGTGTTGTGATACAGCCCGGTGGTGCGTTTCTCAAACAGCGAGGCGACCACCACCAGCGTCAATTCCTGTGCCAACTGCCCGATGCGCGCGGTGCCGGGGCCGGGGATCGTCTCGGCCTGGTCGAAGATATCGACGGACTCGTGCTGGCAGAAATACGGGCCGTTGTGCAGCTCCTGCAGCAACACCAGCTCGACGCCAGCCGCGGCGGCTTCGCGCAGGCCGGCTTCGATCGCGTCGAGATTGGCGCTGCGGCTGCCGCGGTCGGTTTCCTGAAGCAGGGCGACCTTGAGGGTCTTGCGGGTCATCGGCTTCGATCCTGGCTTGACTGCCTGTACTGGCAACCCGGCAAGTTTAGCGGATGCGGTAATCGCTCACGTCAAACCGGCCGGCAGCTGCATGGTGATGCAGTGCAGGCTGCCGTTCTGCCAGATCAGCGGGCGGCAGGGTACCTGCACGATCTCGCGGCCCGGATGGGCCGTCGCGATGACGCGTGCGGCTTCGTCATCGGCCGAGTCGCCATAAGCGGGCACCAGCACGGCGCCGTTGACGATCAGGTAGTTCGCGTAGGAGGCGGCGAGCCGGCGGCCTTCGTCGAGGCCACTTTTATCCAGGATCGGCTTCGCCCACGGCAACGGGTATAGCTCGTATGGACGGCCAGCGACGGTGCGCAACGCGGCCAGTTCGGCGCCCATCCGTTGCAGTTCGTCGTGATGCGGATCGCTGGCGTCGTCGCAGGCCTGGAACACGATGCGCTCGCCCGGCGCGAAACGCGCCAGCGTGTCGATATGCGCGTCGGTATCGTCGCCTTCGAGGTAGCCGTAATCCAGCCACAGCACGCGCGCGGTGTGCAGGCTGTCGCGCAGGATCGCGCTCATCTCCTCGCGGGACTGTTCCGGATGCCGCTGCACCAGGCAACGCCAGGTGGTGAGCACGCTGCCTGCGCCATCGCTTTCGATGCCGCCGCCTTCCAGCGCCCAGTCGATGCGCTTGTGCGCGGCATGGCCGAATACGCCGGCGTCGACCAGTCCGGCGATCAGCGCATCGTCCTGCTCGGCACCGAATTTGCCACCCCAGCCGGTGAAGCGGAAGTCCGTCAGCTGGAACCTTATATCGCCATCCTTCAGAGTGATCGGGCCGGAGTCGCGCAGCCAGGTGTCGTCGTACGGCAGCTCGACGAAGCGGACTTTCGAAAGATCCACGCCGGCGTCACGCAGTTGCGATTGCACATGCGCGCGCAGCGCGGCATCCGCGACCACGACGATCAGCGGCTGGAAGCGGGTCACCGCGGCGGCGAGGGCGGCATAGGTGGTTTCCACCGCCGCCAGGCGTTCGGCCCAGTCGGTGCCGGCATGCGGCCAGGCGATCAGTACCGCGGACTGCGGTTCCCATTCCGCCGGCAGGCGCAAGGAGTGGTCGGTCATGCGGAGATATCTCGTGCAGTCGGAGAGGCGCCATGGCGGCGGCCGGACCGCTCATTCTACGATGAGGTCATCGTTGCACACACAAAAAACGCGGCCCGTGTCGCCACGGGCCGCGTCGTCGGAAAACCTTGTCAGTTGACCGCGGCCGGATTGGTGTTGTTGCCGGCCGGCGTGTTGAGCACGGCATGAATCACGTGCTCATGCTCGAAATACACGATGAAGTTCGAATATTCCCAGCGGTTGATCTGCGGGTGCTTCTTCGTATCGCCGCCACGCGGCGACAACTTGCGCTGTGGCGCGCCGTAGGCTTTCTCGACCTGGGCCATGCTCATGCCGCGTCTGGGCAGGTTCATGCCGTTTTCCTGCTGTACCCGGTGGATCAGCAGACTGTCCCCCCGCTGGGCTGCCTGGGCCGCCTTTGGTGCAGCAGCAAAACCGGCAGTGGCGGCCAGCATGACGACGATCGGCAAACTGCTCGTGAACTTGACCATGGCTCCCCTCTCCATACAAGGCTGTATGCGGCGTCGTTGTAGCAGAACCACTTATCCTACGCCATGCCGGTTTGTGCCGATTGCGATGGATTGGGCATTCGGCCATCGCAGCGCATAACCGGCCGGTTCGTCGAGAATAGCGCCATCGACGCTATCATGGTCGGCTGCGGACGATTGTCCCGCCCGGTTCGGATACGGTTTTTCATGATTTCCTTTCGACATTTTGCCTTGCGCCGCGGCACTCGCCTGCTGCTTTCCGATATCGATCTGGTGATCCAGGGCGGCTGGCGGCTGGGCGTGATCGGTCGCAACGGTTGCGGCAAGTCCAGCCTGTTCGCGGCCTTGCAGGGCAAGCTGGAGAGCGATGCCGGCGAGCTGGACATGCCCGCCAAGCTGCGGCTGGCCTCGGTGGCGCAGGAAACCCCGGCGCTGCCTGACGCGGCGATCGACTACGTGCTGGGCGGCGACGAGGAACTGGCCGCCGCGATGCGCGACGAGGCCGACGCCGGCGAACGCGGCGACATGGAAGCGATGGCGAAGGCGCATCACCGCATCGAGGAGTTGAACGGTTACGACGGTCGAGCACGCGCCGGTCGCCTGCTGCACGGCCTGGGCTTTCCGCCGGAAACCCACGAGCGCGCGGTCAAGGAGTTTTCCGGCGGCTGGCGCGGGCGCCTGAACCTGGCCCGCGCGCTGATGTGCCCGTCCGACTTGTTGCTGCTGGACGAACCGACCAACCATCTCGATCTCGACGCGGTGCTGTGGCTGGAGGAGTGGCTGCGCCGCTACCAGGGCACCTTGCTGATCATCTCGCACGATCGCGAATTCCTCGATGGCGTGATCACCCACACGCTGCACCTCAACGACGGCAAGGCGAAGCTGTACACGGGCAACTACAGCGCGTTCGAACGCCTGCGCGCCGAGCAATTGCGCCAGCAGCAGATCTCGCACGAGCGCGAGCAGGCCGAGCGGGCGCACCTGCAGTCCTTCGTCGATCGCTTCAAGGCCAAGGCCAGCAAGGCAAAGCAGGCGCAGTCGCGCATGAAGCGGCTGGAAAAGCTGGCCGGTACCGAGGCCGTGCGCGCCGAGCGCCCCTTCAGCTTCCAGTTTCCGATACCCGGGCGGTTGCCCGATTCGATGCTGCAACTGGAAGACATCACGGCGGGCTACGCGACGGATGACGGCGATGATCTCAATATCATCCTGCGCGATGTCCGTTTCAGCCTGGAAGCCGGCGAGCGGATCGGCTTGCTCGGCCCCAACGGCGCCGGCAAATCGACCCTGGTGAAGACCCTGGTCGGCGATCTCGATCCGTTCAGCGGCGAGCGCAAGGCGCACAAGGACCTGAAGATCGGCTACTTCGCCCAGCACACGGTGGAAAGCCTGCGCGAAGGCGCCAGCGCGCTCGACCACCTGCAGGACAAGGCGCCGAGCGCGACGATCCAGGTCATGCGCGATTTCCTCGGCACCTGGAATTTCGCGGGCGACCGCGCGTTCGAATCGGTGGACGGCTTCTCCGGCGGCGAGCGGGCGCGCCTGGCGCTGGCGCTGATCGCGTGGGACAAGCCGAACCTGCTGCTGCTCGATGAGCCGACCAACCATCTCGACCTGGATATGCGTGAGGCGCTGGCCGATGCGCTGGCCGACTTCGACGGCGCGCTGGTGCTGGTTTCGCACGACCGCCATCTGCTCGGCATGGTCTGCGACAGTTTCTGGCGCGTGGCCGACGGCGTGGTGGAAAGCTTCGACGGCGACCTGGACGACTACGCCAAGTGGCTGCGCACGCGCGGCGCGACCAGCAAGAAGGCAGCCAAGGCTGGCGCGGCCGCAGCCAAGCCGGTAGTCAAGATCGTGCCGGAGGAATCGCCCGAGGAACGCCGCCGCAACGCCGCCGCCCAGCGCGAAAACGAGAAAACCTCACGCCAGCGCGTGAAGCGGATCGAAACCCGCAACGCCACCATCGACACCGAACTGGCCGCGCTGGAGATCCAGCTTTCCGATCCGGCCACGTACAACGGTTCGACCAGCGAGATGATGCGGCTGGGACAGCGCCAGACCGAACTGCGCCGCGAGAAGGAAGCGCTGGAAGCAGAATGGCTGGAACTGTACGAACGACTGGAAGCGTAAGGTGCATCCGTGAGCGCCAGGTCCGAGCGATCATTGCAACTGTGGCTGCCGGCGCTGGCGCATGTCGAGCCAGATCATCCGCTGCGCGAGTGGCTGGCTCGCGCCGACCGATTGGCCGATGGCCAAGCCGGCTATCTGGGTGGCCTGGGCGATTACTTTCATGGCATCGATGCCGACCTGCCGGCGGCAGCGATCACCCGCGAATTTCTCATGGGCGACGCGGGCGAAGCCATCTGGTTGTCTGCCGACCCGGCCTGGGTGCAGCCCGACATGAACGGCGTGCGGTTGCTGGCCTGCGGCCAGTTGCAGTTGAGCATGGATGAAGCGCAGGCATTGGCCGAGCCGCTGAAACCGGTATTCAACGAAGCCGGCCTGCAACTGGAAATTTCGACGCCGGACCGGTGGCATCTGAAGCTGCCCGGCGACGCCACGCTGCCCAGCTTCGCGGCACCCGAGCAGGCGCTGGGCGAAGACCTTTCGCAGCATCTGCCGCCAGGCCCGCAAGGGCGGCGCTGGCGTGTGCTGCTCAACGAGATCCAGGTGCTGCTGCACCAGCATCCACTGAACGCGCAGCGGCATGCCCGTGGACTGGCGCCGGTCAACAGCTTGTGGCTGTGGGGCGGCGGGAGTCTGCCGGGCCCGCTGGATAGCTCTCTGCGTGGCGTGATCAGCGACGACCTGCTGCTGCGCGCCCTGGCCAGCCGCGCCGATGTGGCGCAACACCCGCGCACTCCCGAATTCGTCGCCACTGCCGCTTCGGGTTGGTTGATCGATCTGCAGGACCTGCCGCCTGGCGAGATCGCATCGCGCTGGTGGCCGACGTTGCAACCACTGGTCGATCGCCAACCGGTGGTGCTGCATTTCGCCGGCGCCGAGCGCTGGCGGCGCAAGCCGTGGCACCGCTGGCGCATCTGGCGCGGGGCAGCGCGTTGAGCACCTTGCAGTTGCGCCGGCGCGAGAGCAAAGGCCTGCCCAGCGGCTGGCCGTCCAGCGTGCATCCGGTGCTACAGCAGATCTATGCCGCACGCGGCGTGCTGGAGCCCAGCCAGGCCGAACACCGGCTGGCCCGGATGCTGTCGCCGCAGCTGCTGGGCGGCGTGACGCCAGCCGTCGATCTGCTGATCGAGGCGATTCGCGACGACTGGACCATCCTGATCGCGGGCGATTACGACTGCGACGGCGCCACCGGCACGGCGGTGGCAGTGCGCGGTTTGCGGCTGCTGGGCGCGAAGCGGGTGAGCTATGCGATTCCCAATCGTTTCGTGCACGGCTATGGGCTGAGTCCCGCACTGGTCGCATCGCTGCAGCCGACACCGCAACTGATCGTGACCGTCGACAACGGCGTGGCCAGTGTGGCCGGCGTGGCAGCGGCGAAGGCGCGCGGCATCCGGGTGATCGTCACCGACCATCACCTGCCCGGCGAGCAGTTGCCGGCATGCGATGCGATGGTCAACCCTAACCTGGTCGGCGATGCGTTCCCGAGCAAGATGCTGGCCGGCGTGGGCGTGATGTTCTATCTGCTGCTGGCCTTGCGAGCGCGGTTGCACGAGCAGGGCGGGTTCGTCGGCGCAAAACCGGATCTTTCCGTATTGCTCGATCTGGTCGCACTGGGTACGGTGGCCGACCTGGTGCCGCTGGATTTCAACAACCGCGTGCTGGTCGAGGCCGGCTTGCAGCGCATCCGCAGCGGCCGCGCCTGCGTCGGCATCACCGCGCTGGTCGAATCCGGCAAGCGCAGCGTGGCGACGCTGTGTTCCAGCGATCTCGGCTTCGCCGTCGGGCCGCGCCTGAATGCGGCGGGTCGACTCGAAAACATGAGCCTGGGCGTCGAATGCCTGCTTACCGACGACGTGGCGCAGGCTCGCCGCTACGCCGAACAGCTCAGCGCGATCAACCTGGAGCGCCGCGACCTGCAGGCGTCGATGGTGGCTGAGGCCGAACAGATGGTGGCCGGCATGACCGATATCGACGCGATCGGCGTGGCGCTGTATGAGCCGAGCTGGCACGCGGGTGTGGTCGGCCTGGTCGCGTCCAAGCTGAAGGATCGTCTGCATCGTCCGGTGATCGCGTTCGCGCCTGCCAGCGAGGACGACACCGGCAACCTGCGCGGTTCGGCGCGTTCGATCGCCGGCTTCCATATCCGCGATGCGCTGGCGGCGATCGACGCGCGCCAGCCCGGTCTGATCGAACGCTTCGGCGGCCACGCGATGGCGGCCGGACTGAGCATGAAAACTAGCGACTACCCGCGTTTCGCAGAGGCGTTCGATGCGATCGCGCGCGAACTGATCGACGCCGAGCGGCTGCAGGCGGTGCTGTATACCGACGGAGAGCTGCCGCCCGGCGCCGCTTCACTGGCGCTGGCCCGGCAATTGCGGCATGCCGGCCCATGGGGGCAGGCCTTCCCCGAGCCGCTGTTCGACAACGTGTTCGAATGCGCCAGCTGGAAGGTGATGGGCGAACGGCACCTGCGCCTGCAATTGCGCGACCCGCGCGACGGCATGCTGCACGATGCGGTGATGTTCAACGCGTATCACGGCCAGCCGCCGCCGCCGCAGCTGCGCGCGGCCTACGAGCTGACCATCAACGACTGGCAGGGCCGCGAAACGCCGCGGCTGTTGTTGCGGCATATCGAGCCCGCCTGAAGCACCGGTTCTGCCTGCGGGGCCGTCCTGCGCTGGCGGGAAGCGATTTCAGGTGTTCCACTTGCGCGGTTTTCACGCGGATTGATCCAAGCTGGCGGCAACCCGCCCATGGAGAACGCCCGTGATCGCCCATATCGAAGGACTGCCTGCTGGCACGCTGGGTTTCCGTGCCCACGGCCAGGTCACCGCTGCCGACTACGAGAACATCATCGTGCCGGATGTCGAGGCGGCGTTTGCGCTCAACCGCAAGCTGCGCCTGCTGTATGTCACGGCCGAGGATTTCACCGGCTTCGACCCCGGCGCGATGTGGGACGACGCCAAACTGGGCGTGCGCCATTTCAGCAGCTGGGAACGTATCGCCCTGGTCACCGACGTAGGTTGGCTGCGGGTTACCGCGACGGCCTTCGGTTTCGCGATACCGGCGCAGTTCCGCCTGTTCCACGGTAGCGATCTGGCCGAAGCCACGCGCTGGGTGGCCGAGAACGAGGCAGCCTAGAAAACCTCGGCAGGCCCCAAACACTTGCCAAGCCCGGGCTGATCTGTTCAAGTTGGCCCATGCATTCCTTCGCCGCCAGCTTCCAGAACCTCCTCGCGCCTTCCGCGCGGAGCTTCGTGCTGGTCGGCAACAACAATAATCGCGCGAACAATAACGCCAATTTCTGGCGGGCCGACGCGTAGCTTCAAGTTTTCATGAAAGTACGCGAAGAAGGCCCGCCCAGTGCGGGCCTTCTTCGTTTCTGCACCACGGTTTTTATCAACGACGAGGGGAAGTGCGATGTGTTCGATTTTCGGAATGTTCGACCTGCAGCCGGGTGACGACCTGGCCGCGTTGCGCCGGCAGGCGCTGGAGCTGTCTCAGCGCCAGCGTCATCGCGGGCCGGACTGGAGCGGAGTGTTCGTCGATGCCGGGGTGATTCTGGTGCACGAGCGTCTGGCCATCGTCGACCCGGCCAGCGGTGCCCAGCCGTTGCGTTCGCGCGACGGTGTACTGGCGCTGGCAGTGAACGGCGAGATCTACAACCATCAGGAGCTGCGCAGCGCCAGCGCGTACGACTTCACCACCGGCTCGGACTGCGAGGTGATCAACGCGCTGTACCGCGAGCATGGCGCCGACGAATTCGTCGAGCATGGCTTGCCGCGGCTCAATGGCATTTTCGCGTTCGCGTTGTGGGACGGCGCAGCGCAGCGCTATCTGATCGCCCGCGATCCGATCGGCGTGTGTCCGCTGTACTGGGGCCACGACATCCACGGCCGCTTGTGCGTGGCCTCGGAAATGAAGGCGCTGGTCGGCGTATGCGCCGACGTGGCGCCGTTCCCGCCCGGCCATGTCTACGACAGCGCCAGCGGCGAATTGCGCTGCTACTACCGCAAGCCCTGGCGCGACTACGCGCATACGCAAGGCCACGACGTCGATGCGCCGGTCTTGCGCCAGGCGTTCGAGCAGGCCGTGCACCGTCAGCTGATGACGGACGTGCCGTACGGCGTGCTGCTTTCCGGCGGACTGGATTCCTCGCTGGTTGCTGCGTGTGCCGCGCAGTTCGCCCGTCATCGCATCGAAGAGGGCGATCGCACCGAAGCATGGTGGCCGCGGCTGCATTCGTTCGCGATCGGGCTGGACGGCTCGCCGGATCTGGCCGCCGCGCAGATCGCCGCCGATGCGCTGGGCACCGTGCATCACGGCTTCGTCTACACGTTCTGGGAAGGGCTGGACGCTCTGCCAGAGGTGATCCGGCATATCGAAACCTACGACGTCACCACCATCCGCGCCGCCACACCAATGTACCTGCTGGCGCGGCGGATCAAGGCGATGGGCGTGAAGATGGTGCTGTCAGGCGAGGGCTCGGACGAGATCTTCGGCGGCTACCTGTATTTCCACAAGGCGCCGTCGGCCGAGGCGTTCCACGAGGAGACCGTGCGCAAGCTGGACGCGCTGCACAGCTACGACTGCCTGCGCGCGAACAAGGCGATGATGGCCTGGGGCGTGGAGGCGCGCGTGCCGTTCCTCGACCTGGAGTTCATCGACGTGGCGATGGGCCTGGATGCCAAGTACAAGATGGCGGGGCAGGGGAGGATCGAAAAGGCGGTGCTGCGCGAGGCGTTCGATGGCGCATTGCCGGCTTCGATCCTGTGGCGACAGAAGGAGCAGTTCAGCGATGGCGTCGGCTACGGCTGGATCGACGGCTTGAAGGCGCATGCGGAACAAGCCATCAGCGACCGCGAGTTCGCCGCGGCGGCGGCACGCTACCCGTTCAACACGCCCGCCACGAAAGAAGCGTATTTCTACCGGCGCATCTTCGAACAGCACTTTCCCGGTGAAGCCTGCGCAGCCACTGTGCCTGGCGGCAAGTCGATCGCCTGCTCGTCACCGGCGGCGCTGGCGTGGGACCCGGCGTTCGCGAACGCGGCCGATCCGTCGGGCCGGGCAGTCAAGGGGGTGCACGACCACGCGCTGGCGTAAGCCATCCTGCGTGTGGCTCATGCGCAATCGAACAACGCCATGAAACCGAAGTCCATGTGCAGCTGCATGTGGCAGTGGAGCAGCGACAACCCGCGCTGGTCGGCGGTGAAATCGATATCCATGCTCTGGTAGCCGCCCAGCATCGCCACATCCTTGATCACGCCGGCCATGGGCTGGCCGGCGATGCGGGTGATCTCGAAACTGTGCCGGTGCAGGTGCATCGGATGGATGTCGTCGCTGGCGTTGTGCATGCGCAACCGGTAGCGCTTGCCGTATTGCAGCCGGTAAGTCGGCTGCATCGTCCGCATGTCGAACGGCTGGCCGTTGATGGTCCACTGGTTGAAACCGTGGAGGGCCGCGTTGCGCTTGGCGAAAGTCAGCTCGATGGTTTCGTCGGGAGCGGCCGGCGGCGGCGCATTCGGCGCGGCGAAACGGCGATAGTCCCACTGGAACGGCCGCGGCTTGACCCATTGCGGCTTGCCGCCGTAGCCGGCGTACTCGACCACGATGCCCATGCCGCGCGTGCGGTCGTCATCGGCCAGGTCGCCGAGTATCCACACGCCCGGATGCGTCATCTCGACGATGGCCGAAATGCGCTCGGCGGTGCCCAGCCACAACACAGGCACCGTCACCGGGTGGGGCACCGGATTGCCGTCCAGCGCCAGCACCGTGAACGCGTGGCCGGGCAGGGCGAGGCTGCGGATCTCGGTGGCGCTGGCGTTGACGATGTGCAGCAGCACGCGCTCGCCGGCACGCACGCGGATCGGTTCGCCATGGCCGAGCATGCGGCCGTTGATCGAGAACGACTGGTAGCCGACTTCATATCCATGCGGCGCGCCGCCGGCCAGCGAGGCCTTCATCGCTCTTTCGCCGCGCTGCTGCAGGTCCGGGGTGCGCTCGCCCGGCCGCAGGAAATCCATCGCCATGTCGCCGCCCTTGCTGAAGAACGGGTCGAACTCCTTCAATGTCAGGAATACCTCGCGATCGTGGGCGCCGGGCTCATGCTGCGCTTCGATATACACCGGGCCGACCAGGCTGCTGTATTGGCCAAGATCGAGATTGGCCAGGGCGCGCAGATGTGTGTGATAGAAGCGCAGCCCTGCCGGCCCCGGCGTGAAGGCGACCCGACGCATGCCGTAAGCCGGAATGTACGGCGTGCCTTCTTCGGCAGCGCCATCCACCGAGGCGGGCAGGAACTGTCCGTGCCAGTGCAACTGCTCCGGCGTGTCGGTGTCGTTGAAGATGTCCACCACTACCGGCCGGCCCTGCTTCAGTCGCAGCAGCGGCCCCGGAAACTGACCGTTGTAGGTGCGGGTGGAAACGATGTGATCGGGTGCCAGCTCCACCAGGCTCCGGCCGATGTGCAGCGTGCAGTCGGCACGGCCAGTCGGTGCGGACGGTTTCATGGCCGCCGCATCGTTGGCCTGCAGCAGTCCCGGCACGGTACCGCCCAAGGTGGCCAGGCCGCTCAGTTTCAGGAACTCTCGACGGTCGATCGGCATGACGAGCTCCGTTCGGAAGTGGCTTAGCTTAATGTAGTGCGTCGTACGACGAAGGCAGCGTCTCCATCTGGTATTCTTGTGCGCTTGTATTGCGGACCGCCATCACATGATCGAGACCAATCCCATCCTCGCGCAGATCACGGACCTTCGGGGCCGGGTCGAGTCGCTTAGGGGGTATCTTTGACTACGCTACAAAAAGCGAACGTCTGGAAGAAGTAAGCCGCGAACTGGAGAACCCGAACGTCTGGGACGATCCTGCGCGCGCGCAGGATCTGGGCCGCGAACGCGCCCGCCTGCATACGATCGTCGATGGCATCGACACGCTGACCGCGGGTCTGACCGATGCCGGCGATCTGCTGGAAATGGCTGTCGCCGATGACGACGAGGACACCGCCAACTCGGTCGTCGGCGACCTGGCCAAGCTCGACGCGCAGGTAGGCAAGCTGGAGTTCCAGCGCATGTTCTCCGGCAAGATGGATGCGACCAACGCGTTCGTCGACATCCAGGCCGGCGCCGGCGGCACCGAGGCGCAGGACTGGGCCGAGATGCTGCTGCGCATGTATCTGCGCTGGTGCGAATCGCGCGGCTGGAAGACCGAGCTGATGGAAGTCAGCGGCGGGGAAGTGGCCGGCATCAAGTCCGCCACGTTCCGGGTCGAAGGCGACTACGCCTATGGCTGGCTGAAGACCGAGATCGGCGTGCACCGGCTGGTGCGCAAGAGCCCGTTCGATTCGGACAACCGCCGGCACACCAGTTTCACTTCGGTGTTCGTGTCGCCGGAAGTCGACGACGACATCGACATCGAGATCAACCCGGCCGACCTGCGCACCGACGTCTACCGTTCCTCGGGCGCCGGCGGCCAGCACGTCAACAAGACCGAGTCGGCGGTGCGCATCACGCATATCCCGACCAATACGGTCGTGGCCTGCCAGACCGGCCGCAGCCAGCACGCGAACCGCGACACCGCGATGAAGATGCTGGCCGCCAAGCTGTACGAGCTGGAAGTGCAGAAGCGCAATGTCGAACGCGATGCACTGGAAGCGACCAAGTCCGATATCGGCTGGGGCAGCCAGATCCGCAACTATGTGCTCGACCAGAGCCGCATCAAGGATCTGCGCACCGGCATCGAACGCACCGATACGCAGAAGGTGCTGGACGGCGATCTTGACGAATTCATCGAGGCCAGCCTCAAATCCGGTCTCGAGGCCGGCGCCAAACGCGCCGATGCGTGAAGCCCGATCACCGACGAGGAGTACCGACATGAACGGCAACAAGATCTGCGGAATCGTTATCGCATTCGCCGCATTGGCGGCGTTCAACGGCGCGGCCGGCGCGCAGCAGAGCTCATCGGGCCCAGGCATCAAGCAGGATGTCAAGGCCGTCGGCCATGGCATCGGCAACGGCGCCCGCGACGTCGGTCACGCGACCAAGCACGTCGCCGTCTCGGTCGGGCATGGCGCGAAGGAGGCCGGCGTCGGCATCGGGCACGGTGCGAAGAAGGCCGGTATCGCCGTCGGCCACGGCGCGCGCGAGGGCTGGGATGCGACCAAACATGCGGTCAAGCACGTGTTTCACAAGGACGATTGACGAGCGCGCCGTTCCGAAGACAAACCTCGTCGCGTTGCTTGCAACCCGACCATGATCCTAAACAGAAAAGTACGCGGAAAAGCGTGTGCCGCCCGGCGCGAGCGCCGACAGTAACGGAACCCCCCATGAGTGAAACGACCGATACCTCGCCCACCGACGAGAACAAGCCTGACGTCAATCGGCTTGTTGCCGAGCGTCGTGAGAAGCTAAAAGCGCTGCGCGGGCAGGGCATCGCGTTTCCGAACGACTTCAAGGTCGACAGCTTCGCCGGGGACCTGCAGGACGAGTTCGCCGACAAGGATACGCACACGGCCGAAACCATCGAAGCCGCCGCGCGCCGTGTGAAGATGGCCGGCCGCATCGTGCTCAAGCGCGTGCAGGGCAAGGTCAGCTTCGTGCAGCTGCAGGATTTCAGCGGGCGCATCCAGCTGTTCATCCATCAGGGTACGCTCGGCGAAACCTATGAGGCGTTCAAGGGCTGGGACGTGGGCGACATCGTGGGCGCCGAAGGCGTGCTGATGCGCACCAAGACCGGCGAGCTGTCGGTGCGCGTCGACAGCCTGCGCCTGCTGACCAAGAGCCTGCGTCCGCTGCCCGACAAATTCCATGGGCTGGCCGATGTGGAGCAGCGCTACCGCCAGCGCTACGTCGACCTGATCGTCACCGAAGAAGCGCGCCGCACGTTCGTGCAGCGTTCGAAAGTCATCGGCTTCATGCGCCAATGGCTGGAAGCGCCTACGCGCCGCTTCATGGAAGTGGAGACGCCGATGATGCACATCATCCCCGGCGGCGCCACGGCCAAGCCGTTCATCACCCATCACAACGCGCTGGATCTCGACCTGTACCTGCGCGTGGCACCCGAGCTTTACCTCAAGCGCCTGGTCGTCGGCGGCTTCGACCGCGTCTACGAGATCAACCGCAACTTCCGCAACGAGGGCGTGTCGACCCGGCACAACCCCGAGTTCACCATGCTGGAGCTGTACCAGGCTTACGCCACCTACACAGAGATCATGGATCTCACCGAGGGCGTGATCCGCGATACGGCGAAAGCGGTGATCGGTAGTACCCAGCTGCATTGGGACAGCGTCGATATCGACGTCGGCCCGGCTTTCCGTCGCTGGAGCATGGAAGACGCGGTGCTGGAGCTGAATCCGGAGATTCGCCGCGAAGAATTGCGCGATCGCGAGGCGTTGGCTGCGCACGCCAAGCGGCTCGGGGCGCAGGTCAAGCCGGGCTACGGTTGGGGCAAGCTGCTGCTGGAAATCTTCGAGAAAACGGTCGAGCACACGCTGGTCCAGCCGACCTTCATCACTCAGCATCCGGTCGAGGTATCGCCGCTGGCGCGCGAGAGCGATACCGACAAGGGCATCACCGATCGCTTCGAGCTGTTCGTCAACGGCAAGGAGATCGCCAATGGCTTCTCCGAGTTGAACGACCCGGAAGATCAGGCCGCACGTTTCCAGGCCCAGGTCGACGCCAAGGATGCCGGAGACGACGAGGCCATGCACTTCGACGCCGATTACATTCGCGCCCTGGAAGTGGGCCTGCCGCCCACCGGCGGCCTCGGCATCGGCATCGACCGGCTGGTGATGTTGCTGACCGACTCCGCTTCGATCCGCGACGTGCTGCTGTTCCCCTATATGCGTCCCGAAGTCTGACGCACTCGCCGCTGTTGTTGTTGTTGTAGGAGCCCGCTGGCGGGCGATGCTCTTGCTTCGAATCCCCCTATCCCAGACATCAGAACAGGAGCATCGCCCGCCAGCGGGCTCCTACAAGAACCGACAAGAACCGGCAGCAACCGACCGGATCGCCCTGAAATCACCGATCACCCACGCTGGAGCCCGCCATGTGGTACGCCATCATCGGCACTGACAACGCAAACTCGCTGGAGGCGCGCAAGTCCGCGCGCCCGGCGCACCTGGCCCGCCTGCAGCAGCTGCAGGACGAAGGCCGCATGTTGCTGGCCGGTCCGTTTCCGGCGATCGACGCGGAAGATCCGGGTCCGGCCGGTTTCAGCGGCAGCCTGATCGTGGCCGAGTTCGCCTCGCTGGCCGAGGCGGAAAGCTGGGCCGCCGCGGATCCCTATGTTGCCGCCGGCGTGTATCGCGAGACTTCGGTCAAACCGTTCCGCAAAGTGCTGCCGTGACATGGGCACAGCGATGACCGGGCAGCCCGTCATTGAGCAGATCCGCGAACGCCTGCAAGCCGCGTTCGCGCCGAGCGAGCTGGAAGTGCTCGACGAGGGGCACAAGCACGCCGGCCATGCGGGGGAGGGCAAAGGCCACTTCCATGTGCGGATCGTCAGCGCCGCGTTTGCCGGCCAGCTGCCGATCAGGCGCCACCGGATGATCTACGCGGCGCTCGAAGGGTTGATGGATAACGGCATCCACGCGCTGTCGATCGACGCTGCTCAAGATAAATAGACATAAATAACATATAGATATTGTTTATTTTTGAAGTAAAACTTCATGTGAAACCGCATTGCAGCGCCGCCCCGCGTTTGGCACAGTGCCCTGTCGCCCGAGCAGCGGGCGTTACCTGACCGACCCTATTGATGACCGCATGCGCCTGAGCACGATCAAACTCGCCGGTTTCAAGTCCTTCGTGGACCCGACCACTCTGCATCTGCCGAGCAACATGATCGGCGTGGTCGGTCCGAACGGCTGCGGCAAATCCAACATCATCGACGCGATCCGCTGGGTGATGGGCGAAAGCGCGGCCAGCCGCCTGCGCGGCGATTCGCTGACCGACGTGATCTTTTCCGGCTCCAATTCGCGCAAGCCGGTGGGGCAGGCCACGGTCGAGCTGATCTTCGACAACGCCGACGGTTCCATCCAGGGCGAGTACGGCCAGTACGCCGAGATCTCGGTGAAGCGCCAGGTCACCCGCGACGGCCAATCCGCGTATTACCTCAATGGCGCGCGCTGCCGCCGCCGCGACATCACGGACCTGTTCCTCGGCACCGGTCTGGGGCCGCGCAGCTACTCGATCATCGAGCAGGGCATGATCAGCCAGATCATCGACGCGCATCCGGAAGAGCTGCGCATGCACCTGGAGGAAGCCGCCGGCATCTCCAAGTACAAGGAGCGCCGCAAGGAAACCGAAAGCCGCATCAAGGCCACCCGCGAGAACCTCGACCGCGTGCGCGATGTGCGCGACGAGGTCGACAAGCAGCTGGAACATCTCAATCGCCAGGCCCGCGCGGCCGAGCGCTGGAAGGCGCTGAAGGAAGAGCAGACGCGCAAGGAAGCTGAGCTGCGCGCGCTGGAATACCGCGGCCTGAAAAGCCAGCACGAAGGCGAAGGCGCGGATCTGTCGGCCGCCGAGATCGAGATCGAGAAACAGCTGGCCGGGCAGCGCCAGATCGAAGCGCAACTGGAAAGCGTGCGCGAACGCCACACCGACGCCAGCGAGCATCTGAACGCGGTGCAGGCCGACGTGTACAAGGTCGGCGCCGAGATCGCGCGGGTCGAGCAGCAGGTGCGGCACAACCGCGAAACCGCCGATCGCCTGCAGCGGACGCAGGGCGAGGCCGAACGCGAACATGCCGAGCTAGCTGCGCATATCGCCAACGACAGCGGGCAGGTCGAGGCGCTGCGCATGGCCTTGGCCGAAGGCGAGCCGAGACTCGAAGCCCTGCAGCAGATGCAGGACGACACTGCCGAAGCCCAGCGCGACACCGAGGCGAAGCTGGCCGACTGGCAGCAGCGCTGGGACAGTCATACCCGCAACGCCGGCGAATCCAACCGTGCCGCCGAAGTGGAGCGCACCAAGCTCAACTACCTGGATCGCCAGGCGATCGACCTGTCCCGGCGCCGCGAGGCGCTGGAAACCGAGCAGAAAGCCACCGACGTCGCCGCATTGGATGCCGCCGGCGAGCAGTTGCACAGCGAACACGATACCCAGCGCGAGCGCGTCGAAACCCTGGGCAGCCTGCTCGAGCAGCACAAATCCAGCCACGAGAAAGTGCAGGAAGACGAACGCCAGGTGCAGTCGGCGCTGAACGAGGCACGCCAGCAATTGCAGACCGCGCGCGGCCGGCATGCCTCGCTCGAAGCGCTGCAGCACGCAGCCCTCGGCCAGGAAGAAAGTGCCGCCAGCGGCTGGCTGGCCCGCCTCGGACTGACCAAGGCGCGTCGCCTCGGCGAATCGCTGCAGGTCGAAACCGGTTGGGAGGCCGCGGTGGAAACCGCGCTGAGCGGCTTCCTGGACAGTGTGCTGGTGGACGGCGCGCATGCGCTGGCCGCCGAATTCGGCGCGCTCGAGAACGCCGATATCGCACTGCTCGATGCCGCCGAGGGTGGGATCAACACTGCCGGCACACTGGCCGCGCATGTGCGCGGACCCGCGGCGGCGATGGCCATCCTCGGCCACGTGCTGACCGCCGAGTCGCTCGCCGACGCCCATCAGCGAGTGGCCTCGCTGTCCGCGCTGGCGCCGTACCAGTCCGTGATCACGCGCAGCGGCGAATGGCTGGGTCCGGGCTGGGCAAGAGTGCGTCGCGCGCAAGGCAGCCAGATCGGCGTGCTGGCGCGCGAGCGCGAAATCCGGCTGCTGGCCGACCAGATCGCCACGCTGGAAGCGCAGCTGGAGGAAGCCAGCGAGCAACTCGACAGCCTGCGCACCAGCAAGTTCGAAGCCGAACGTGCGCGCGACGATGCGCAGCGCGAGCTGTACAACGCGCACCGTCGCCAGTCCGAACTGGCCGGCCAGCTGCAGAGCCATCGCGGCAAGCTGGAAACAGCCCGTGCCCGCGCCGAAAAGGTCAATGGCGAGCTGACGGACCTGGCCACCCAGATCGACGAGTTGCAGAGCCAGACCCGCGAAGCGCGGGCGCGGCTGGACGAATCGGTCGGCCTGATGGGCGACCTGGAAGACCAGCGCCGCGAACTGGAAAACGAGCGCCGTGCCTTGCTCGAAGCCCGCGAGGAAGCGCGCATGAATGCGCGCGAAGCGGCGGACCAGTCGCACTCGCTGGCGCTGGCGCTGGAGTCCAAGCGTTCCTCGCTGGCTTCGCTGGAGCAGGCGCTGGGCCGCATGGACAGCCAGTTGCGGCAGATCGAGTCGCGCCGTACCGAGATCGCCGAGCAGCTCGCGGCCGGCTCCGACCCGATCGCCGAACTCGAAGCCGAGCGGCAGACCTATCTCGATCAACGCCTGCTGGTCGACAAGCAACTGGTCGAAGCGCGCCGCGCGCTCGAAGACTGCGACCTCGAATTCCGCAAGCTGGAGCAGCAACGGCATCTGGCGGAGCAGGGCTTGTCGGCGCTGCGCGAAAGCCTCTCCGCGAAACGCCTCGCCGCCCAGGCGCTGCATATGCGTGCCGAGCAGCTGGCCGAGGCGATCACCGCGTCGGGCCTGGCGCTGGAAACCTTGCTGGCCGAACTGGCCGAAGACATCGACGCGAACCAGTGGCGCCAGCAGCTGGCCGATCTCGGACAGAAAATCGCCCGGATCGAACCGGTCAACCTCGCCGCGATCCAGGAACACGCCGAGCAGAGCGAGCGCAAAACCTATCTGGACAATCAGCTCGCCGATCTGGTCAGCGCGATGGAAACGCTGGAAGGCGCGATCAAGAAGATCGATCGCGAGACCCGCCAGCGCTTCAAGGAGACTTTCGACAAGGTCAACGCCGGCGTGCAGGAGCTGTTCCCGCGGCTGTTCGGTGGCGGCCATGCCTATCTCGAACTGACCGGCGACGACCTGCTCAATACCGGCGTGTCGATCATGGCGCGCCCGCCGGGCAAGCGCGTCTCCAATATCACCTTGCTCTCCGGTGGCGAGAAAGCACTGACTGCCGTAGCCTTGGTATTCGCGATCTTCGGCCTCAATCCCGCGCCCTTCTGCCTGCTCGACGAGGTGGACGCGCCATTGGATGAGGCCAACGTGGGCCGTTTCTCCAGCCTGGTCCGGGAGATGAGCGAAAAGGTGCAATTCATCTTCATCAGCCACAACAAGGCCACCATGGAAGCGGCTACCCAGCTGTGCGGCGTGACCATGCGCGAGGCGGGCGTATCGCGGCTGGTGCAGGTGGATCTCGCCGAAGCGGCTAAACTGGCAGGAGCTGCCTGAGGAATCTCCAATGACGCTGCAACCTGTGCTCGCTTTTGCCTGGAACCCTGCCGTCGGCATTCCGTTGTTGATCGTGGGCCTTATCGTGCTGGCGCTGATCTGGTTGTTCGGTCAGCCGAAGAAAGAGCAGGGCAAACGTCGAATCGTGCCCAGCCAACATGGCGGCGAACGCCGCGAACCCACCCTTGGCGAGCAGGCAGCTGGCGAAGAGCCTTCGTTCAGTGCGTTTGGCCCGGCCATCGACGATCCCCTGGCCGGCGACGCCGGGCCCCAGCAAGGCGAACTCGAAGTGGGTTTGCGCGAAGAACTTGAGCGCCTTGGCGCCACGCTCTCCGGTCAACGCGCGCAGGTACCAGGCGAGCAGGCACCAGGTCCAGTCGCGACAAGGACCGGCAAGCCGCAACCCAAGCTGGCCGATCATGTGTCCTCGATCATCGACGCCCTGCGTGCGCCCAGTTCCAGCGAGCCCGTGCCGCCGGCACCGGCTCCCGCGGCGCCCGCGCCAGCGCCTGCAGCGACCGCCACCGGCGGCACGCCGCCACGTTCGGATCTCGGTCGACGACCGGCACAACTGCCGGTCGAGCGCATCGTCACGCTATTCGTGGTGGCGCGCGAAGGAGGGCACTTCAATGGCCCGGACCTGGTCGTGGCCGCCGAGAAGGCCGGCCTCGAATTCGGCGACATGGGCATCTATCACCGCCTGGTCGACGGCAAGCGCGAGCTCGGGCCGATCTTCAGCGTCGCCAACATGCTCAAGCCTGGCAACTTCGACCTTGCCCGCCTGGATGCCCTGCGTACGCCCGGCGTGAGCTTCTTCATGACCTTGCCGGCGCCATTGCCGGCACTGGATGCGTGGGACGCGATGCTGCCCACCGCGCAGCGTCTTGCCGAACTGCTGGATGGCCAGGTGCTCGACGAAGAGCGCAACGCTCTCGGTCGCCAGCGCATCGCCCACATCCGCGATCAGCTGCGTGGCTGGGACCGCGACCACGAAGGCAAGGCAATCATCTTCGGTCGTTGAGCGGTACCTGTCCGGGCCGCCGTTGACACATGCAGGCCCGCGCTGCCGGCAGTGGAATGGCATACGCGGGTTGTTCGCGCATCTATCGCCGACCTGGCATCCCCAAGATCAGAGCATCCCCAGCAGCAAGGCCTTGGCAACGGCCTGGGTCTTGTTGGCGACGTCTAGCTTGGTCAGGCTGCTGGTGATATGGAATGTCACGGTGCGCTCGGAGATACCCAGTATTCTCCCGATCGCTTCGGCGGTTTTGCCGGCAGCACTCCATCGCAAGATTTCTCTTTCGCGCGCCGTCAATTCGATATCGAAGACCGGCATGAGCCTTCGCATTTCCATCGCGCCGATCAGTCCATGGGTGGTATGCGACAGCCAGACCATCTGCATCTCGGTCTCGGCCAATTCGGCTTCGGTCACGATTTGATGCGACCGCGCCAGAGAAAGCATGCCGGTCGTCATGTACTTGCCGTGGGTGGCCAACGCCCACCCATGACGTATTCCGTGCGCACGGGCTTCTTCCCAGAAAGCCGGCTCGCTTCCGAAGAGATCATCGCTCCATACGACGGGGGACAACTCCCGCGATGTGCGCTGAATGAGCGGATCGATATCGAGGTAATTGTTCGCGAAATAGTGTTCCAGCCAATTCGCGGGATAGGTGCTCGCCCAGGTAACGCTGGGCTGCGACATCGGGAAGGGCATGCGCAGGACGTAAGAGCAGTATTCGAAGCCCAGATCACGCACTATGACGGCGAGCTCTTTCAGCAGATCGGCAGACGAACCTGCCGGTGATGTGAGCCTGCTCAAGCAATCTTCGCGCCAAGCTTTCACTATGTGATCCCATGTCAATCTGCAAAAACTGACAGTTGGTCGCCTTATGTGCGGGCGGTGTACGGTAAGGCTCTCGAGTATCGGGTCATGCAGGAAAGCGCTGTGAGCTCACCGTCGTCTTCATCTGCCGTTTCCCCGAAAAGATCTTCGGATGGCTATATACGCCTTACTTTCGATGCTTTTTTAAGCCTGAGCTTCCCCCAGAAGCTGGCTTGGGAGGATAACTGCCTTCAGGAGGATCTTGTCGGAAGCAGCATCCCGGCTTTCCGTGCAGGATATTGTGAATGGGCAACCGAAGATATGCCCGTGGTCAGCATAGGCTGGGCCTGGTTCGGATTGGTCGACGGGCAAAGATTCCTCGCTCCAGGCGGCATAAGCAGCAATGTCATGTTCGTGACGCAGACCAATTACGACCTGGGCATGCCCAAGACCAACGAGTTGCTATGCGCATGGCTGGCCCGCGAATGCTGGCAGCCCGTCGAGATTGCCTACACGCTGTGACTTCGCACAGCCGTCTTGCCCAGCCGCGATCCGGGTGACTTCCCGCCTTTCCTTGGGGTGGAATAGGGGCCGTCCAACACGTCGTACTCTGAGCTGCCTCTTGCGGCTACTGTAGAAACATACAGTTATCGCTGGGCGAAAATCATTCTTCAATGCCGTGTCTCTTAGAGGGGGAGGCGCGGCATATGTTCACGGTAGTGAAGGGAACTGGGAGCCAGCTCGTACCCGGCCTCGAAGCAGCGCTCGCCATCTATCGGTACGAAATATTCGTAGAGACCTTGTGCTGGCAGCTGCCTGTCAAGAACGGGTTGGAGGTCGACCAGTTCGATCTCCCGGACACGTCGTATGTCATTGTCCAGGACGCGGACGGGGCAGTATGCGGCTGCGCCCGCCTGCTGCCCACGACCAGGGCCTATCTGCTCGACGAAGTCTTCCCCTGCCTCATGAATGGCGAGCCCTCGCCACATACGCCGGAGGTCTGGGAACTGTCGCGGTTCTCGACAAAAGTCATCGGGGAGAAGACGCCACCTTCCCGTGAAGAGGCAAGGAAGCGCTTTTGTGATCTTTTTTCGGCCGTCGTCGAGATGGCGATCGAGCAAGGTGCCGTCCGGCTGATCACTTTCACCGCCATGGGGATTGAAAGAATTCTCCGCAGCATCGGTCTGCATGCGCATCGCGTCGGACCGCCTCAACTGATCGACGGCGAACCTGTCCTGGCCTTGTGGATCGAATTGGACGACCAGACGCGGCAGGCGCTGGGTCTCCCGAAGGCGGCATTGAGCGGAGTAAGGCATTAGAAAAGAGCTTCATCGGAGATGACGGCGAAACGGACGCAGGCGGGAACAAGCGTGATCGCTGTGAAGTGGGCTGGACAAGGAGCTGTTTGCGAGTGGCGCGGATGTGGTCCCTTTTCATATGCGCGAGGTGTGATCGTGGACTGAGATGAATATCTCCTTGCTGACTCGGCTTGCCGGATGTCTGTATATGACGGTGTTTGCCTCGCCACCCGTCAATGCAGCGAGTGGGTGGATGACGTTCTCGGGCGCCATTGCCGAGCCCACTTGCGATACCGCGGCTGCGGTCGACATGAGGGCTTCGATCGATCGATCGCGAACGGATGCCGGCGCAAGGCGACTGACTTGCGGCAAGCCAGGTGGCGCAAAGAACATCGCACCGACCACGTATCGGTTGATTGTGGTGCACCTGTCGAACACGGTATCGGATCCGGCGCTGAAGTATTTCGACGCATACGTGAAGGCGGATCGGCCCGGGATGGAGGATCCGCTGCTGCTGACGCGGACTTACGAATGACGGTCGCGGCGCCGACTTCGCGGCTGGCTGCGCGGCCGAACCTCGACGTTCGCGCGAACCACGGCGTCATTGGGAAAGGTTTTCAGAACACCGGTGAACATTGATTCCTGGAATACGAAAAAAATGACCAGTCAGTATGTCGTCTTCCTGTTGGGCGACCAGCGCTGCGCCCTGAACCTGTATTCCGTGGACCGCGTGGTGCACATGGTGAAGATCACCTTGTTGCCCAAGGCGCCGGTCATTGTTCTTGGTGTGGTCAACGTGCAGGGGAGCGTCATGCCGGTCATCGATGTCCGCCGTCGGTTCGGTCTCCCGGAGCGTCGGATATCGCTGAACGATCATCTCGTCGTCACGCATACCACTCGGCGCCCGTTCGCCCTGGTGGTCGATGCGGTGGTGGATGTCGTCGAATGCCAGGAACAAAGCCTGGCGCCGACGGCGAGCGTCCTCCCCGCAGCCGAATATCTGGAAGGCGTCATGAAGCTCAAAAGCGGCCTGGTCATCATCCACGATCTCGAGGCTTTCCTTTCCCTGGAAGAAGAAGATTCCCTGAATCGCGCGATGGATGCCGGTCGGGGCGCATGATGCTTCACGCTGCCCTTCCTCGCCCGTTGTTGTTGCAGCTCAGCGAATTGCTCGCCGCAAGGATGGGGTTGAACTTTACGGCAAGGTGTTGGGGCGATCTTGCACAAGGTATCGCTGCTGCCGCGTCGAGCTTCGGCATGCCGGATGCGGATTCCTGCGCCCGTTGGCTTCTGTCCGCCTCCCTGACCAAAGGGCAGATAGAAACCCTGGCCAAACATCTGACCGTGGGCGAGACCTATTTCTTTCGCGATGCATGCAGCTTCGAGGCACTCGAACGCCACGTACTGCCGCCGCTGATGCGCGAGTGCGAGCAAGCGGGTCGGCCGCTTCGCATCTGGAGTGCCGGCTGCTGTACCGGCGAGGAGCCATACTCGATCGCCATGCTTCTGGACCGTCTGACGGCGCCATTCAAGGCCTGGAACGCGAGTATCCTGGCTACCGACATCAACCCGACTTTCCTGCGCAGGGCGGCAGAGGGGACTTACGCCGAATGGTCGTTTCGGGCGACGCCGGCGTGGGCCCGGGCACGCTATTTCGTCCAGGGCAGGAACTCCCGTTTTGAAATGCGGCGCGCCATTCGCGATCGGGTGGCATTTGCCTATCTCAATCTTGCCGACGAGGCTTACCCGTCGCCCATGAATGGCACGAGCGAGCTGGACGTGATTTTCTGTCGCAATGTGCTTATGTATTTCACGCCGCCGCAGGCAGAAAGAATCGTCGAAAATTTTCGTCGCTCGCTGGTCGACGGCGGCTGGCTCGTCGTAAGCCCTGCAGAAACATCCAACAGTTTGTTCTCGCGTTTTTCGGCCGTCAGTTTTCCCGGAGCAAGTTTTTACCGCAGGCTCCCGAACCCGGCATTGCAGGATACGGCGACCATTTCCCCCGCCGCATTGCCTTGCCCAGAGCCCGACGCCTGGCCGCTGGAATGGCTGGCCGAGGGCGCATCTCCCGCACCGGCTGCGCGCGAAATACCCTTGCGCCGGGAATCCCGGTCAACGCCATGCGGGTGGGATGCGGATGATCGCGCCGCGCACATCCATGCCGACCAGGGCAGGCTCGCCGAAGCCGCCGACTATTGCGAACGGGCGGTAGCGGCAGACAGGCTGAATCCCGAACGCTTGTATTTGCTGGCCGCGATCCGCCGGGAGCAGGGCCAGAACGACCTTGCCGCACAGTCGCTGACGCGTGCGCTGTATCTCGACCCGCGTTTCGTGCTCGCGCATTTCGCGCTGGGCAACCTGTGTCTGGCGCAAGGCTCGCGCGGCGAAGCGGAGCGGCATTTCAGGAACGCCCTCGATCTCCTGCATCGGCACCCGCCGGATGAAGCCCTGCCCGAGTCGGAGGGGCTGAGCGCCGGTCGGCTTGCGGAAATTGTCGCATCGGTGCTGTCCGGCTTGTCGGGTACCTAGGCGGTTGAAGCATGAGGAGGATGCGCACATGAGCTCGCATGGATCCAAACCACAAATGCGGGAGAGAGTGGCGGTCGATTGGCACGGCATGAAGGAGCGCATGGGGGCCGTCTGCTCTGCGATCGAGCGCGGCTGGGTACCTTCAGCGGAAGAAGTCGAACGTACTCTGAAAGCGAGGGCGCAGGCGCTGGCTCTGGAGCTCGTGCCGGCGGAGGCCCCTGGTGCGCGCATCGAGGTGGTGGATTTTCTGTTGGCTTACGAACACTACGCCATCGAGTCGCGCTATGTCCGCGAGGTCTACCCCCTGGAAAGCCTCACGCCGGTGCCATGCGCACCGGCATTCGTGCGCGGCGTGATCAACCTGCGGGGCGAGATTCTCTCGGTCATCGATATCAAGATATTTTTCGACCTCCCGGTGCGGGGACTTACCGACCTCGACAAAGTCATCGTGCTGCAGTCCGGGAACATGTCGTTCGGCATCCTCGCCGATGCGATCCACGGCGTTCGCCGTATTCCGGTTACCGACATCCAGGCGTCCCTGCCCACGCTCAGGGATATACGTACGGCATACCTGCGCGGGGTGACATCCGATCGTACCGTCATTCTCGATGCTGGGAAGCTTCTGTCCGACACGAACATCATCGTGCGCCAGCAGGTGGACGAATAGACGAGCGCCCGACCCGAGCAGAGTCACCAGAGGAGAACGCAAGATGAAATGGACCATCGGAACGAAGGTCGGAGCCGGCTACGCGCTTGCGCTGTTCATTCTTGCGGTTATCGGTTTTGTTTCCTACCGAAACACCAGCAGCTATATCGTGGCGGCGCGGCGGAGATCCAGCACCTACCAGGTGATCGAAAATTTCGAGAACGTGCTGTCGTCCTTGAAGGACACCGAAACGGGACAGCGTGGCTATCTGATTGTCGGTGAAGATAGCTATCTGGAGCCGTACGAGACGGGCAAGGCGGCTGTGATCACGGCACTGAAAAATCTCCGGCAGCAGGTACGGGGCGATCCCAGCCAGCAGCGTCTGCTCGATGCGCTGGACCCGCTCATCGCGGCCAAATTCGCCGAGCTCAAGGAAACCATCGATCTGCGCAGGGCCAAGGGCGTTGAAGCTGCGACGCAGGTGGTGCAAACGAACAAGGGAAAGGAAATCATGGACGAAATCCGACAGAAGATCACGGACGGGAAGAACGAGGAAAAAGCCTTGTTGGCGCAGTGGGACACCGAGGTCAATGCGAGCGCAAGACAGACGATTTTCACCATCGTGTATGGCATTCCATTGGCCCTCGTCGTACTGGTCGTCTTTGGCTTTCTCCTGACACGCACCATTACCCGCCAGTTGCGGGAAAGTATTACCTTGCTGTCCTCCTCCGCTGCGGAGATCCTGGCGACCACCACCCAGGTTGCCTCCGGCGCTGCCGAAACCGCTACCGCGGTGAGCGAGACAACTGCCACGGTGGAGGAGGTCAAACAGACCGCGCAACTCGCGAACCAGAAGGCGCGCTACGTTTCCGACAGCGCACAGAAGGCCTCGGATGTCTCGCAGACGGGCCGCAGAGCGGTCGATGACGCGGTGCAGGGGATGCACCATATCCAGGAACAAATGGAGTCCATTGCCGAAAGCATCGTGCGCCTGAGCGAGCAGAGCCAGGTCATCGGCGAGATCATCGCCACCGTCAACGGGCTGGCCGAGCAGTCGAACCTGCTCGCCGTGAATGCCGCCATCGAGGCCACCAAGGCCGGTGAAGTAGGCAAGGGGTTCGGCGTGGTGGCACAGGAGATCAGGAGCCTTGCCGAGCAATCCAAGCAAGCCACGGCCCAGGTGCGCACCATTCTCGGCGACATTCAGAAGGCCACCAGCGCTGCCGTGCTCGCCACGGAGCAGGGCAACAAGGCGGTGGAGGCCGGGGTCAAGCAAACCCGCGAGACCGGTGAGTCGATCCGCTTGCTGGCCGACAGCGTCAATCAGGCGGCGCAGGCGGCTACCCAGATCGCAGCCTCCAGCCAGCAGCAGATGGTAGGCATGGACCAGGTGGCCATGGCGATGGAGAGCATCAAGCAGGCCAGTACCCAGAATGTCGCCGGAACGCGCCAGGCCGAAGTTGCCGCACAGGGCCTGCATGAGCTCGGGCAGAGGCTGGGCGCTCTGATCGGCAACAGGTCCGCCTGACCCGGACCGGGAGACCAGGATCATGGCCAAGAGCAACGACGAACTGCTGAAAAAACTCATGCTGATCTTCCGGGACGAGGCCGATGAGCATCTCCGGGCGATGTCGTCGGGTCTGCTCGCGCTGGAAAAAACACAGGCGCCGGACCAGCGTGCGGACATCGTGGAAACCATATTCCGCGATGCGCATAGCCTCAAGGGCGCTGCCCGGGCCGTGAACCTGACGCCGATCGAGTCGGTATGCCAGCCGCTGGAAAGCGTGTTCGCCGCGTTGAAAAACGGGCGACTCGATCTTTCGCCATCCCTGTTCGACCTTCTGCATGAGGCCATCAATGCCCTCGGAAGGCTGCTTGCCGCAGAGACACCTGGAGCGCATCAGCGGTCTTCGGTCAGCGCGTTGGCACGACGGCTGGACGCGGCCTCGAAAGGGGTGAAACCCGACCCTGCGGCCCTCGACGAACCTGCCGCGAGCGGCGTCGCGCACATGCAGACCATGGCGCCCGGTCTGGCGCCGGAGACGGTCAGGATTTCCACCATAAAACTCGATGCGGTGATGCGCCAGGTCGAGGAGCTGCTGGTGCCGCGTCTGGCGGCAACTCAGCGTGCCAGCGAATTGCGCGCGACCACGGCAGCACTGGCTGTCTGGAAAAAACGGCGCCTCGACATTCAACCGGCATTGCGGACAGTCGGGCATGTGCTTTCGCCGGAGACGCGGGAGACACGGCAAGTCGATGGGCGTGACGGCACGGTCAACGGCTCGATCGCCGGAAGGCGGGAGTTTGCCAGATTGTTCGAGTATCTGGATGCCGAACAGCTGCACATGAAAGTGCTGGAGGAACGGTTGGTCCGTCTGACCCAGTCGGCCGAGCACGACCGGCGCCTGCTGGCCGGGATGACCGAGGTTCTGCAGCACGACGTCAAAGAGATGCAGCTGCTGCCGTTTGCGTCGCTGCTCGAGATTCTGCCGCGCTACGCACGCGAGCTTGCCCGCGAGCAGGGCAAGGACGTCGAGCTGGTGATTCAGGGCGGTGAAATAGAAATCGACCGGCGGATCCTGGAAGCGATGAAGGATCCGCTCATCCATCTATTGCGCAACGGCATCGATCACGGCATCGAGAAACCCGCGGTACGTGAAGCAAGGCACAAGCCGCCGCGTGGAACGATAACGCTGGCTATTTCGCAGAAAGACAGCGGCAACGCCGAGGTTCTCGTGGCCGATGATGGCGCAGGCATCGATGCGGCGCTGGTGAAGGCATCTGCCGACAGGCTGGCCGGCGGTTCCGCGGTAAATGGGGAGCGCACCGGCGAGCAGGATGCGCTGGCGCTCATCTTCGCCTCCGGCGTCAGCACCAGCCCCATCATCACCGACGTCTCCGGGCGTGGACTCGGGCTCGCCATCGTGCGGGAAAAGGTCGATGGGCTGGGCGGACGTATCGAGGTCGAATCGCAGCACGACATCGGTACGGCCTTCCGTATCCTCCTGCCGCTGATGCTGGCCAATTTCAGAGGAGTCATCGTTCGCGCCGGTGGACAGTTATTCGTCATACCTGCGGCCCATGTCGAGCGTGTGACGAGTGTGGCGTGCAAGGACGTACAGACCGTGGAAAACAGGGAAACGGTCTCGCTGGGCGGCCACGCGGTTGCCATGGTCCGGCTCAGCGACGTGCTGGCGTTGCCGCGACCGCGCGAGGCCGATCCGCAGGCAGATGCGATGGAGGCAGCGGTTCTCGGCCAGGGTGGCGTGCGCATCGCGTTTTGCATCGAGGAAGTCCTCGGCGAGCAGGAGGTGCTGGTCAAGGCGCTCGGACCGCAGCTGGCGCGTGTGCGCAACGTCGCAGGCGCAAGCGTGCTGGGCACCGGCCAGGTGGTGCTGGTGCTGAATGTCTCCGACCTGTTGAAGTCGGCGGTGATGCATGTGGCACCTCCCACGCCGCCCGACGATCAGCTGACGACCGGAAAACCCGGGAGAGCGGACAAGCCATCCATCCTGGTCGTGGAAGACTCGATCACCTCGCGCTCGCTGCTCGTGGGAATCCTGGAGTCGGCAGGTTATCGCGTCACCGCGGCCGTCGATGGCATCGACGGATACACCACGCTCAAGACCGGCGCATTCGACCTGGTCGTCTCCGACGTCGAAATGCCGCGCATGGACGGCTTCGATTTCACGGCCAGGGTACGCGCCGACAAGAAGCTTGCGCAGCTGCCGGTGGTGCTCGTCACGGCGCTGGAATCGCGCGAGCACCGCGAACGCGGCATCGACGCCGGCGCCAACGCCTATATCGTGAAAAGCAGTTTCGATCAAAGCAATCTGCTGGAAGTGATACGGAGGTTGCTGTGACGCTGCAGGTTCAAGGTGCCGAATATCCACCTCCGGAGAAGCTCGGTCCTGCCGTGGGGAGCAAGCATCGCTCCGCTGGTAGACGCCATGAAGCAAAACCATTGATCAACGTCCTGGTGGTGGAAGACTCGCCGGTGGTGCGCGAGTTTCTGATCTACGCGCTCCAATCGGATCCCTGTATCCGCGTGATCGGCACCGCATGCAACGGCGAAGAGGCGCTAGTCGCCGTGCGCCACTATCGGCCCGACGTGATCACAATGGACATCCACATGCCCAAGATGGGTGGCCTGGAGGCCACGCGCCGGATCATGGAAGCCGATCCCAGGCCGATCGTCATCGTCAGCGGAAGCCGTGACAGCAGGGAAGTGATGACGGCGTTCGAGGCGATGGAGGCCGGTGCGCTGGCCGTGCTGTCGCGGCCGGCGGGCATCGGCCATCCCGACCATGAGGCTACGGTGAGGGCGCTGGTGCAAAAGGTGAAACTGATGTCGGAGGTCAAGGTCGTGCGGCGCTGGCCCAAGGTGCAGCACAGTCCGCAGTCTCCGCACCCGGCGGAGATGACGCTTGCGAATGCGCGGACGGCAGTGCGGGTGGTCGCCATCGGCGCATCGACCGGCGGCCCGCCGGCCCTTCACACCATACTCAATGGCTTGCCGAAGACGTATTCGGCCCCGCTGCTGATCGTCCAGCACATGGCGACCGGATTTATCGCGGGGTTCGTCGAGTGGCTGGCGCAGTCCTCCGCTCTGCCGGTCCATGTAGCCGCCCATGACTGCCTCGTTCTTCCGGGACATGCCTACGTCGCCCCCGACGATCACCAGATGAGAGTGGGACGCACCGGCAGGATCGTCCTGACCAGGGACGATCCCGAAAATGGATTGCGCCCGTCGGTGTCCTACCTGTTCCGCTCGATCGCGGATGTCTACGGACGCGAAGCTGCCGCAGGCCTGCTTTCCGGTATGGGGCGCGACGGCGCCGAGGAGTTGCGGCAACTGAGGGACAAGGGCGCAGTCACCTTCGCGCAGGACAAGGAAAGCTCGGTCGTGCACGGCATGCCGGGGGAGGCGATCAGGCTCGATGCAGCGATGCTCATCCTTTCCCCGGAGAAGATTGCCGGAGCATTGACGAGCCTGCTCAGCCACCGACGCGAGAATACATAAAGATGAGATTCAGCAAGCATAAGAACAAAGGCCTTGAAGTTCTTGTCGCCGAGGACAGTCCGACTCAGGCGGAAAGGCTGCGGTATCTGCTTGAAGAACGGGGCTACTCGGTCACCGCCGTAGCGGACGGCAAACAGGCGCTGGCAGCGGCCAGGCAATGCAAGCCGGCGCTTATCGTCAGCGATGTGATGATGCCGGAAATGGACGGCTTCACGCTGTGCGGGGAAATCAAGCGCGATGACCAGCTCCACGATGTGCCGGTAATCCTGCTCACTACGCTTGCCGACGTGCGGGACATCATGAAGGGCCTGGAATGCGGCGCCGACAACTTCATTCGAAAGCCTTATGAAGAGCACTACCTGCTTGCCAGGGTCGATTACCTGCTGATGCACCAGGAGTTGCGCAAGAACCAGAAAATGCAGATGGGTGTGGAAATCTATCTCGGCGGCCAAAGGCATTTCATTACCGCCGAGCGCCAGCAGATCGTGGACTTGCTGATTTCGGTCTACGAAGAAGCGGTACATATCGGTGAAGAGCTCAAGACGCGCCAGCGCGAACTGGCGGACTCCAACTGCACGCTGACCGGGCTCTACCATGTCGCCGAGGGGCTGAATCGCGCGATCAGCGAGCACGAAGTATGCAAGCAGGCACTTGAGCATGCGGTGGAATTGCCGGGGGTGCAGGCAGGCTGGATCTTTCTCCTGACCGAGGGTGTCTTCCGCATCGAGGCGGCGCATAACCCCCCGTCGGGATTGTTCGACCAGGACACCGCGGAAACCCCGTGCGAATGCCAGCGCCGTTTTCTCGCTGGCGAGATGAGCAGTGTCACCCATACCTTGCAGTGCGAGCGGCTGGACCGTGTCGACGGCGGTGCGGACCGCTCGTGCTGCCACGTCAGCATACCGCTGTGGAGCGGCGACCGGCGCCTCGGCGTGATGAATCTGGTCAGGGTGGAGCAAAGTTTGTTCAGGGATGATGAGCTGGAAACGCTTTACGGGGTCGGACATCAGGTGGGAATCGCGCTGGAGCGCGCCAGGCTGCACGAACATCTGGAACTGCTGGTGGAACAGCGGACTGCGGCGCTCACGGCGGAGGTCATCGAACGCAAGAGTGCCGAGAAGCGGTTCCATACGCTCTTCGAATACGCACCGGATGCGGTCGTGATGGTCGACCAGCAAGGTACGATCATGCTCGTCAATCGCCAGGCGGAAGCCACATTCGGTTACGCGCGGGACGAACTGCTCGGCCAGCCGGTCGAAAAGCTCATGCAAGGGGCTTTTCGCCGCGCGCATGTCGAATTACGCGAGGATTTCCTGCGGCATGCCGTTCCCCGAACGATGGGTGCGGGCATGCTCAACCTGTGCGGCTTGCGCAAGGATGGAACCACCTTTCCGGTAGACATCAGCCTGAGTCCCATGGAGCTGGAAGGCGGTACCGTGGTGGCCGCGACGGTACGCGACGTCACCCAGCGCAAGGCGCATGAAGCGAGAATTGTGCGCCTCAACCGGATATATACCGTACTGAGCGGCATCAACACCACGATCGTGCGTGTGCGGGAACGTCAGCAGCTTTTCGACGAGGTCTGCCGCATCGCGGTAGATCTGGGCAAGTTCGTCTTTGCCTGGATCGGCACGCTCGACGTGGATTCGGGGATGGTTGCGCCAGTCGCAAGGGCAGGCCATGACGACGGGTACTTGTCCCTGCTCGGCATGAGCGATGCGGAAGATGCGCTCGCGGTCGGTTGCACGCTGACAGCGCGGGCCCTGGTCACGCAGCAGCCGGTGATCTGCAATGACGTCGCCACGGATGAAGTCATGCAGGCATCGCGGGCCGAAGCATTGAGTCGCGGCTATCGCTCCGCGGCAGTGTTTCCTCTGATGCTGGACGGTCGGGTGGTCGGCGTGCTGGCGCTCTATGCACCCGAACCTGATGTCTTCGATGCGGAAGAGATGCGGCTCCTGATCGAAACGGCCGGGGACATCTCTTTCGCACTGGACCATCTCGAAAAAGACGATCGCCTCAATTATCTGGCCTATTACGATGCCGTCACCGGACTGCCGAACCGGACTTTGTTCGTGGATCGCGTCGCCCAGAAAATCAACGTGGCGCGCCACCACAACAAGGTCCTCTTCGTGATCGTGCTCGACCTGAATCGATTCAGCAGCATCAATGAGGCTCTGGGTCGCCAGGCTGGCGACAATCTCCTGCGGCAGTTTGCGCGACGACTACAGGAAACGCTAGGCGAGACGGATATCCTCTCGCATTTTTCGGCGGATTGCTTCGGTATCTCGATCGACAGCAGCGCGAAGGGCACGAGTATTGTCCACGTGATGGAAAGCATCCTGTCGGTCATTCGCGACAAGCCGTTTCTGATCGGTGCGCAGGAGTTGCGCGTGTCGGCCAGAGCCGGAATATCTTCTTACCCTGGCGACGGCGATGGCATCGACGCCATTCTGCATAATGCCGAATCGGCGTTGAAAAAGACCAAGGTGACGGTCGACAGGTATTTGTTCTACAAGCCGGCTTTCAACGTGATGGTTACCGAGAAATTATCGCTTGAGAACAAGCTTCGCCGTGCACTTGAAGAGGGACAGCTGGAGTTGCATTACCAGCCGAAAATCGATCTTTGCAGCAGACAGATCAGTGGACTGGAAGCGCTGATGCGCTGGAATGATCCGGAAATGGGGTTGATATTGCCGATGAAGTTCATTCCCCTGTTGGAAGAGACCGGAATGATCCTGGAGGCGGGACTGTGGGCATTGGAAAAAGCGGTGTCGGACGCCCTGACGTGGCAAACGAAAGACCTCGCGCCACCAAGGGTGGCGGTGAATGTCTCCGCGATTCAGCTGCAACAGGATGATTTTGTCGACGTGATAGAGCGTGTCGTGAAAGGTGATCGTGACATAGCGAGCAGGCTTGAGCTCGAAATAACCGAAAGCCTGATCATGCGGGATATTGCTGCGAACATCCACAAACTCCGATTGATTCGCGAAATGGGTGTGGCATTGACCATCGATGACTTCGGCACCGGCTACTCATCGCTGAGCTACATTGCCAAGCTTCCGGTCACCACACTGAAGGTCGACCAGTCATTCATTACCAACATGATAAGCAATTCGGACGATTTGAGCATCGTGTCGACCATAATCTCGTTGGCGCATTCGCTCGGGATGCGCGTCGTGGCCGAAGGCGTCGAGACTTGCGAACAGGAGAAATTCCTCCGGTTGCTCAAATGCGACGAAATTCAGGGCTTCCTGTTTAGCCAGGCGGTTGTCGCCGAGAAGGTGGAGGAGCTCTTGAAAGAAGGAAGCTCGCTGCCACGGTGAGTTGTGCCGGGAGTTGTGCTTGAGGCCGTTGCCATGGACCGGGTCCTGGCCGGCGTAGCGATAGTCGGTCTCGCTCGGGTCGAACGTCGGATAACCGCAGCGGATCGTCGCGCGTCCACTTGCCACCGCGTCCGGATCATCTCGCGGCGCCTAGGGATGCTCTGATCTATATCAACGCAGGCGGCATGATGTCCAGAAGGTTCGCAGGTGGTGTGCGTGGCGCCGCCAAGGCTGGCCGCCTTGGCAAGCCGCGCGCTGCCGCCTGCGGGCCTTCTGGACATCATGCCGTCATTTGTTTTCAATCGGTTGGGGCCGGTTCTGTCTGCCCGCATCTCCGCGGCGCACCTCCTCGACAGGCGGCCAGCCTGCCTTCGTCGGCGCACCGCGAAGATGCGAGCAGACAGAACCGGTGACGCCTGCGTTGATATAGATCAGAGCATCCCTAGATCCGCGTACGTCTTCTTTCAAGCGCCGTTTCTCTCCCTCGGGCACCTCGAATAACCCCGATTTGTAGGAGCGCACCCTGTGCGCGAACCCCGTCACCCCATCGCATCGTGCTTTCGAGCACAGGGTGCGCTCCTACGAGCGCGAGAAGCGTGATTATTCGAGATTCCCCCGCCAGTCCCTTCATGCGTGCCCGCAGCCGCTCGTCGGTTGTTGCAATGCAACTTGTCACGATCTAAATAAATATGAACCATGGGTTCGTATGTGAACCGGCTATGGCTGGAAGGGGAGGCCCGGAAGTCGTACATCCGTTCAAGCAAACACTTCTCCGTGCGCGTGGCGGATCGACGACCACCCGGTGCCATCGGTGCCGCAAGAATGAAAGGTTGCAGCCATGCCGGGTCATCGCTTTCACCTGTTTCTGGATGGGTCCGGGAATCGGCAACCCGATCAGCCCTCGGCCGGCCGCCACGTCGACCAAAGCTTTTGCTCTCAGCGATGCTCGATGAACGTCGGCGCAAAAGTCATGAGGCGCGCATGGACACGCAAGATGGCGGTGGTCGCCAGCCTGTGGCTGGGGCTGGCCACCCTCTGCGGTTCGGCAGTTGCAGCAGATGCACGGCCGCCGGATGCGGCAACGATAGAGAAGCAATGGGTAGCGGCCAACCGGCCGTACGACCAGGTGCGCCGGACCATTCTCGAGCAGGCCCGCAAGATCGCCTGGCAGGGACCGATGCAGCCGGACTGGCAGAGCCTTGGCGGTTATCGCACTCCCGACTGGTACCGCGATGCCAAGTTCGGCATTTTCATCCACTGGGGCGTGTATTCGGTGGCGGCCTACAAAGGCGAGTGGTATCCCCGCCACATCTATGAGCGCACTGGCGAATACTCCAACTATGACCGGCACCAGGTGGCCACTTACGGCCCGATGCCGAGGGTCGGCTACAAGGATTTGATTCCGCTTTTCAAGGCGGAACACTTCGACCCGCAGGCATGGGCCGGCTTGTTCCGCGAAGCGGGCGCGCGCTACGTGGTGCCCGTGGCGGAACACCACGACGGCTTCGCGATGTACGACTCGAAGTTGTCGGACTGGACGGCGGTGAAGATGGGGCCGCATCGCGACGTGATCGGCGAGCTGGCCCGCGCCATTCGCGCGCAGGGCATGCGGCTGGGCTTGTCCTCCCATCGCGCCGAGCATGACTGGTTCTTCGACAACGGCCGCACCTTCGATTCCGACGTCAACGATCCGCGTTACGCGGCGCTGTACGGCCCGGCGCATGCCTTGACGTCGGGCAAGGGCGAAGACGGCAAGGATGTCGACTGGACCTTCGTGTCCGATGCGTATCTCGACGACTGGCTGGCGCGTTCGGTCGAGATCGTGCAGGACTATCACCCCGACCTGATGTACTTCGACTGGTGGGTCGGACAGCCGCGTTTCCGCGGCGCGCTGGCCGAGTTCGCGGCGTTCTACTACAACCAGGCAGCGGCGCGCCGGCAAGGAGTCGTGCTTTTCTACAAGCTGGACAACATGCGTCCCGGCACCGGCACCATGAACATCGAGCGGGGGCAGGCGGCGGATATCCGCGAACAACCCTGGCAGACCGAAACTTCGGTCAGCGACGATTCCTGGGGCTATGCGGAAGGCGACACCTACAAGTCGCCGGACGAGGTCGTGCACCTGCTCGCCGACGTGGTCAGCAAGAACGGCAACTTGCTGTTGAACATCGGGCCCAAGGCCGACGGCACCATTCCGGCGCAGACCCGGCATATCCTGCAGGCCGTCGGGCAGTGGCTGGCCGCCAATGGCGAAGCGATCTATGGCACGCGGCCGTGGCGGCGTTTCGGCGAGGGTCCCACCCAGGTACCGGCCGGCACCATGCAGGACACCAAGACCCGGCCGTACACCGCCGAAGACTTTCGCTTCACGACGAAGGGCGACCGGCTGTACGCCATCGAACTGGGCTGGCCGGCGACGCGCCACGCGGTGGCTCATTCGATTGGACCCGCCATGCGGGTGAAGTCGGTGACCTTGCTGGCGACCGGCAAACCGGTCGCTTTCAGCCAGCAGGCCGATGGTCTGCATATGGATCTGCCGGCGCAGCCGGCGGGCGTGCATGCCTACGCATACCGCATCGAGCTGGAAAGCGCCGTCGTGTTCACGGGGAAATCGGCCGCAGGAAAATCGACAGCTGCGCGCAACCAGCTGCCGGATGCTCTTGCGCGCCGGGAAGGATCAGTGAGCCGATAGATCGGCTCCGTAATTCGCTGGGAGTTTGTTCGATGTCGAAATCGCTTGCCCTGTGCTGCCTTGGCCTGCTGGCCGCCTTGTCGGGCGTCTGCACGGCGGCCGACATCTCGATTATTCCGAAGCCGCAGCAACTGCAGGTCGACAAGGGGAGCTATGTGCTGGACGCGCGCACCACGATCGTCGCCCCCGGCGATGCGCGCGCACGCGAAATCGCCTCTTTCCTGCGCGAGGCGATTCGGGAGCGGACCGGCATCCGGCTATCCCGCGGCAAATCCGCGCACGCGATCGTGCTGAGGAGGGATCCGTCCGTGCAGGGCGATGAAGCGTATCGGCTTTCGGTGACGACGCGGCATGTCACGATCAGTGCCGCGACCGACAAAGGCCTGTTCTGGGGCGTGCAGACGCTGCGCCAGTTGTTGCCGCTCCGGCATGCGGCCAGGGCGAATATTCCGGCGCTGCACATCGAGGATGCGCCGAGCTTTCCATGGCGCGGGGTGATGCTGGACGCGGGCAGGCACTTCTATCCGGTGTCTTTCATCGAGAAACAGCTGGATGTGCTCAGCTACAACAAGATCGATATTTTTCACTGGCATCTCACCGAGGACCAGGGCTGGCGCATTGCCATCGAGCGCTATCCCGCGCTCACCGAGATGGGGGCCTGGCGCATCGAAGCCGATGGCAGCCGTTATGGCGGCTTCTACACCCAGCAGCAGATCCGCGACATCGTCGAATATGCACGCAGGCGCAACATCACCGTGATTCCGGAGATCGAGATGCCGGGCCACAGCACGGCGGCGCTGGCCGCCTACCCGCAACTCTCATGCACCCGGCAGCCTTTGCAGGTACCCATCACCTGGGGCGTATTCAAGGATGTCTACTGCGTGGGCGACGAAGCCACCTTCACCTTCCTGCAGCATGTGCTCGACGAGGTGATCGACCTGTTCCCCGCGCCGTATGTGCACATCGGCGGCGACGAGGTGCCGAAGGATCGCTGGAAAGCCTGCGACTCCTGCCAGCAGCTCATGCACGCGCAGGGGCTGGCCGACGAGGAAGGCTTGCAGAGCTATTTCATCCGGCGCATCCAGACCTATCTGGCCGGCAAGCAGCGGACCCTGATCGGCTGGGACGAGATCCTCGAAGGCGGCGCGGACAAAAATGCCATCGTCGAGATCTGGCGCGGTGAAGCCGAGGGCCGCAAGGCGCTTGCCAGCGGTCATCGCATCATCAACGCCGGACCGTATTATCTGGACACGCCCACCGCCGAACTCGGCGTGAAAAAGATCTACGCCAGCGATCCCCGCCAGGGTTATGCCGACGCCCCGGCCGGGCAGTTTCTCGGTGCCGAAGCGCCCTTGTGGAGCGAGTACGCCACGCCGCTGAATGCGGAAAGCAAGCTGTACCCGCGCGTGCTGGCGTTCGCCGAAATCACCTGGAACGACGGCCCGCGCGACTACGCCGATTTTCAGCGCCGCCTGCAGGCGCAATACCCCTGGCTCGACGCCCGGCAGGTGAACTACGGTGCCGAGGAACAGAATCTGGCCGATTTCCATGTCGCGCCCGATCCGCAGGGCGGCTGGCAGTTGCAGGCCACGCGCAATCTGGCCGACCTGGTCTTCCGCTACACCATCGATGGCAGCGCGCCGGGCGAGGGTTCTCCCGCATTCACCGACACGCTGGCGATCCGCCACGCGGGCACGTTGCAGGTGACGCCTTTCCGCCACGGCCGCGCCATGGATCTGCCGACCCGCTTTACCCTGCTCGACAACCTGGCGTCGGGCAAGCCGATCACCTACGCACAGCCGCCGAGCCCGCGCTACAGCGGCTCGCCCGGCGCGCTGGACGATGGACTGCTAGGCAGCAACAACCTCCACGACGGCCAATGGATCGGCTGGGAAGGCGGCGATCTGGATGCAAGCATCGACCTGCGGCAAACGACCAGCCTGCGCAGTATCGCGGTGAACTTCATCCAGCAGAGCGGCTCCTGGGTGCTCCCGCCCAGGAGCGTGACGTTCTATGTGTCGGCCGACGGCCAGCACTGGTCGCAACTCGACACCAAGACGCCCAGGATCGACGCCGGCGATGCGCGCACGCTGGTGCAGCGCATCGAATTCGCCAGCGCCGTGCCGATAAGCGCGCGCTATGTCCGCGTCAAGGCGGAAAACTATGGACCGCTGCCGACCGACAGCCCTGGTGCCGGTCACCGGGCGTGGTTGTTCTCCGACGAAATCATGCTGCAGTGATTTTGTCCGTCATCCCGGAATCGCGAAGCGATATCCGGGACCCAGTGCCCTTGTGCATCAACGCGTTACGTGAAAGACGCGGGATTCCCGCCATGGATTCTGAAAAATAAACTCATCAATACCTGTATTTTCACCTGAAATGGTGAAAATATAGCGGGCATGAGCCTGCAGCTGACCTCCCGCCAATCCAACATCCTGGACTTCATCCGTGCCCGCGTGGAGCAAGGTGGCCAGGCACCGACGCTGGAAGAGATCGGCCAGGCGATGGGCCTGCCCAACGTCAGCGCGGTGCTGAAACATGTGCGCTCGCTGGAGGCCAAGGGTCGGCTGGTCATCGAGCCGAACCGTTCGCGCGGCATCCGGCTGGTGACCGCGCCGGACCCCATCGATGCGGACACCATGGATCTGCCGCTGGTCGGCCGCATCGCTGCAGGCGAGCCGCTGTTTTCCGAATCGCGTATCGAACGCACGTTGCGCGTGTCGCGCTGGCTGTTCCGGCTGAAACCGGATTACCTGGTGCGGGTGATCGGTGACTCGATGCGCGACGAGGGCATTCTGGACCAGGATCTCGTGGGTGTGCATGCCACACCGGTGGCCCGTCACGGTCAAGTGGTCGCGGCGCGGTTGGGTGGCGACCGTTTCACCATCAAGCGGTTGTACTGGAAGGGCGATGTGATACGGCTGTTGCCGAACAGTCCGGGCTATCGGCCGATCGATCCGGATCCCAGCGACGACTTCGCCATCGAAGGCTTGTTCGCAGGCTTGCTGAGGGGCTGCTGATGGGCGCGATCGTCGCCTTGTCGGGCATGCTCGATGCGCGACAGGTCTGGCGCGGCCGGGCCGTGCCCGTACCGGCAGGCGAGCAGCCGACCGGGTGGGCCGCGCTGGATGCGTCGCTTCCCGCAGGGGGCTGGCCGGCTGCCGCACTTTCCGAAATCCTGCTGCCGGTCGATGGCGTGGGCGAGCTTCGCCTGCTACTGCCCACGATGGCGCGGCTCAGCCGCGGCAAACGTGCGGTAGTCATCGTGGCGCCGCCGTATGCGCCCTGCGTGGCCGGCTGGCAACAGCACGGCGTCGACATGCGGCGGGTGGATATCGTGGCGGCGCCGGAAGCCGAGGTGCTGTGGGCTACCGAGCAATGCCTGCGCTCGGGCAGTTGCTCCGCCGTGCTGGCGTGGCCACGCCAGGCCGACGATCGCGCGCTGCGCCGCCTGCAGGTGGCGGCCGACACGGGCAAGGCGTTGGCGTTCGCGTTCCGCGATCGCAGGCATCTCTCGAGTGCTTCGCCGGCGGCATTGCGGCTGGAGATCGAAACCGCGCCACGCGCCCAGGTATGGGTGCGCAAGTGTCGCGGCGGCGCCGTGCCGGCGCAGCCTTTCGCGCTTCCGCGCTCATTGCATTGATGGCTGGCGATCATGTTGTGGGCCTGTGTATTGCTGCCGCATCTGGCACTGGATGGCATCCTTCGCCGTCGCGTGGGCGACGAGCCGCTGGTTCTGGTGGATGGCGCCGTCAACGCGCGCAGCATCGTGGCGGTCAATGCCTCGGCGCGTGATGCGGGCTTGCGGGTCGGCCAGCGCCTGACCGCCGCCCACGCGTTGCTCGCGCGATTCGACGCGCTGCCCTACGACCCGCAGGCGGCCGATCGCTGGCAGCGATTCCTGGCGGCGGTGGCGTATCGCTACAGCTCCGAGGTGAGCCTGCTGCCGCATGCGATCGTGCTGGAGGTAAGCCGCAGCCTCGGCCTGTTCGGCCCCTGGCCGCGGTTCGAGTCCATGCTGCGTGCCGACTTCACCGCGCTGGGTTTTCGTCATCGCGTCGCGGTCGCGCCCACGCCACATGCGGCTTACGTGCTGGCCGGCATCGAGGATGGCCGGGCAGTGCTGGCGCCGGACGGGTTGCGCGCCGCGCTGCGCGACGTGCCGATGCGCAAGAGCCGCCTGCCGGCCGCTGCCGTCGATGCCTTGTCGGGCATGGGCATCCGCACGCTGGGGCCGTTGCTGGGACTGCCGCGCGATGGCCTTCGTCGCCGCTTCGGGGCCGGACTGCTGCAATCCATCGATCGCCTGCTCGGCGAGCTGCCGGCCGGGCTCGACAGTTATCGTCCACCGGATGTGTTCGACCTTCGGGTCGAACTGACGCACGAGGTGGAGAACATCGCCGCTCTGGTGTTTCCGCTGCGTCGCATGACCGGCGACCTCGCTGCCTACCTGGCGGGCAGGGACGGCGGCGTGCAGCGGTTCGTGCTCCGGCTCGAGCATCGCGAAGGCAGGACGACCGCGGTGACGGTCGGCCTGCTGTCGCCCGAGCGCGACGCCGGCATGCTGTTCGAACTGGCACGCGGCCGGCTTGAGCACGTGCAACTGCCCGAGCCCGTGCTGGGCTTGCGGCTGGTCGCCCGCGAGCTGCCGGACTTCGTGCCGGCCGGCCGCGACCTGTTCGACGAACGCCCCGCCAACGCGTTGCCGATCGAACAGCTGCGCGAGCGGCTGCGTGCGCGGCTGGGCGATCGCGCCGTCTACCGGCTGGGCGGCACCACCGATCCGCGTCCCGAACGCGCGCAGGCAGTGGCCGAACACGGCGGCGCCAGCTACGAAGAGCCGCGTCCGCGCCCGACCTGGCTGCTCGATCGCCCGATTCCGCTGCGCGGTCCGGCACCGCGCATCCTGGCCGGTCCCGAACGATTGGAAACCGGCTGGTGGGACGGCGCCGAAGCGTGCCGCGACTACTACGTGATCGAGACCTCGCTGGGTCAGCACGCGTGGGCGTTCTGTCAGCCCGGCGAACAGAGCGGCTGGATGCTGCAGGGCTGGTTCGCATGAACCTGCTTGTATGAGTTCGTATGCCGAACTGCATTGCCTGTCCGACTTCTCCTTCGGTCGCGGAGCATCCAGCGCGGGCGAGTTGTTCGAGCGCGCGAAGGCATGCGGCTACACCGGGCTGGGGATCACCGACGAATGCTCGCTGGCCGGCATCGTGCGCGCGCTCGAGGCTTCGCGCGAAACCGGCGTGAAGTTGATCGTGGGCGCCGAGTTCCAGCTCGACGATGGACCGAAGCTGGTGCTGCTGTGCGAAAACAGGCAAGGCTATACGGCGCTCTGCCGCCTGATCACGCGCGGGCGACGGGCATCGAAAAAAGGCAGGTACCGACTCACCTGCGCCGACCTGGACGATGGCCTGCCGGGCACGCTGGCGCTGTGGCTGCCCGGGCCGCAACCGGACATCGCACAAGGCCGCTGGATGCGCGCGACCTTCGGCGAGCGCGCATGGCTGGGGGTGGAACTGCATCGCGGGCCCGACGATGTGGCACGCCTGCGCGACCTGCAGGCGCTGGGTCGTGCGCTCGATCTCCCGCTGGTGGCCAGCGGCGATGTGCACATGCACGTGCGTCGCCGGCTGGCGTTGCAGCACACGCTCACCGCGATCCGGCATCGCGTGCCGATCGCCGATGCAGGTGCGCTGATCTTCCGCAACGGCGAACGCCACCTGCGCCGGTGCGATGCGCTGGCGGCGATCTATCCGGCTGCATTGATGCGCGAAAGCGTGCGCATCGCGCAGCGCTGCACGTTCGACATGACGGAACTTCGCTACGACTATCCGGAGGAGCTGGTGCCCGAGGACCACACGGCGACCAGCTGGTTGCGCCATCTGGTCGAGCAAGGCATGCGCTGGCGCTGGCGAGGCGGCGCCAGCGACAAGGTGCGCCGATTGATCGACGACGAACTGGCGCTGATCGAACTGAAGAAGTACGAACCGTTCTTCCTCACCGTGCACGACATCGTGCGCTTCGCGCGCGGCGAAGGCATCCTTTGCCAGGGCCGCGGTTCGGCCGCCAACTCCGCCGTGTGCTTTGCGCTGGGCGTGACCGAGGTGGATCCGGAAATCAACAACCTGCTGGTCGCGCGCTTCATCAGCGAGGACCGCGACGAGCCGCCCGACATCGATGTCGATTTCGAGCACGAGCGGCGCGAGGAGGTGATCCAGTACATCTACGCGAAGTACGGGCGCGAGCGCGCCGCGCTGGCCGCCACGGTGATCTGCTACCGCGGCCGCAGCGCGGTGCGCGACGTGGCCAAGGCGCTCGGTCTCCCGCTGGACCAGGTGGACCAGCTCAGCGATGTCTTTGCGCGCGGCTGGGGCGACAGCACCGCCGAGGAGCGTCTGCGCGAACAGGGTTTCGATCCGCACAGCCCGGTCATCCGCCGTCTACTGAAGCTGACCCATGAACTGCTAGGCATGCCGCGGCACCTGTCGCAGCACGTAGGCGGTTTCGTGATTTCCCATGTGCCGTTGCACGAGATGGTGCCGGTGGAAAACGCGGCGATGCCGGATCGCACCATCATCCAGTGGGACAAGGACGATCTGGACACCATGCGCATGCTGAAGGTGGATTGCCTGGCGCTTGGCATGCTGACCTGCGTACGGAAATGCCTCGATCTGCTGCGCGCGCACGACGGCGTGGATCACACGCTGGCAACGATCCCGCCTGACGATGGCGCCACCTACGAGCTGATCCAGCGCGCCGACACGGTGGGCGTGTTCCAGATCGAAAGCCGTGCGCAGATGGCGATGCTGCCGCGGCACCGGCCGGCGAACTTCTACGATCTGGTGATCCAGGTGGCGATCGTGCGGCCCGGCCCGATCCAGGGCGACATGGTGCATCCCTACCTGCGACGCCGCAACGGTGAAGAGCTGGTCGAGTATCCGTCGCAGGCTTTCAAGGAGGTACTGGAACGCACGCTGGGCGTGCCGCTGTTCCAGGAGCAGGTGATGAAGCTGGCGATGGTGGCTGCGGACTTCAGCGCCGACGACGCCGACAAGCTGCGTCGTTCGATGGCCGCATGGAAGCGGCACGGCGGGCTGGAGCAGCACCGCGAGAAGCTGATGCAAGGCATGCTGCGCAACGGATACACGGCGGCCTTTGCCGACCGCATCTTCGAGCAGATCAAGGGTTTCGGCTCGTATGGGTTTCCCGAGTCGCACGCGGCCAGCTTTGCGAACATCGTCTACGCATCGAGCTGGCTGAAATGCCATCACCCGGCCGCGTTCGCCTGCGCGCTGCTCAACTCGCAGCCGATGGGTTTCTACGCGGCTAGCCAGATCCTGCAGGACGTGCAGCGTCATCGCGTGGTGGTGCGCCCGGTCGATGCGCGTTTCAGCGCCTGGGACTGCACGCTGGAAAACGGCAGGCCGGAAAAAGGCCGGCTGGAAAAAGGCAGGCGTGACGCGGCCGGTTCACATGCGATCCGGCTGGGTCTGCGCATGGTGCGCGGCTTTTCCGAAGCCGCCGCTCTGCGCCTGATGACGGCGCGCCAGCAGCATGTTTTCGCCGACATCACCGACTTGTGCGCGCGTGCCGGGCTGGATCGCCGGCATCAGGACCTGCTGGCGGATGCGGGCGCGCTACACGGCATGGCCGGCCATCGCCATCGCGCCCGCTGGGCCGTCGCCGGCGTCGAGGCGCAGCTGCCGTTGTTCGGCATGGACAGCCCGGCCGAGCAGTCCGTCGCGTTGCCGCTGCCCACGCAAGCCGAAGACACGCTGGCGGACTATGCGCGGCTGGGACTGAGCCTCGGGCCGCACCCGCTGCGACAGATCCGGGCCAGGCTGCGCGCGGCCCACTGCATCGATGCAAAGGTGTTGCGCACCCGGCCGCACAACAGCCGCGTGCGGGTGGCCGGGCTGGTGACGTCGCGGCAGCAGCCGCAGACGGCCAGCGGCATCATCTTCCTGACCCTCGAAGACGAACACGGCCTGGTCAACGTGGTGGTCTGGCGGCATGTGGCCGAAACGCAGCGCCGCGCGTTGATCGAGGCACGCCTGCTCGCGGTGGAAGGCCAATGGGAACACGTGGACGGCGTCAGTCACCTGATCGCACAGCGTCTGCAGGATCTGACCCCCTTGCTGGGCACGCTGGATGCGCGGTCGCGGGATTTCCATTGACCGGATTTCCACTGACCATCGCGAGCGTGCTCAAGCGGCGATTGCGAGGTCAACCCATGCCCTCACATAGGTCATGATGCGCGCCGCGTCGACGAGCGACGCATCGGTGTAACACGACTGCCATGCCGCGGGAATGCAGAGTGCTGCGGCCACGCCCGTGATGCGGTAGCCCAGCTTTTCCACCACGCGCCGCCATACCTCACGATTGGAGGTGTCGGGTGTCTGCTCCATCTGCACTCGCAGCAACCAGGGCGCCACGTCTTCGCGCAGCATCACGCACATCTTCTCGATCAGCTGCGGCTCGGCCTGGCTGCCGCGCGTGCGCCAGTTGCTCACGGTCTGGCTCTTCACGCCCAGCGCCTGTGCACCAGCGCTGTCGGCATGGGCACCGATCGATTGCTTGTAGCGTTCGAACAATTCGAGAGTCGCACTCACATCTTCACCCTGTTGACGAGTGTCCTCGGCCTGAGTACCTTTTGACTGACGGGGAATCATAACCCGTTACGAGAATCATCAAGCAACTGGGGAGTAGCTGGATGTCAAGGACGTCGTTGTTTCGACAGGAAGTCGTGGAAGCCCGGCGCGGGGAATGGCTGGGTTCCATCATTGTCGCCGCACCCTTGTCGCGCTGGTTGCTGACCGCCTTGGCACTGGCACTCGCTGTGGCCCTCCTGCTGTTCCTCGTCCTCGGCCACTACACCCGCCGCGAAACTGTCAGCGGCCAGTTGGTGCCCAGTGCCGGCCTGCTCAACGTCACCGCGCCCAGCGCCGGCACGATCACGCGTCTGCACGTGCATGACGGTCAAGCTGTCAAGGCGGGCGAAGTGCTGCTGGAATTGTCCAGCGATCAGGACAGTGCTGCGCTGGGCGACACCCATGCGCTAGTCGGGCAGCAACTGGACGCACAGCGAGCCGGCCTGCAAGCGGACCTGCTCAACCAGCAGCAGTTGACGCAACAGCAAGCTGACGCTCTGCGCGCCAGAGTGTCCCTGCTGCATGCGCAGCTGACGCAGATCGGCGGTCAGTTGGGCATTCAGCAACAACAGGTCACCAGCAATCAGCAATTGCTGGCACGCATCGAGCCGCTCGGTGCCAAGGGCTACGTCTCCGCGCTGCAAATCCAGCAGCAGAAAGCCACTGCGCTCGATGCGCAGGCGCAGTACAAGGCATTGGTTCGTCAACAGCTGGATACGCGCCAGCAACTGGATGCCGCGCAGCAGCAACTGACGCAACTGCCGCTGGACGCCACCGCTAAGCGCAACGATACCGAACGCCAGCTCGCCACCGTGGTGCAGTCCATTGCCCAGAACGAACTGCAGCGCGCGGCAGTGCTGCGCGCACCGCGCGACGGCATTGTTTCGGCCGTACTGCTGAAACAGGGCCAGATGGTGAGCGCCGGGCAGCCCCTGCTGTCCATCCTGCCTGCTGGCTCGACGTTGCAGGCGCAGCTGCTGGTGCCCAGCCGCGCGATCGGCTTCATCGCGCCGGGCAACACGGTGGTGCTGCGCTACCAAGCTTTCCCCTACCAAAAGTTCGGCCAGCAGTACGGGCGGGTGACGGACATCTCGCGCAGCGCGCTGTCACCCTCTGAAGTCACCACGCTCGTCGGTCAGCAGAGCCAAGAGCCGCTGTACCGCGTACAGGTGAGGTTGAACCAGCAGGACGTGCTGGCCTACGGCAAGCCCGAGTCGGTGAAGCCCGGCATGGCGCTGGACGCCGACATCCTGATGGATCGGCGCAGCCTGCTCGAATGGGTGTTCGCGCCGCTGTATGGCATGGCACATCACCTAGCGGGAGGCGCGGCCCATGGCTGATGGCTCTCGCGAGCAACGCGCCGCCATGTCCAGTGCGCAGCGCATGGCACTGCAATTCGGCTGGTCGCACCGCCTGTCGATGATATTGCAGACGGAAGCCGCCGAGTGCGGACTGGCCTGCTTGGCGATGATTGCCAGCTACCACGGCCATGACGTCGATCTAGCTGGTTTGCGCCGGCGTTTTTCCACCTCGCTCAAGGGCGTCACGCTAGCGCGCGTAATGACAATGGCCGGCCAGCTCGGCTTTACCTGCCGCCCGCTCAAGCTCGACCTGAACGATCTCGCCCAACTACGCACCCCCTGCATGCTGCACTGGGATCTCAACCACTTCGTGGTGCTCAAGCGAGCCGGCAGACGGGGTGCCGTGATCCATGATCCAGCGCGCGGCATCCGCAAACTAAGCACGCGCGAGGTATCCGAACACTTCACTGGCGTGGCGCTGGAGCTGACCCCTGGTGCAGATTTCGCACCGCTCAGTGAGCGCCAGGCTGTGTCATTGCGCTCGCTCACTGGCAAAGTGCGGGGGCTGGTGCCCGCATTGGGGCAGATCCTGCTGCTGGCGTTGGCGTTGGAAGTATTCGCGCTGGCGGGGCCGTTCTATATGCAGTGGGTACTGGATCAGGTGCTGGTTTCGGCAGACCATGATCTGTTGACACTACTTGGGCTAGGGTTCCTCGGCATCACTGTGTTCTCCGCCCTCATCACCGCCGCGCGTTCATGGGCCGTCACTTGGCTCGGCGCCACGCTCAACGTGCAGTGGGCCAGCAATCTGTTCAGCCATCTGATGCGCCTGCCACTGGACTGGTTCGAGAAGCGGCACATCGGCGACGTGGTGTCGCGCTTCGGTTCCATCCAGACCATCCAGCAAACCCTCACAACCCAGTTCATCGGTTCATTGCTGGATGGCTTGATGTCGATGGTGACCTTGGTGGTGATGGGTTTCTACAGCCTGTGGCTCACTGTCTTGGTCGTGGGGCTGTTCTTGGCCTATGGCTTGATCCGCTGGGCCTTCTTCAACCCGCTGCGCCGAGCGAACGAGGAGCAGATCGTCTACGCCGCGCGGCAGCAGAGTGAGCTTCTGGAATCCATCCGCGGCGCCATGCCGATCAAGCTGGCCAACAAGCAGGACGAGCGGCTGTCACGTTATGCCAATGCTACGGTGTCCACTGTCAACCGCGGCATCGGCATCCAGCGCCTCGTTATCGCCTTCACCCTGAGCAACCAGTTGATGTTCGGCCTCGGTCGAGTGGCGATGATTTGGATCGCCGCCACGCTCGCGCTCAAGAGCGAATTTACCGCAGGTGCCTTGATCGCTTTCATTGCATATGCGGATCAGTTCACCAGTCGAGCTGCTGGGCTGATCGACAAGTGGGTGGACTTCAGCATGCTCAGTTTGCACGCCGAGCGGGTGGCAGACATCGCGCTGACGGCACCTGAACCCAATGTCGAAACCGCATGGAACGGCCCACTCCCCGAGGCTAGCATCGAGCTGTACAACATCAGCTTTCGCTATGCCGAAAGCGAGCCATGGGTCCTTAGACACTGCAATCTTCGCATCGAAGTCGGTGAATCGCTCGCCATCACCGGCTCCAGTGGTTGTGGCAAGAGCACGCTGGCCAAGATCGTGCTGGGCTTGCTAGCACCAACCGAGGGCATCGTTAAATTTGGGGGTATCGACATCCGCAAGCTCGGGCTGGATACCTACCGTCAGTGGATCGGGGCGGTGATGCAGGATGATCAGCTCTTCGCGGGCACGATCGCGGACAACATAAGATTCTTCGACGGTGACATCACCCCGACCAAAATTGAAGCAGCGGCGTGGTTGGCGGCCATCCACGACGACATTGCAGCGATGCCAATGGGATACCAGAGTCTCGTAGGTGACATGGGGTCGAGCTTGTCAGGCGGACAGAAGCAGCGGGTAATTTTGGCGCGGGCGCTGTGTCGACGACCAAGGCTTTTGGTGCTTGATGAGGCGACCAGTCATCTGGATATGGAACGGGAGTATCACGTTAATGAAGCTCTTCGTTGCCTAAAAATCACAAAAATTGTAATCGCGCACAGGGCAGAAACGATTCGAATGGCATCAAACGTTGTTTCCCTTCGCGGGGGGAGTATCGAATTGGTCGACGAGCATTCATCAGTGGCACCGCCTAATGAAGCCGCGAGGGGTATCAACGAGGTGACTAAAGATTGATCAAACTGCCAAATTTTAAATTGGCGGATCGATCATAGCTGCACCTGAAACATAGGGTGCGTAATTCAACGAGAGAAATCAAGGAGAGAAATAATGTCTTTTTCCGAATCGATGCGTGAATTGGAAGAATGTGAAATCAATGATGTGTCTGGCGGTGGCTACATCGCCGACGTTTTGGGGGCGGGGGCAGCTATTTGTGCTATTGGTGCTGCCGTGCTCGCTGCGCCAATCCTTGGAGGAGCCATGTTGGGAGCTGCCGCTGTATATGGGGCGGCAAGTGGTGTGATGGCTCTTGGTGGGGCGGTTGCCGAGATGAATGGTTACTGAGGCAATCTTTGAGATCCATCGCTCCTGATGGTCTTAAAGCCGGCGAGCTTTGGCATATGCCAAGGCTCGCTTTTGTCGACCTGGTCCGGTTAGGCTTAACTCCAGTTTGTACTTCATTTAATCGTGCGGTGTTAGATTTTTATGTATAAAATATTATACAAAGTATCAGGCGTTATTTTGCTCGCAATTGGATTGTACTTGATAAATGTCTCAATATTTTCTAACACAACACTTGATGTCTGGGTTAAAAAATTTATGCTTGTGCTGTTTGATATTTCAGCAGTACTTCAATTGTACTATTTTTTACTTAGCAGCTACCGCGGCAATTTTATGTACTGGGTGATACTTGCAATATACTTTGTGTCGGGCGTGACGGTATTTATTTTAACAAAGATAAATGGCGATTACGCAATGATTGTTTTATTTGTTCTCTTTGCGATCTCATTTGTCCCGTCGGCGAATGTGCAGATGCAAATGCGAAGAGAGCCCCCCCCCGAAGACTTCTTCAAAAAATATTTTGATTAACTATCGGCACCCTCAAGCAGAATGTGGCTGCACTGGAAATGTTGTTTGCTTTTAGGGTTTTCTGCAGATAGCCGGAAACACTACTCACTTCGGCTGTTTACTATTGGTTTAAATTTACTCTGGATGCGTAAAGTGACTAATGGAATAAAATTCTACGAAACGCCGATGGGAAAACTGCTAACTCTCTTTGAAGATCAGAAGCGCACCAGCCCGATTACTCCTAAACATCATGATTTGGGTAGTAAGTTAATAATTTCCATGACGTCTTATGGACCAAGATTTAAATGGCTTCACTTAACCATTAAGAGCCTTCTTGAGCAAACTATCATTCCCGATGCCATTGTGCTGTGGATTGCTGAGGAAGAAATGGGCAGCTTGCCGAACTCCGTGCGCGAGCTCAGTGATAAAATAACTATTGCGCCGACCAGGAACCTTTACTCGTATAAGAAAATTGTCCCAGCTCTTCGTGCGTATCCTCATGCTCATATTGTGATATGCGATGATGACATTTATTATCCGAGACACTGGCTTGAGGAATTGGTTCGTAGTTTCGCCATTTTTGGCAAAGCCATTTTAGCGCACTCGGTGCATAGGTTTCACTACCTGCCTAACGGACAGATGGCTCCATACTACGATTGGAGCTTCGATGTTCAGGATAATAGATCGCGGACACGTAGTTCCGACACGATCGCTGTTGGAGTAGGTGGGGTACTGTACCCATGTGGCAGCCTGCATTCTGATGTAACGGATGAATCACTTTTCACTGAATTATGTCCTAGGGGCGATGACCTTTGGTTGTATGTCATGGCCCGCTTAAATGGATTTTTTCCAATTAAAGTTGGCAATAGATTGCATCCGATTTTCTGGCCCGATACTCAATCAGTTGGGATGTTCAGGGAAAATATGTACAAAAATGATGACGTTGCCATTTCTAAATTAGCCTCACATTATGGGAAAGAGGTTTTCCTTACTGAAGCTATTTAATGCTTAGCGTAGGTAAGCGTCCAATCCACCAAAGTTAAGGATCAATCGCCGCTTCCCTACGTGGAAGCGCTTTCAAAACCAACAAGCAGGATGACAAGGTATGGCATTGACACGACAGGTGGTATCGACCCTTCAGGATGATGGCACGGACGTGATGGGACCAAGCACATTGGCCTGGCATTATCCGGAACAGAATCTGGTCTCGGGAAGTTTGCTGACAGTGGAGGCCAATCATTTTGCCGTGCTCAAGTCGCGCGGCGCGGTGCTGGGCGTTTACGACACGGGGCAATATCCCATCCAAACGCCAGACAAGCCGTTGATTGGCGGATTCGTCACCGGCTTTTTTGGTGGCAGTTCGCCGTGGCAGTACGAGGTGCTTTACGTCAATCGTGCCAAGCTGTTGATCCGCAGCACCGGCATCGCCAGTTCCGCGGAGATGGCCGAGATGTCCTACCAAGTGGAGTATTACATCCACGTGGACACGAAGGACGATGCGCTCAAACTCACCACGCACATGCCATTCGCCGGTCACGCGATCGAGGCCGACGAAGTCGCGCGCTATGCCGGCCCGGTGGTGGAGCAGGCGATCAACCAGATCATCCAGGTCACGCCGATGGAGAAGATCAACGAGCACATCCACGACATCGTGGAGCTGGTGAAGGGACACCTGGGCTCGTTCCTGGGTGTCTACGGCATCACGCTGAATGACGCCAAGGTGCTGATTCTCCCGAAGGACGAGCGCATGCGAGAGCTCATTTCCTTGCGCGCCTTCGGGTTGTCAGAGCTCGATGCCGTGCGTTACTACGTTGCGCTGAAAATGGCGGAAAAGGGTCTGGTGTCCGCACCGAACATGGCGGTGGGCCAGCCGTTCTCCATCGGTGGCCACACGATGGGCACGTTTCCCGTGCCGGGAGTGGACTGACATTCGTTCCCGCTGGTGGCCGTGCCGGTGAAGGTGCGGCCCTTCATTCTGTCGAGGGCAGTTCATGGAACTGAAAACCACCCCTAATCCGATCGACGACGCCGGCACGGCCAAGCAAGCCGTGTCCAACCTGTTCTACGGTTGGGGATACAACTTCTATCGCCGCGAAAACCAGCTGCGCGCCGATGATCTGCTGATCCGCAGCAAGCTCAGCGAACTGCTCGGGCAATGCCGCGCCCATCTGGGAGCCTTGGAGGCCGCCTTCCGACGCGAACATCTGCCGCCACCGACGCGCGAGCATCCCTTTCCGGATCAGGCAGCCGTCACCAACGCGCAGGCGTTGCAGCGTTTGCAATGCGACATCGAACATCTCGAAACGACCCTCCGCACCGCGTCAGTACCGGAGATGGATCGCATTCATCAGCGGCACCGGGATGAGCGCGACACGCTTGAGACACTGGTCGCCATCGACAGCGACATGGTGTGGGCTGTCGTCACGCTGCATGACGCCCTGACCCAGCTCGACGATGGTGCCACGGCGGCGGCCGCAGGGTCGAACCTGATGAAAGCCAGCGACATCGACGCGATATGGAAACGTCGAGAGCAGGCGCTTTCAGCGCTGAAGGCTCCGTCGTGAAGGGTGTGGAAATGACCTGATCATGCGGTTGAACGGCTTATCTGCCGGAGCCGATCCGATCCATCTGCAGGCTGGGGCGCCACAACGCGCCGTTCCGTGCGAGCGCGCTGTTCGGGGAGTTGACCGCGATCTGACCAGCGTGGCAAGGCGTCAGTAGCCGTAATCTTGAAGCGGTGCGGTGATAACGGATCGAGCATGTTCAACGGAACCCTCAATGCATGAAACGGGTTTCGTCGAACGATCTACAGCGACAGTAGTGACATCAACCCCAAGGAAAATCCAATGAAGAAACAAGTCGTGCCGTTGGCCGCTGCGATCGCGCTGGCCCTGACAGCGGTTACGGCGGCCGCGAGTGGCGCCAGTGACGTCACCCGCGCCACCCTCGACAACGGTCTGCAGGTGGTGATCGTGCGCGACGCGCTGGCGCCGGTGGTGACCACCGAGATCAATTACCTGGCCGGTTCGGACGAGGCGCCGGAGGCGTTTCCGGGCACGGCGCATGCGATGGAGCACATGATGTTTCGCGGCAGTCCGGGCCTGACCAAGGACCAGCTGGCGGCGATCGCGGCTAACATGGGCGGTGCGTTCAATGCGGATACCACGCAGAGCGTCACCCAGTATTACTTCGTCACGCCGGCGCGGGATCTGGGCGTGGCGCTGCACGTGGAGGCCCTGCGCATGCGCGGGGTGGACGTGACCGACGCGGCCTGGGCGAAGGAGCGCGGCGCGATCGAGCAGGAAGTGTCGCGCGACCTGTCCAACCCGTCGTACAAATTCTACGAACAGCTGCAGGCGCAGCTGTTCGAGGGCACGCCGTACGCACATACGCCGCTGGGCACGCGCGCCTCGTTCGACAAGACCACGGCGGCGATGCTGAAGCAGTTCCACGAAACCTGGTACGCGCCGAACAACGCGATCCTGGTGATCGCCGGCGACGTCGATCCGGCCGCCACGCTGGCCGAGGTGAAGGCGCAGTTCGCCGACATTCCTCGCAGCACGATGCCGGCGCGGCCCGCATTCGCATTCCAGCCGGTGCCGGCGAAAACGGTGCAGTTGCCTACCGACAGTCCGTATGGCTCGGTCTACCTCGCCTATCGCATGCCGGGGCTTGGCGCGAAGGACTACGCCACGGCCGCCGTGCTCGGTGCGGCGCTGGGTTCGCAGCGCGCCGACCTGTTCGGCATGGGCATAAACGGTACCGCGCTGTACGGCGGCTTCGTCGGGCAGTTCATGCCGCAGGCCGGACTGGGCATGGCGGTGGGCATCTTCCCGCGCGGCGGCAACCCGCAGCCGGTACTGGCGAAGATGCAGTCGATCCTGGCCGACGCGGCGAGCAAGGGCATCGACCCGGCGCTGGTGGAGGCGGCCAAGCGCAAGGCGATCGCCGGGCTGGAGTTCCAGAAGAATTCGGTCGCCGGGCTGGCCAACGCGTGGTCGCAGGCGCTGGCGTTCCAGGGGCTGGACTCGCCCGACGCGATGAAGCAGGCGATCGAGGCGGTGACCCCGGCCGGCGTGAATGCGCTGGCCCGCGCCACCTTCGTTCCCGCGCACGCGGTCACCGCCATCCTCACCCCGCAAAGCTCGGGCAAGCCGGTGGCCGGCAAGGGCTTTGGCGGCGCGGAGAGTTTCTCCTCCAGCCCGGACAAGCCGGTGACGTTGCCGGACTGGGCGGCACACGCGTTCGACAAGCTTTCGGTGCCGCGCTCCGCGTTGTCGCCGGTGAAGAGCACGCTGCCGAACGGCCTCACCCTGATCGTGCAGCCCGAATCGATCAGCGACACCGTGCAGGTGTTCGGCCAGATCAAGACCAACCAGGACCTGCAGGCGTCCAAGGACCAGGAAGGCGTGGCCGAAGTGCTGGACGGGCTGTTCCCCTTCGGCACCAGTCACCTCAACCGACTTCAGTTCCAGCAGGCGCTGGATGCGATCAGCGCGCAGGCATCGGCCGGCCGCCGCTTTTCGCTGGCCGTGCCGTCGGCGCATTTTACCGACGGCATCAAGCTGCTGGCCGACAACGAGCTGCATCCGGCGTTGCCGCCGCAAGCGTTCGCTGTCGTGCAGCATCAGGTGGCCGGTATGGTCGCCGGGCAGCTGCAGTCGCCCGCGTTTCTCACCGAGATGGGCCTGGAAAAAGCGCTGCTGCCGGCCAATGACCCGCAACTGCGCCATCCCACGCCGCAGAACGTGCTCACATTGACGCTGCCCCGGGTGAAGCACTACTACGCGCAAACCTTCCGGCCCGACATGACCACCATCGTCATCGTCGGCAAGGTCGATCCGGCGCAGGCGAAGCAGGTGGTGGAGCAGGCGTTCGGCGACTGGAAGGCGACCGGCTCGAAGCCCGTGGTGGACTATGCCGCGGTGCCGCCCAACCGACCCACCCAGTTCAATGTGCCCGACAGCAGTGCCAGCCAGGACAGTGTAGCGATGGCGCAGACCATCGACGTGACCCGCGACGATCCGGCCCGCTTCGCGCTCGACCTTGGCAACCAGGTACTGGGCGGCGGCTTCTACGCCTCGCGGCTGTACCAGGATCTGCGCGATACGCGCGGCTTGGTCTACAGCGTCGACAGCAGCTTCGACCTGGGCAAGCACCGCAGCACGTACACGGTGTCGTTCGGCGCCGATCCGGACAAGGTGGCGGCGGCCAGCGCCATCGTGGTGAAGGATCTGCAGCAGATGCAACAGCAACCGGTATCGGCCAGCGATCTGCAGCGCGCCAAGGGCATCATGCTGCGGCAGATTCCTTTGGGCGAATCCAGTTTCGCCGCCATCGGCGGTCAGTTACTGCAATTGTCAATCGAGGGCAAGCCGCTGGATGCGATGACCATCGCCGGCCAGCACTATCTGCAGCTCACCGCGCCGCAGGTCCAGCAGGCCTATGCGAAGTACCTTCGCCCCGGCGGCTTCGTGACTGCAGTGAAGGGGCCGGCACCCAAGAGCTGATCACGTTCGCGCGAGCATCGGCGAAAAGGCCCGTCGTCGACAGGCCTTTTCGTGTAGGCGCGAGCGCGCGCACCAGGGCAAACGAAGCGGGCGGGGCGCTTGCCAGATGCGCGTGGCAACTGTCGGCGTCAGCAGCGGCATGAGCCATTCCATCGGCGCGCTGGAGCGTTCCACGACGTCCGACGCCAGCGGATGACTTTTCCCCAGACGCCGCAACAAACTCTAGGCCACAACACGGAACACGACGGCCACCAGCAGTCCGATCCCCACGGCCAGCCCGAACCGCACCCTCGCGTTCTGCGGCAGCGCGGAAAACTCCATCACCATGCGCTGCAATGTCGTGTATGGAATATGGGCAGGATGTCGCCTTGCGATCCGGGTCTCATGCCCAGCCCAAATTTTTCTCGTCATCCCGGAATCGCGAAGCGATATCCGGGACCCAGTGCCTTGGTGCGTCACCGCCTTACGCGAAAGTGCAAAACGCCAGCCAACCGACCACCTTCGCCACGCAACTTGACCAGCTTCGCCAGCGGCGGGAGTCGATCGGCGGACTTCGGCCAAAGACCGGCCGTTGGAGGCTTGCCAAAACTGCGGGCATGGCCCCTGATTCTGGCCTCGGGCAGATTTCGGATAGCATCCTGTGAAGCCATTCGGTCGAAGTCAGACCCAATAAGCGCGGCGTCGATGTCGCAAGGGGACAACGGAGTGTTTGCCTATTATCTCGAACTGGCTGTGCGCAGCTTGCGGCGCAGCCCTGGCCTTACTGCACTGATGATGCTGGCGATCGGCTTTGGCGTGGCGGCGTCCATGACGATGTATTCGGTATTTCGCGGCGTGTCCGCCGATCCGATTCCATGGAAGTCGTCACAACTGTTCGTACCGCAAATCGATGCCTGGGGGCCGGGCCACCGCGAAAATGGCGAGCCGCCCACGACGCTGACCTATATCGATGCCATGGCGCTGATGCGGCAACATCGAGCCTTCCGCCAATCGGCAATCATTCCGATGTGGCGTTCGATCATGCCGCCTCGCACCAACCAAGGCAACAGCCTTATCGACATCCGGGGCTATGCGGTCTACAGCGAATTTTTCCCCATGCTGGATGTGCCGTTTCACTACGGCAATGGTTGGAGTGCGGGCGATGATGCTAGTCAGATTCCAGTCGTGGTGATCAGCGATCACCTAAACCAGCAGATGTTCGGTGGCGGCAACAGCGTCGGCAAGACCATCGCCATCGACAATCACGACTATCGTATCGTGGGTGTTGTCAAGCACTGGAACCCGGAACCGGAATTTTTTGCACTAATGAGGTACCAAGACTTCGAGCCCGACTTTTTTTTACCGGTTCAATTCGCGGTTGCAAATAACGTCCTCAACAACACCCACGCTGACTGCAAAGACGGCCACTATGCAGGCACCGACTTCGCAGCGCTTCTGCGTTCAGAGTGTGTATGGCTCTCCTACATGGTTGAACTCGATAGTCCAGCCGGTGCGCGGGCGTATCGGCAATACCTCGATGCGTATGCCAGCGAGCAGCAACAGCTGGGCCGCTTTCAGTGGCGGCCGAACAATCGCCTGCGCGACGTGTCGGCATTTCTCGACTACCAGCACGTGGTACCCGACAACACGCGAGTGTCGCTATTGGTGGCGCAAGGCCTGCTGATCGTGTGCTTGGTCAATACGGTGGCGCTGCTGTTGGCCAAGTTCCTGCGGCGCAGCGGTGAGATCGCCGTGCGGCGCGCACTCGGCGCATCGCGGGCGTCGATCTATGCCCAATTCCTCACCGAGGCGGGATTGATCGGAGCCGGTGGCGGCATCCTCGGGCTGCTGTTCACTACCATCGGCGTGCTGGGTGTCGGCTTGGTGATGCCAGCACGGCTCGCCGCGCTGGCACGAATCGACCCCATCTTGCTTTTGCTCACGCTGCTGCTTGCCGTGACTGCCACCCTGCTTGCCGCTGTCTACCCTTCGTATCGGGCGTCGCGCGTGCCGCCTGCGTTGCAACTCAAAGCAGCATGAGGACCACGCCATGAACGTTTATCCAATCCTCGTGGCCTTGCGTCGACACAAGGCCGCTACGCTTCTCATCGTGTTGCAAATCGCACTGACGTTGGCGATCGTCGCCAATGCTTTCTTCATTATTGGCCATACCATCGAGCGAATGAGTCGCCCGACCGGCCTAGAGGAAGGTGGCCTGATCTGGATTTTGCAGAAATTGCCAGCCCCCTCTGGTGGCGATGATGCCGCCAAAATTGAGACGCTCGATGCCCTGCAACGTACAGATCTGGAAACGCTGCGGAATCTGCCGGACGTGCAGAATGTCGCGGCATCGACAAGTATTCCTCTCCTCCAAGGCGATGACGCGGGCGATATTTCTCGTGATGCGGATCGCAAAGGCAAAATCGTGCGTGCGGCCTACTATTACGGCGACGAGCACTTGCGGGCGACCTTCGGCCTGCACCTGATCGCCGGCCGCGACTTTTCCGCCAGCGAGATCCGGCACGGACAGGGTGGCCCCGGCTCACCTGTCGTGATCGTGAGCAAACCCGTCGCTGATCAACTCTTTCCAGGTAGCAACGCACTCGGCCAGACGGTGTACCAGGATGGCAAGCCGGCCAAGATTGTGGGCATCGTCCAGCGGTTGCAAACACCGACGTGGGCGGATAGCACATGGGCCTTCAACTCGGTGATCGAGCCGCTGCGAGATGATGTTCTTTGGGCGGGCTATGTGGCGCGCGCGCGCGTCGGCCGCACGACGGAGGCGATACGCGAAATCCACAAGGCACTTTTTGCAGTGAACCCAATGCGCCATATGCCGACCGGCATCCATTCGTTTTCCGAGATGCGCGCCAAGGCTTATGGCCAGGAGCGCGGCATCGCGCTGCTGATGAGCATCATTTGCGTCATTCTGCTGAGTGTTACCGCCGCGGGCATCGTCGGTCTGACCAGTTTCTGGGTGAGCCAGCGGACCCGGCAGATTGGTGTGCGGCGAGCACTTGGTGCCAGAAAGATCGACATACTGCATTACTTTCTTATTGAGAACCTGCTGATCGCCGGAGGCGGCGCGGTAGTCGGCGCTCTGTTTGCCTTTGGCCTCAACGAATGGTTGATGAGGCATTACGAAATGATGCATCTTCCGCTGTTCTACGTGGCCATAGGCGTAATTGCCATGCTCGTACTCGGTCAGGTAGCTGTACTGGTTCCGGCGCGCCGTGCTTCCAACGTGGCGCCGGTCGTGGCGACACGATCGGTTTGAGCACTGAATCCTCGATCAGCAGAGTTCGGTCTTTCTAGTCGAATTCATCAGCTCTACGCAGAGAGCGGCTTTCCAGAAAGCAGCCGTTCGTCACGGTCAGCGACGGGTCGACAATCGACCATCAGTCGGATGGCCGTCCGGTTGGCGATGGGGGGTCAAGTTGTTCGGCGAACCTGGTCAGCTGTGCTGGAAATCTGCAGAAGACATGGGATGACCTGCCATGCGGCTGTCGAAAATCGCGGGGACGACGAAGTCGAGGTTGATCAGACCATTCCTGGCGAGGCCTGATTCAGCGCAACTTCCGCGTCATGTTGTTGAGGTCCTGCCGCACGTCGTCGATGCCGACCCATGGATCCGAGCGCAGGCGTGCCATCCGTTTGGGCGCGGAACGGATATCGAAGTCGCGTCCGCTCCTGAGCTTGCCCAGCTCGCTCCAGCGCAACGGCATGGCCACCGGAGCCCCGCTGCGCGCGCGCAGCGAATACGACGCCACGCTGGTGGCGCCTCGGCTGTTGCGCAAGTAGTCCAGGTAGATCTTGCCGCCGCGTTGCGCCTTGGTCGCGGTCGCGATGAACTCCAGCGGATGCGCTTGCGCCACGGTCGCGGCAAAGGCTTGCGCAAAGTCTTTCACCTGCGGCCAGGCGCAGCCCGGGTTCAACGGAACGACGACGTGCAAGCCCTTGCCGCCGGTGGTGCGCAGGAATGATTCCAGGCCGAGCTGCGCGAGCAGCTTGCGCATCAATCGCGCGGCCGCCACGACACGCGGCCAGGCCACGTCGTCGCCGGGATCCAGGTCGAACACCACGCGGTCGGCCAGATCGGGTTGTGCGATGGTCGAACCCCAGGGGTGGAATTCCAGCACCCCGAACTGCACCAGCTCGATCACCGAATCGGCATCCAGCGGATAGATGTAAGTTGCTAGCGCACCGGACTCCTCCTTCAGCTCCGCACTGCCCACGTGTTTCAGACCCTGGATCATGTGCTTCTGGAAGAAACAGGCCTTTGCCGTGCCTTCGGGACAGCGGATCACCGAGGTCGGGCGATGCACCACGCCGGGCAGAAACCACTTCATGATGCTGGCGTAGTAGTCGGCCACGTCCTGCTTGGTGTAGCCATCGTCCGGAAACACCACGCGATCAGGATGCGTGATCTCGATACCGGCCGATCCCCGAGAGGACGGCTTCGAAGCGGATGGCTTGCGCCCCGCAATTGGAGCTTTCGTCGCCGGCTTGGGCTTGCCGCCGGCGCGATCGGAGTCGGCCAGATCCGCAGGTGTCTTGTCGGTACGCATGGTCTTCAGGCTCGGTTGGCGCAGCAAGTTCTTGTTGCCGATGCCGCGGTAATACACCTCGGCGACCGCCGCCGGCCTGACCCATCGCGCACCGCGCAGCAACGGATCGATGGCGGCTAGCTTCACTGTGGGTTGGGTGCTGCCCTTGTCGGCGATGGCCTCGCTCAGTTGCCGCAGCTGTTCGTTCGAAAAGCCCGTGCCCACCCGTCCGACATAGATCCAGCCGGACTTTACATGCGGATCGGGCCTGGCCAGCAGCAGCGAGCCGAAGCCGCTGCGGCTGCCCTTGGGAGGCGTGTAGCCCACCACGGCAAACTCGTCGCTCTCCAGCCGCTTGATCTTCAGCCAGTCGTCGCCGCGACCCGGATGGTAGGCCGCATCGATGCGCTTGGAGACAATGCCTTCCAGCCCCTGGTCGGTCGCCATCCGGAATATAGCCTTGCCGTCGCCGATCGCATGCGTGCTGAAGCCGAGATGTTTCGGTGCGTGCGCCAGCAGCTTCTGCAACAGCTGCTTGCGCTCCAGCAGGCCGACCCGTGACAAGTCGCTGCCTTCGAGGTAAGGGAGATCGAACAGCATGTAGACCAGCGGCAACTGCGCTTCGCCCGAAAGCGTCTGCTGCAGCCCGTTGAAGTCGCTGTGTCCGCGCGCATCCAGCGCGACAACTTCGCCATCGAAGCGGGCGGAGTGCAGGCCCAGCGATTCCAGCGATTGCACGACATCCGGCAGCTTGTCGTTCCATGGCAGCGCGTTGCGCGACCACAGCTTCACCTCGCCGTCCGCGATCGCCGCGAGGATGCGGTAGCCATCCCACTTCACTTCATGCAGCCATTGCGCTCCTTCGGGTGGAGATTCGCGCAGGCGCGCCAGCTCGGGTTTGAAGAATTTGCTGCTTGGCACCGCCGGCTGCGCGCCGCTCAAGGCGGCTGCCGCCCTGGCCAGGTGCAGGCGGGGCAGTTTCCTCATCCTGGGAACGGTCTTCTTGCGGGCGGTCGATTGCTTCACCGCCGCCCTGGCCGCCGGTGTCTTCGCCGCCTCGCGGGTGCTGCGCGTCATCTTCGCGTCGAGCAGGTCATCCGCCTCGACATCGCCGGCGAACGCGTCCTTGGCCTTGATCAGGAACCACGCGGGCTGACGCTCCCTGCGGCTGCTGCGTACCAGCCGCCAGCCGCCCTTGAGCCGCTTGCCGAACAGCTCGAAGCTCAGATGACCCTTCCGCAACTGGGCTTCCGCATCGCCTTGCGTGGTCCACACGCCGCGGTCGAACCGATCGACATGGCCCTTGCTGTAGCCGTGCTCGATGTCGCCTTCGAAGTCGGCGTACGAAACAGGATGATCCTCGACCTCGACTGCCAGCCGTTTTACTTGCGGGTCATAGCTGGGCCCCTTCGGCACCGCCCAGCTCTTCAGCACGTCGCCGACTTGCAGGCGGAAGTCGAAATGGCGCCGGCTGGCGTGATGCAGCTGCACCACGAAGATCGCGCGGCGGTCTCCTGCCGGAACGTCATCGGCCGCGGGTTCGCGTGTCCTGGAGAAATCGCGCTTGCGTCGGTAGTCCTGCAGGCTGTTCATCGCCGTCCATTCGCTGCAGAAGAAGAATCGTCGAATCGGCAATGCTAGCGAATGCGTCGTGCGTCCGGGGTGAAGCGTTCATCATCTAGGGACGCCCTGATCTATTCAACGCAGGCGTCACCGGCTCTGTCTGCCCGCAGATCAAGGTGCGTCGACGAAGGCAGGCTGGCCGCCTGTCGAGGAGGTGCGCCGCGGAGATGGGGGCAGACAGAACCGGCCCAACCGATTGAAAACAAATGACGGGGTGATGTCCAGAAGGCCCGCAGGCGGCAGCGCGCGGCTTGCCAAGGCAACCAGCCTTGGCGGCGCCACACACCACCACCTGCGAACCTTCTGGACATCATGCCGCCTGCGTTGAATAGACCAGGGCGTCCCTAGGTGTATTTGACAGCTCGTCGACGGCATAAGGGGAATAGTCCGCATACCGCTGCCGGTGGAGAGCTGCGGAGAAAGCAGTAACGACGCGCGCCAGGCACGCCTCCTGACCCAGGCGCCATCATCGGAGAACCTTCGCCATGGCACGTCCCATCTGGACCGGAACCCTTTCGTTCGGGCTGCTCAACGTACCGGTCTCGCTGATGTCGGGCGAGCGCAGCGTCGACCTGCATTTCCGCATGCTCGACAGCCGCAGCAACACGCCGGTGCGCTATGAGCGCGTCAATGCGGAAACCGGCGAGGAAGTGCCGTGGAAGGAGATCGTCAAGGCCTTCGAATACGAGAAGGGCAACTACGTCGTGCTGCAGCCCGAGGACATCAAGTCGGCCGACCCGGAGGGACGCGAGGCGGTCGAGGTCGAGGCCTTCGTCGATGCGCAGTCGATCGGGCCGGAATATTTCGAGAAGCCTTACGTGCTCGTACCGGGCAAGAAAGCCGAGAAGGGTTACGTACTTTTCCGCGAGACGCTCAAACGCAGCGGCAAGATAGGCATTGCGCGCGTGGTGATACGAACCCGCGAATACCTGTCGGCCGTCATGCCCAAGGGCGATGCGCTGATGCTGATGCTGATGCGCTATCCGCAGGAGCTGCTGGACACCGACGACTACAGGATTCCCGCAGGAGCGGCATCGAAATACCGGATCTCGGCGAAGGAGATGCAGATGGCCGAGCAGCTGATCGACTCGATGAGCGATGACTGGAAACCGGAAAACTATCGCGACGAATTCCGCGACCGCCTGCGCAAGGTCATCGAGAAGCGTCTCAAATCCAAAGGCGTGGTCACGCCGCCCCAAGACGAAACGAACACGCCGGAAAACACCGCGACCAACGTGGTGGATTTCATGGCCTTGCTGCAGAAGAGCCTGGCCAGCAGGAAACGCACGCCGGCGAAGGAAGCTGCCGCGAAGCCGCCTTCCAGGGCGGCCCCGAAGAAAGCCTCCGCCGCGAAGAAGCCTGCGGCGAAAAAACCGACCGCGAAGAAGGCCGCCAGGAAACGCGGACCGTCCCGCAAGGCAAGCTGACATGCAACCGGTGCGGCGCTTCGGAACGCGTGCCTAGGTGGGCGAACTCATCGGCAATCATGCTTGCACGCTCTGTAAACGCGAGCAGGAGAAGTATGGCCGAATCTTCGGCGGCAATGTACGGAGGACCTCATGGGCAAGACCAACCTTCCTCGGTTCGGCGCGATCGGTACCAGCGACAGCACGGATACACTGGTCGGCGATGCCCCGCTTGCCAAGGAACAGAAGAAGCGACGTGAAGCGCGGAAGCATGGTGTCGGGCCGGCACCCGGCCGTCCCGCGAACGCACCTGAGCGGATTCCCGGCCAGGACCGCGATCCGGACGCAGAAAGGCCTGCGAAAAAAAGTCGCACAAGCCGGCAGGCGCCTCCGGACTGAGCGAGCGCGAGGCCATGGGCGGCCATGCGAACAGCGGCCATTCACCTTCGGATGCCACCTGAGGTCGGTTCTGCGGCGGCCTCGCTCTGGAGCGGAGCAGGGTTGTTCTTTCGGCAGCGGGATGAGATGTATGGTGCGGCGATACCGGCCGTTAGGCCATCGATGACTCCACCGTTCGCATGCAGGTGTTCTTGTGGAAGAGGAAGGGTTTTATCCGCGTTTTGCCAGCCGCGGGCGCACATTCGTCTACGTGTTGCCTTGCCGCGACGAGGACATCCTCAAGGTCGGCTTTTCACGTGACCCGCCGAACCGGTTCCGCACGCTGCATCGGCGCTTTTTCGAATTCTTCGACCTGGATCGCGGGCTGCTCATCCAGACCGATCAACTGCGCGATGCGCGTCGCATCGAGCGCTTGTTCATCACCAGGTTTGCCGGGCACCGGGCGCCGGCGCCGCTGGTGGTGCGAGAAGCGGCGGCCGGATATACCGAATGGTTTCGCGGCGTTTCGCCGCCGGCCGAGGTGCTGGCGCGCGAGGTGTGCGCGGATCAGGGGTTCCCGCTGCATGCGCCGCTGAGTTCCTGGCTGCGCGAACGTTTTGTCGAACGCAGCACGCTGTTGTACAGCTGGTCGGCCCGCATGCTGGAAGCGCTGGAGTACGAATACTTCAATGTGCCGGGTCCGGCACGAAGCGGACATGGCGCGAAAGTGCTGCGCGATGTGCTCGACGCCTGCGCAGCGCTGGGCATGGAGATTCGGGCCCTGGTGCCGGCGCAGGTGCTTGACTGGTATCGCAGCGACGACTATTTCGGTGCGCACTGAACCGGATGCCCGCTACTTCTTCTTGCTTCCTTGCACATGGGTGGCCTCGCATTCCCGGTGCCCGCACCGGCAGCCTTCGGGCTCGCTGGAAGTCGAGCGCTTGCCGCTCAGCCGCATCATCCCCAGCAAGATGATGTAGCTCGTCGCCGGGATGCCGGTTTGCCCGTGGGAGCGACTTCAGTCGCGATGGCCGCGACAACGGCCTGCGGCATCTCGGCGTTGCGGCTGCGCGGTGCACAGCAGGAGGGCGCATCGCACCGCCACGCAGTCGCGACTGAAGTCGCTCCCACGAAACAGGCCGGGGCCGGTGTGCGCTTTTCTGCGAACTGCCTCGGACTTCGTCGTTTCGGGATGGTCTGAATAAGTCCGAATTTTCCAATGCCGGCCACCGGCGCGCCTGGGTATGCCGGCGTCGTCTCCGGCGAGCGAAGGAGATCGAGCTGCTGATCTGCGTATCGAAAAGTCCCGGCGATTCAATGGCGGAGTCGAGTCCATGATTCCGTTTGGCCACGCCCGCTCTCGTCTCTACGCCAGCGGCTTGAGCCGAACTCTTCATCCGGTGCTCGCTTTTCTTCAACAACATGGGCCGATAAGCTTTAGCCATGTACGTCGTCCCCGAGCTTGAAGCCCTCTTAGAGCGGTCCGGGCTGCTCCTGGCGCTGGCGGTGGAGCACCTGTAGCGGGTGCTTGCAGCAGGACTCGATGCGACGGACGCGCAGTGGACTGTCGACCGGCGTTGCCGTTATATCGAGCGCCTTGAACTGCAGCACGACCGGGTGCTCATGCATCGATTGGCCATGCATCGGGCTGGCATGATGACAGTCCGACCGCGACCAAGCCGGAGCTGGACGACCCGGATCACGCCTAGCTTCCTCGACGTGCGGAATCGGGCTCCAACACTTGATGCTGCCCGGAGCGGGAAAGTCGGGCCTGGACCGCATCCCGCCGCCAGGAAGCGTCGATCCTACGTCCGTGGGGGGCTTATCGGCAGACCAGCACCGGGATCTTGCTTTGCAGCAGAACCTTCTGCGTTTCGCTGCCCAGCATCAGCCGGTTCAGGCCATGCCAGCCATGGGTAGCCATGACGATGAGGTCGCAACGATGTTCGTTGACGGCTTCCAGAATGGCTTGATGGGGACGTTCGCCGAAGGCGTAGTGGCATTGGCAGGGCACTCCGGCGGCCTTGGCCAGTGCTTTGGCCTTATCCAGGTAGCGCGAGGCGCTTTGCACGGCTTGCTGGCTGTAGCTCAGCTCCGCTGCGGCAAGCACTTCAGCCATGTAGGCAATGGAGTTGAATGGCGGCACGACATGCAACGCCAGCACCTTGGCGCCGAAAGTTCCGGCCAGTTCCAGGCCCATGCCGAAAGCCCGCAGCGACAGATCCGATCCGTCGAGCGGCAGAAGCAAGTGCTGGAACAGCGCCTTTCGTTGCACATGGGCAGGTTCCGGACTCACGGCGGTTTCGGTGGACATGAACAGAGCCTTCTGCGTCTTGAGGTGTCGCGCCTGTACCCGGTCGCGTCAGGCGTCATGTTGGCTTGAGCGATTGCCGGGATATTGATCGCGGTCAACTTGTTGCGTAATAGCCAGTTGGACCGGATGTCGCCGTGCGGGGGTCCTGCACGGCGATCGGCTGAAACGGAGCGCGCCCTGGCAGCCCACGTGCCCGAGTCGCGTCGACGACGGTTGATCCAGATCAAGACGAATTCCCCGCGCCTGGATGAGTGTCGGTGCATAGAATCCAGTCGAGGGGCGCCGTCATGTTCGAGATCCTCGTCAACATGGAAGAAATGCGCGACGACAATCCCGTGATGCAAGCCGGCCTGGCGCTGGCGGGCCACCTCGACGCCTATGCGACGGGGCTGCATATCGTCGAGGTATTTCCCTCGACCATGGCCATGCCCGAAGTCATGACCGTGCTGGAGACCGAGGAACACGAAGCCAGGCAATACGATGCCTGGTGGATGAATCGATGCCGCGAACATGGTGTCCAGGGCAACTGGGAGGTGATTCGCGGTGTATACGTGCCGGTACTGGCGCGGCGTTCGTGCATGGCGGATATCACGGTAAGCCGTCTGCCGAATCGTGAAGCGGGCTATCCCACCGGCATGGACTATGTGACTCGGGTATTGCTCACGGCAGCTTCCCCGATGCTGCTGGTTCCGCCGAAGTGGGACGGGACATTCCGGCAGGCGAGAATTCTGGTGGCCTGGAACAGCACGCAGGAATCCATGCGTGCCTTGCGTGCGGCCTTGCCGCTTCTGCGCAAGGCCGAAATGGTATGCCTCGTCGATGGCGCCAGCGACGTCTTGCCCGGCATCACGCCGCCGCCGCTGCCGGTGCGTGACTGGCTCACGCGGCAAGGCGTCATCCTGCACGAGATGCGACAGTTTCCGGCGACAACCAGCGCCGGTGAAGCTTTGCTCGATCAGGCGCATGCCATGCATGCGGACCTGCTGGTGATGGGGGCATGGGGTCACTCGCGAGTGAGCGAACTGATGCTGGGCGGCACGACACGCCATGTGCTCCAGCACGCCCCATTGCCGGTGCTGACGGCGCATTGAGCTTGCGATGTATCGAGCGGTTACGGCCTCATTTGAGCGCGTGGTGCCGGCAAAAATAGCTGCTTGATCGAACGATCTCTCCCCCGGCGAGTGCGCTCGCCGCGGCGTCCTTCATCCATCGTGCCGCATGGCGATCCCTAGAACGGAATACGCGATGAGTCCTGGGCTGGCGCGATACGGGCGGCGATTCGAGCGTGCGTCGAGAGAGCGGGACGCTGTTACAAACCGTTACAGAACCGAACTATTGCCGTTACGGAACGGACCTAGAGTCACGCCTCAGTCAACATGGACTGCATCGCGGAGATACGTGTCATGACAGTGCTGGCAACAGACAATCGCGTCGCACAGGCAGGTGGGCTCCGCGCTTCCATGGCCCAACCGGCTTCCGGCAACGGCCTTGGCATCGACATCGAAGCGATCCGCGAATACGTTCAGGTGCAGCGCCGCAAGCACCTCGCCGGGCAGAGCATCTGCCATGCCGGCCAGCCGTTCCATGCGATCTATCTGGTGCATGCGGGCTCCTACAAGATCTGCGAGCTGGCTGACGATGGCCGCGAACAGATCTCCGGCTTCCGCATGCGCGGCGAACTCATCGGCGTGGAATCGATCGGCCTGAAGGCCTATGCGAGCGATGTGGTGGCCCTGGAAAACAGCGAGGCGTGGGAGCTCCCATACCCGGCTGTACTGCGTGCCTGCCTGCATGTGCCGGAACTGCAGTCGCACCTGACCTCGGCACTGGCCGCCGAAATCCGCTGCGATCGTTCATGGATGCTGATGCTGGGCACGCTGGCTGCGGAACGTCGCGTGGCCGCTTTCCTGCTCGACGTCGCCGCACGCTACGCCCGCCTGGGTTACAGCGCGAAACACTTCATCCTGCGCATGAGCCGCATCGACATGGCCAGCTTCCTGGCTCTCAAGCATGAAACCGTCAGCCGCGCGCTGTCGCACTTGCACGACATGAGCTACATCGACGTGCAGCGCCGCGAAGTTCGCGTGCTGGATGTCGACGGGCTGCGTTCGATGGCGGGGATGAGCACTGCGTTGAATTGAGCGGTGTCACGCGCTGTTGTCGCGATCGAGCACACGGCGGACGGCGGCGCCGAGCTGTTCGCGGCGATAAGGTTTGCGCAACAGTTCGAACGCACCGAAAGCACGGGTGTCGATATCCATCGATGCGTATTCGTAACCGGAAGTGAAAAGCACGGGAAGGTGCGGCTGTCGCTCGCGTGCCTTCGCCGCCAGTTCAAAACCAGTCATACCGCCGCCCAGCACGATATCCGTAAACAGCAGGTCGATGTTACGGTGCTTCCTCAGCTGCTCCAGCGCCGTGACGGCATCGCCGGCTTCGCTGGGCAGGTAACCCAGTGTGCGCAGAAAGGCGACGGAGACCCGCCTTACCTCCGGTTCGTCCTCCACGACCAGAATGGACTCGTGACCACGGCGCGAAGGGGAAGGCGCCGCTTCTTCCGCCGCCGCTGAAGGCGCGGCAGGCAGGAAAAGCTCGACACGCGTGCCGAAGCCTACCTGACTCTCGATATTGAAATGTCCGCCGGACTGCTTCACGAACCCGTAGACCATGCTCAGGCCGAGCCCGCTGCCCCGGCCGGCTTCTTTCGTGGTGAAAAAAGGCTCCAGCACATGCTCCAGAATATTCGGCGGGATGCCTTCGCCCTTGTCCGATACGGTGAACACGACATACGAGCCAGGCGCGAGCCGGGTGTCTTCCTCGGCATGGGCGACGTTGTACGAGCGTGCCGTGATCGCAAGGCGGCCGCCGCGCGGCATCGCATCGCGCGCATTGAGCGCCAGATTGATCAATGCCGCCTCCAGTTCTCCCTCGTCGGCGTATACCGCAGGCACCTCGTTCGTGCACTCGGCGGTCACGGCGATGCGTTCGCCCAGCGTGCGCCCCAGCATCTCGCTCAGATCGGCCAGCAGTTGCACGGTGTGCACGGCACGCGGCAACAGATGCTGGCGACGTGAGAAGGTAAGCAGCTTGCGGGTCAGCGCCGCGCCACGCTCGACCGCACGCGATGCGCTGGCAAGGGTTTTTCGTGGCGACGGATCATCGGGTATGTCGGCCTCCAGCAACTGCAGGTTGCCGGAAATGACCGTCAGCAGGTTGTTGAAATCGTGGGCAATGCCGCCGGTGAGTTGACCGAGCGCGTCCAGGCGCTGTGAGTGCCCCAATTGCTCTTCGCTGCGCCCGCGTTGAATGAATGCCGCCACGATGTTGCCGACCGATTGCAGAAAATTCAGCCGGTCCCGGTCGAAATAGTCCTTCTGGGGCGCCAGTGCCAATAGCAAGCCCATGGGGCCATGCCGATCGGGCAACGACACGAGGGCGGCGTCCTGGTAATCGCTGCTCAGGGATGGGCATATCTTGCGAAGGAACTCGATGGCGGCATTTTGCAAGGGTGGCTGCTCACCGACCTGCAGCGTCTCGTTGCGCACCGTGTCGCGCATGGCGGGGTCGCCCGACAACGTCTCCAGTACCGCCTGCGGCAGACCCGTCGACGCAAGGACGTGCAAGCTCCTGTGGTGTGGATGGCTCAGGATGATCGCCGCCGCGCGAATGCCGAGGGTGGTTGCCACTAGCTCGGTAACTTCGTCGATGGCTTTTTCGTTGATCGTCGCCACCAGCAGACGCCGGCTCATCTGGGCGATGGCGGTGTCGAAGCGGGCGCGCTCCAGGGCCTGGCGGGCGCGCTGTGTTTCGGAGATATCGCGAATCGACGCGGCGTACAGCGTCCCTTGCGATGCGACGATGGGACTCAGCCCGATCTCGACCGGAAACGATTGGCCGTCGGCGCGTACACCGGTCAATTCGTAGCCGGCGCCCATCGTGCGCTCGCGAGGATGAGACGTGTATCGGTCGCGATGGGCGATATGCGCCTGACGCAGAGCCGCCGGCAGCAGCGCTTCCACCTGCAATCCGGTAAGCGCATCGGCTTCGTAGCCGAACAGCCGCTCAGCATGCGCGTTGGTCAGCACGATGATGCCCCGCCGATCTACCACGATCATGGCGTCCGGTGCCGCTTCGAATAACGCGCGGAACAGATTCGCGTCGGGGGCTTGCTTGCTGAACACGTCGGCGCCTATATCCGCTGGACCGTCGGCGAAAAGAGATAGCCCGAGCCACGAATCGATTTGATCCGTTGCGGATGGGTCGGGTCGAGCTCGATCTTGCGGCGCAGGCGTCCGATCTGCACGTCGATCGAGCGATCGAACGGTCCCGCGTCGCGGCCGTGGATATGCGTCATCAGCTGGTCGCGGGTGAGCACCTGCTTGGAGTTCTCGACGAAAATCCGCAGCAAGGCGAATTCGCCGCTGGTCAGCGGGATGGGTTCGCCTTGCGGCCCGAACAGGCTATGCGATTGCAGATCGAGCACGCAGCCATCGAACGACAAGCGCCCGGTATCCGCCTTCGGAGGAGAAGCGGCCCGGCGCAGGACGCTGCGCACGCGGGCCAGCAACTCGCGCAGATCGAACGGCTTGATGATGTAGTCGTCCGCACCGAGCTCCAGCCCCACGACACGATCCACCGAGTCGCCGCGCCCGGTCACGATGATCACCGGACCATGCCAGTGCTCGCGAAGGCTTCGGGTCAGGCTGAAGCCGTCTTCACCGGGCAGCCCGATGTCGAGCATCACGATATCGACCGGGCCGCCGTCGAGGACGCGGCGCATCTGAACGCCGTCGCCGGCGGTACTGACGCGAAATCCTTGGCTGCCGAAGTAACGGCTGAGGATATGGGCAATCTCGGTGTCGTCATCGACCACCAGCAGATGTGCCGGCTCGATCGTAGATGACACAGGACTGGACGAGACGGCCATCTGAATCCTCTATCCGCGGTGGTGCCCGGTCAAGTGGGGCATGCAACTCGGAGCATACCCCGGCGCCGGTTGGCTTGCAGCAGCGGACCCGGGTGCCCGCCGGGTGACTCCGAATGCGAAATCACCGGATTTCGCTCGAATATGGCGGGAAGGCAGCGATGGCTCGAGCCGGCGTGTTGAGCCATGTCAATCCGGCCAGGCGCCGCTTGCGCGATGATGCGATCGTTCGGAACGAGGACGTGACCATGCGTGCCATGGTGCTGAACAAGATCGGCGAGCCGCTGACGCTCCAGACACTGCCCGATCCGTTGCCGCGCGACGGCGAGGTGCGGTTGCGGGTGGAGGCCTGTGGCGTATGCCGCACGGACCTGCACGTCGTCGATGGCGAGCTGCCGGATATCGTGACGCCGCTGATCCCGGGGCATGAGTGCGTCGGCATGGTCGAGGCGCTGGGCGCCGGTGTTGCCGGATTGAAGCTGGGGCAGCGGGTAGGTGTGCCCTGGCTGGGCGGCAGCTGCCATCATTGCGAGTACTGTCGCGAAGGTCGTGAAAACCTGTGCGACACGCCCGAGTTTACCGGCTATACGCGCCCTGGCGGTTTCGCGAGCCATATCGTCGCGCGGGCGGATTACTGCGTGCCGTTGCGCGACGATGCCGATCCCGTCGCCACCGCCCCGTTGCTGTGTGCGGGCCTGATCGGCTGGCGTTGCCTGGCGAAAACGGGGCGGGCGAAAAGTATCGGTCTCTACGGTTTCGGCGCGGCGGCGCACATCGTCACCCAGATCGCCTGCCGGCAGCAGCGCAGGATCTACGCCTTTACGCGAGCCGGAGATATCGCCGCGCAGACTTTTGCGCGCTCGCTCGGTGCCGAATGGGCCGGTTCATCCGGCGAGCCGCCGCCCGAGCCGCTGGACGCGGCGATCCTGTTCGCGCCCGTAGGCGATCTGGTTCCGCAGGCGCTCCGTGCCGTCAGGAAAGGCGGCAGGGTGGTATGCGGCGGCATCCATATGTCCGATATCCCCTCATTCCCTTATCGCTGGCTGTGGGAGGAACGCGAGGTGGTTTCCGTCGCCAATCTGACGCGTGCCGATGCACACGACTTCTTCGCGGCACCGGAGCGCAACGACATAAAGACCACCACGCGCATCTATCCGCTCGAACGGGCCAACCAGGCTCTGGACGATCTGCGCGCGGGACACTTCAGCGGTGCCGCGGTACTCGAACCATAGTGGGATGCAATGGCACGCCGGCTCAGGTCGGCAGGTACGCGCGAAGCTCGGTGGGGGAGAGCGCAAGCAGGTCGCTGCCGACCTCGGCCACGATGCACTTCAGCGCCTGCTCGTCGAGGCGGTCGCGCAGCACGCCGAGAAATCGCGGCGGCGCCATCAATACGAGATGGTCGTATTGTTTCTCTAGGCGTCCTTGCCGAATCGTGTTGCACAACAGGTCGGCAAACTGCATCGCATGTTTTTCACGCAATGAAGTATGCGGTTCGACGGCATGGCGCGCCGAGTTCGCGCTTTCGTTGGTGCGCCCCAGTCGCCCGTGCTCGGGATGCTGCCCCGGCGAGCGGGCATTGGGATGGGTGAAGCATGCGATCTCGATCAGATCCGCGCCTTTCTTGGGTATCCCGAACAGGCGTGCCTTGGCGGCATCGGCGACCAGCAACCAGGTCTTCGACATGTTGGCGTTCTCCACGTGACCATTACGACCGCGGCTACTCGAAGCAGCTGGCGGCATCGGTACCAGAAAGTTTTGTCTGATCCATCGCCCGGCTCTCACTGAAGCGACGATGCAGTTGAACTCTATGACCATGGCAAAGCATGCATCTTGACGCCGGTCAACAACCGCCGAAATCCATGCCACCCGCGATTCTTCGTTGGAATGTATCGCGCGGTTGACATGGATCAATACATGGGCGTGCGGCATTTCTACAGTGACAAAGGATGCTCTGATCCATTCGACGCAAGTGGCTCGATGTCCGGAAGGCCCGCTGGCGGCGCTGCCTGGCGCAGCCAGTGCAGATCGTCTTCCTTCTCCTCAAAGCCGAGTCCAACCGCGACCGCTCCCCGCATGCGTCGGCGCACGTTGGCAGACAGAGACCGCGATGCCTGCGTTGAATAGATCAGAGCATCCGTGAGCATCGATAGCCGCCTTTCCGCGTGCCTAACCTCGGTGTGTTGCACCTCCGCTCGTGAAATTTGAGGAAGAACTCATGAAAAATGATCGTCAACTTCAGAAAGACATCCTGAACGAACTCGACTGGGAGCCATCGGTGGACGCCAGCCGCATCGGCGTCGAGGTATCGGACGGAGTGGCCACCTTGTCGGGCCATGTCGACAGCTACACGCAGAAATGGGCCGCCGAACGCGTGGCACAGCGCGTCGCCGGGATCAAGAGCGTGGCGGTGGAACTGGATGTGATTCTGCCTGGGCCACATCAACGCAACGACACCGAGATTGCCCAGGCGGCCGCCAACGCCATCGACTGGAACGCTTCGATTCCGAAAGACACGGTCAGGCTCGTCGTCGAGAAGGGATGGGTGACGCTGTCCGGCGAAGTCGAATGGGCTTTCATTCGGACCGCCGCCGAAACCAGTGTCCGCAACTTGTATGGCGTCAAAGGCGTGGTCAACAACATTGCCATACACCCAAGAGTCGAGCCGCGCGGCGTCAAGACCAAGATCGAGGCGGCGCTCTACCGGCGCGCGCACCTCGACGCCACGGGCATCGTCGTTGACGTGAAAAGGGGGACGGTGACCTTGACGGGCGAGGTCGATTCGTTGGCCGAGCGCAATACGATCGAATGGGCGGCGTGGAGCGCACCCGGCGTACAGAAGGTCGTCGATAACCTGGTGGTCGCCAATTGACGCTGCTTGCGTGATGAGAGAGGTCGCTTCGACGCGACCTTCCTCTTCACGCGGGCGTCACTTGCCGAATCCATCGCCACGTTGTTCCACGCGGCAGGCTATTCGAGAGTCGATACGTACCGGGACGGTTATGCCTTTCGCGACCGAATTGACTTGAATCAACACGCCTCGCCGTTCTCTGCGTAAATTGGCAAATCCCGCAGGAGCGAGGTCATCGGTCCGTCGAGTATTCGCCGGCGCATGCATTCCATCCGGGAGAAACCCATCATGTATTCCTATCGCCGTATGGCTTATACGTCGCTTGGCGTGGCGCTGATTGCCCTGAGCGGATGTACTGGTTATGTGAAAAAGGCCGATTTCGATTCGGCGGTGAGCGAGTTGCGCGCCAACGACCAGAAACAGCAACAGGAGATCGACAATATTTCGCAGCAAATGCAGCAGCGTTTCGCTGCCTATGACGCCAGGATCGCCCAGATGGGCGGGCGCGTCCGCGTCGACGCCATTTCGCGTTTCGCTTTCAACGACGCGACCCTGCGCGACGAGGACAAGCCGCTGCTGGATGATTTCGCCAAAATCGTCTCGACGCATTACCCGCAGGCAGTGGTGACGGTGGAGGGTTTTGCCGACGCGGCAGGTGGCAGGCGCTACAACGTTCGACTCGGGCATGCACGCGCCGAAGCCGTACGCGACTATCTGGTGAAGAACGGCGGACTGGCTGCCGACAAGGTGCGTACCGTCAGCTACGGCAGGGCGGAGAACCGTCAGGTGCTCAAGGGCAAGTGGGGCGACGGCGCCGAACCGAATCGCCGGGTGACGCTGGTAGTCGATTTCGCGGGTTCTCCGACAGCACCCTGAACAAGAGCCGTCGATCGCATGGCTCGTGGAGTTGATGAAGATGGCGCACTGGCAAGCCGATCGTTTTCGCGACCGGATAGACGCGGGAAACAAGTTGGCGGATGCGCTGTCCTCGCTGCGTGGCCAGCATCCGCTGATACTGGCCATCCCACGAGGTGGCGTACCGATCGGCAGAATCGTCGCCGATCGGCTGGACGGCGAGCTCGATGTCGTGCTGGTGCGGAAAATCGGCGCGCCAGGCAACCCGGAGTACGCGATCGGCGCCATCGATGAGTCCGGCACGGCCCAGTGGTCCAGTGACGCACGCCTTGCCGGTGCCGATGACCGCTACATCAAGCGCGAAGCTGCCGAGCAGTTGGCCCTCATACGAGCCCGAAGACAGAGCTACGGTCTTGGCCAGCCTTCCATCGATCCCGCGGGACGTACCGTGGTCGTCGTCGACGACGGGTTGGCGACCGGGGCCACGATGCGTTCGGCGCTGTTGGCGGTACGTGCTCGCAAGCCGTCGCGGCTGGTTTGCGCCGTGCCCGTGGCATCGCCGCGCGGCCTGGTATTCGTGGAGGACGTGGTGGATGATCTGGTTTATCTGTCGGCACCCGAGCACTTTCGCGCGGTAGGTCAGTATTACGTGCAATTTCCGGCAGTCGACGACAGCGAAGTGGTGCGCCTGTTGATGCGATCTCCTTCCGGCTCGGCCGCATCTGCGGGCTCCGAGGACATCCAGATTTCCGTGGATGGGTTGCTGCTCGATGGCGACTTGCAGGTGCCGAAGGGAGCCTCCGGTCTGGTCATCTTTACGCATGGCAGCGGAAGCAATCGCAACAGCCCACGCAATCGCCGAGTGGCTCAGGCCATGCATGCGAAAGGCCTGGCGACCTTGCTGTTCGATTTGCTGAGCGAAGAGGAGGCCAGGAACACCTCCGCGCGTTTCGATATCCCCAGACTCGCGGCACGGCTCGACGCCGCCGTCCGGTGGGTGATGACTCATCCGCATGCGCAGTCTTTGTCCATCGGCCTGTTCGGTGCCAGTACGGGAGCAGCGGCGGCTCTGGTGCTTGCGGCACGTTATCCGATGGTGATCAAGGCCGTCGTGTCGCGCGGCGGCCGGCCCGATCTCGCCGGACGCGCGGCACTCGCGCGAGTGAAGGCGCCCACCTTGCTCATCGTCGGCGGTGCGGACAGTGACGTCGTCGCGCTGAACCGTTCCGCCTTGTCGATACTTCCCTGTCATGCCGAACTGGTGCTGGTTCCGAATGCCACGCATTTGTTCAAAGAGGAGGGTGCGATGGAGCGCGTGGAGGAGCTCGCCATAAGCTGGTTCCGGCAGTGGCTGCCGAACCGGAGCCGCGGCGTCACTACATCCACCGACTCCACGAGAAATTTTCCGAATCTTGCGCAGGGTGACCTGGGTCAACCGCGACCCGGTTCGCCCTCGTAAGCTTGTCGATGGACCCAGCTTGTCCGGACTGGCAGGCCGATGGCCCACCCCTGCGACATTGAAATCCCTGTGTGGAGGAATTGTTCATGGCAAACCTTACCCGTTGGAGTCCCTTCAAATCCCTGTCACGGTTCGAGCAAAACGCTCCATTCGACGACATTTTCCGCGGCTTCGGCCTGCGTCCGCAGTGGTCTGAGCTGGAGGCGCCGGATGTCCGCATCGACGTTTCCGAAAACGACGGCGCTTATCGCGTCAAGGCGGAAATGCCCGGCGTTGACAAGAACGATATCGACGTCTCGATCAATGGCAACCAGGTCGCCATCAGCGCCGAGATAAAACGCGAAAGCAAGAAAAAGGACGACGAGCGCGATATCTGCACGGAGCGTTATTACGGACAGGTCTATCGATCCTTCAGTCTTCCCGACGAGGTGGATAGCGGCAAGGCCAGTGCCCACTACGAAGGTGGTGTGCTCACCCTGGAACTGCCCAAGCAGAAGAGCAGCAGCGCACGCAAATTGACGGTCAGCTGATTGTCCCCGCGCTGCCCTCAGTTCGGTGATTCCTGCGGGAGGGCAGCGCGGGCTGTATCAATTATGCCGTCTTCGCGATAACGCCGATGCCGAAAACTTTCCACCCAGCGCCTGATGTCATTCGCAGCGAGGCCATTCGGCTGGATGGCGACGCGCGCGATTACGATGCACTGCTCGACAGCATCGGTGAGCAGAGCTTTGTGTTGCTGGGCGAGGCCACGCACGGCACGCAGGAGTTTTACCGGATGCGCGCCGAGCTGACGCTTCGCCTGGTGGTTGAGAAGGGATTCGATGCGATCGCCGTCGAAGCGGACTGGCCCGATGCCTACCGGCTGAACCTGTTCGTGCGCGGCGAGGGGAACGAGCAGGCTGACCGATCCGCATTCGACGATTTCCAGCGTTTCCCGCGATGGATGTGGCGCAATGAAGAGGTCTTGCGCTTCGTCCAGCGGCTTCGCGACATCAACATGACGCGCCAGGTCAGGGACCGCGTCGGCTTCTACGGTCTCGACATGTACAGCATGTATCGATCGGCCAACGCCGTTGTCGACTATCTTTCGACGGTAGACGAGAAGCAGGCGGCCATCGCCAGAGACCAATACGCTGCGCTCGATCATGTTCGCGATCCGCAGCGCTACGGCTATGAGGCCGTGCTTGGCCTTCGTCCGGATTGTCGCGAGGCGGTACGGCAGCGATTGCTGGATCTGTGGACGCTTGCTCCGGAATACCTGGCCGTTGACGGCCGGGCCGCCGCGGATGCGTATTTTTTCGCCGAGCGCAACGCCCACGTCGTGGCCAGCGCCGAGAGCTACTACCGTGCCATGTTCGGATCGAGGGCGGCGAGCTGGAATGTCCGCGACGACCATATGGTGCAGACCTTGTTCGCCCTGCAGGAGCACCTGCGCGCTCGCGGCGGTGCCGGCAACATAGTGGTCTGGGCGCACAACTCCCATCTGGGCGATGCGCGGGCCACGGAGATGTCCCGTGCCGGCGAATGGAATGTCGGTCAACTGGTGCGCGAGAGGGCCGGTGCCGACGCGGCCTTGCTGATTGGTTTCACCACCTATGCGGGCACGGTGACTGCAGCCTATGAGTGGGACGGCGAGGCCGAATGCCGTCAGGTGCGGGTGGCAAGACGGGACAGCTACGAGGGCTTGTTTCATCGCACCAGGCTGGACCGCTTTTACCTGCCCATGCGGGGAGACGCGGCGCGCCTGTTGCGCGAGCCCCTGCTCGAGAGGGCTATCGGCGTGCTGTACCGCCCGGACACCGAATACGAAAGCCACTATTTCATAGCGTCGATCGCCGCGCAGTTCGATGCGGTGTTTCACCTGGATGAAACCACCGCGGTCGAACCGCTGGATGCCGCGGCCGTAAGACCTGAAGCGCATCTTGCGTAATGTGCTTCGCGCGAGGCCTTCGATGCCACACCGGCAGTCGGGGCGGGTTTCTGGGGAAATTTCTCGGCGGCTCTACCCGGGATCCGTTCGGGGAGCCGGAGCAGGCCGGCCGGCTTGCGCACTACGAGGCGTCATACCCCGACAACTCCGCGCGCACGATTTCCAGGAAATATCCGCATGGATCCGAAGATCGAAAGCCTGCTGCAGCGCATCCGTCTGCTCGAAGACGAACTGGAAATGCATATGGCGCTCGCACGCGCGGAACTGGGCGTGCATATCGAGAACGGCAAGATCGAGTTCGAGGAGGCCGTGCGGCGACGCCACCGCGCGATAAAGAGCAGCCTCCTGCGCTATGTGGCGGGAGCGAGGCCGCTGGTCCTGCTGACGGCGTCGGTAATCTATCTGCTCATCGTGCCGTTCGCGCTGCTCGACGTGTTCACCACGATCTACCAGCAAGTGTGCTTCCCGATCTATGGCATCCCCAGGGTGAAGCGCAAGGACTATGTGATCTTCGATCGCCGCCATCTGGTCTATCTCAACCTCGTCGAGAAGATCAATTGCGCCTACTGCTCCTACGCGAATGGCGTGGCTGCCTATGTCCGCGAAATCGGTTCGCGTACCGAGCAATATTGGTGCCCCATCAAACATGCGCGCAAATTGCTCGGTGCACACCCGCGCTATGGGCACTTCGTCGCCTACGGCGACGCGCAGGGCTATCGGGACGAGCTCGACTCTTTGCGCGCCGAAGTGCGCAAGACGCATGATCAATGAGAAGAACGCCGAAACGTCAGCGATAAGAAGCTGCTCGCCCACTTGTATGCCGTCGGGAAATGGGAGTGTCGGACGCTTCGCCGACCATGAGGAAGCATTCCGTCATAGAGTCGATGCCTGCGCCGCCTCGATCGCGGCCAGTACGCTTGCTCAATCGTGGGTGTGCTCGCCGGCGAAACCGAGTGTCGACAAACCTACCTCGAGGAAATTCCCCACCATCGACATGCCGAGCAGATAGCGGCCCGTCTGCGCGTGATGCGCTTCGGCTGTGTCGCCACGGATAGCCGGCCAGTCGGCCGCCGAGCAATGGTCGCGGCCAAGCCAGGTCAACGCCACGAGATCGACTTGCTGATCCTCTCGCAAATCGTCGATGAGCGAATGGAGCTCCTGCAGCAAGGCTGCATAGGTATATTCGTTTGCCTGCCTGCGTAGCGCTTCGGCATCCTGGGAATCCGGCGGCCAATGATCTTGTACCGGTTTGACGAACATGCTGCCGCATTCGCGAAGCTTGCCGATGATGAAGTAGACGGTATCGACCGGTATCGACAACACCTGTTCGGGCTTGTTCATCGGTAGCTCGGCAACAGCACGGGTCATGGGGCTCTACCGCTACAGACCTGGATTTATGCGGGTTTTCGGGCGGCCGACCGTCTGGACGAAAGTGACAAACCGTTGGTCGTCCAGTTTCAGGGCGTCCGTGAGCTTTTTCTGGTCAAACGCGCCACGAAACACGGTGCCAAGACCTTCGGACGCGCAGAACAGGTAGACGTTCTGCCCGATGAAAGCGGCGTCGACCGATGCGAACAATCGCCGGTCTTCGGCGACAACGTCACGCATGCGATCGCCGTGCGCAACGTAGATGAGCTCCACGGGAGCCTCGCCCACAAATTCCTGCAGCCCGGTTGTCGCCCGAATATCCGTCGCTAGATAAGGCAGTAACTCATGCCGCTCAGGGGCATAGATCCATACGCCGTCGGTCATTGCCACATACACGTCGATGACCATGACATGCCGCCAATAGGGCGCTGTGCGATCGCCCGTCTCGATTCGATTGATTCCATACGCGGCCCACAGCAGTTCCGACAGCAATCTGGTGGGCAGTGCGCGGCTGTCGTATTCACGTGTCGAATGCCGTAGCCGCAGGGCATCGATCAGTAGCAGTCCGCCATGCGTGCGAACCGGCGGCAGTACGATGGCCTGCGATGCCGGCGTTGCCGGCTTGGGAACGGCGACTTCCATGCAGGCGATTGCTGTACTTTTTTCGGTCTTTTGCTCAAGCGTCATAACCCGCGCCCCGGCTCTTTGCCGTACCGTCCGGCGGCCGCCCCTGTGCGGCAATCAGGACAGACGTTTACTACGCTGAATGGCCGTGCTCGTTGACCTGGATCAATAATCCAGGAGGCGAACCATCCCCGGCTTTGGACACCTCTGCCGTGGATCAACTTGTGGGAGCGACTTCAGTCGCGACTGCGTGGCAGAGCATCGCGGCGCCAGGTTGCGCGTCGAGCGGCTGCAGCGTTGGGTGCCGGCTGCAAAGACGGCGGCTGCGGCCGATCGCGACTGAAGTCGCTCCCACAATTCCGGCGGTGCGCGGAGGCTTGTTCGGGCGGCGTCGCCGTCGATGACGCGTCGGGCTCGACCACACCGCTTTTCGCATCGAATTGATGGAGGTCAAAGCGACCGATCCGGATGGGCGTAAACAATCTCCTGAATACCACTCATGCCGGCCTGACCCATCATGTCCGCTCACGCAACAGAGTTCGAGACGTTCCCCAGACCGCGCCTTGAAGCCGGCCACCTGCGCCGGCTCGGCATCGATACCGGGCATGAGTATGTCGTCTACCTCAACAAGGATTCGCCGATCTGCCGCAGCGAGGGGTTCGGCGCGCATTCGCGCCTCGAGCTGCGCGTGGGGATGCAGCGGGTGCTGGCCACACTGAACATCGTGCAGGACGGATTGCTGGGCGTGGACGAAGCGGGACTGTCCGAGTCGGCATGGCTTTCCTTGGCGCCTGGCGCCGATGAGCGCGTGATCATCGCCCATCCGCCCAGCGTGGACTCGCTGGCTTCGGTGCGGGCGAAGATTTACGGCAAGAAACTGGACGAGTCCACCTTGCACGGCATCGTCCGGGATATCGTCGAACACCGTTATTCCACTATCGAAATGGCCGCGTTCATCACCGCCGCCGGCGGCGATCGCCTGAGTGTCGAGGAAGTCATCGCGCTGACGAAAGCCATGGTGCAGACCGGCACGCAGCTGCATTGGGCGCAGCCACTGGTAGTCGATAAACACTGCATCGGCGGCCTCGCCGGCAACCGCACGACACCCATCGTCGTGGCGATCGCCACGGAGCTGGGGCTGACGATGCCCAAGACGTCTTCGCGGGCGATTACTTCGGCGGCAGGTACCGCCGATACCATGGCGATGCTGGCGCCGGTCGATCTGAACGAAGCCCAGTTGCGCCGCGTGGTGGAAACGTGTGGCGGCTGCATCGCGTGGGGCGGCGCCATGAACCTGGCTCCGGCCGATGACACGCTGATCCGCATCGAGCGCGCACTGGACATCGATAGCGCCGGACAGATGGTAGCGTCGGTGCTGTCGAAGAAAATAGCCGCGGGTTCCACCCACGTGGTGATCGATGTACCGGTGGGACCGACCGCCAAGGTGCGCGCCCAGGCGGAAGCGGTGGCGCTGGCCGCGTTGATGCATCAGGTCGCCGGCGCTTTCGGCTTGCGGCTGCGCATTCTGATCAGCGACGGTACCCAGCCGGTGGGACGCGGCATCGGACCGGCTCTGGAAGCGCACGACGTACTGGCCGTACTGCGCAACGAAGTTCAGGCGCCGGCGGATCTGCGCGCGCACGCACTGACTGTCGCCGCTGCGGTACTGGAGCTGGGCGGTGTCGCAAGCGCGGACTCGTCGCTGGCGATGGCGACAACCTGCCTGGAGACGGGCAGGGCGTGGCGGCGCTTCCAGTCCATCTGCGTCGCACAGGGAGGCATGCGCACGCCGGGGAAGGCCGCTTATCGGCAAGCCGTTCCGGCGGCGCAGCCGGGGTGCGTGATCGCGATCGACAACCGCAGGCTGTCCCGGATCGCCAAGCTGGCCGGTGCGCCCGCCGCGCCGCTGGCGGGGCTGACGCTAGACGTCCACCTCGGTGAGACGGTGGCGGCGGGGCAGCCTCTTTTCACGCTCCACGCGCAAAGTCCCGGGGAGCTGGCTTACGCCATGGAATACGTATCCCGCCATGCCGGCATCGTTTCCGTCGAGGTATCTGCATGAACGCGCTCTATGCCATGCCCGGCAACGAGGCTTTTGCCGAATTGCTGTCGCTTCATACCGGCTATCAACGCCAGGAGCTGTTGCTGCACCATTTCCCCGATGGCGAAACGCTGATCCAGATGGCGCCGCCGCGAGGTGGCGACGCCGTGATCGTATGCACGCTGGATCGTCCCGATCCCAAGGTGCTGCCGCTGATGATGGCTGCAGCGACGGCACGCGAACTGGGTGCGGCGCGCGTCGGCCTGGTCGCGCCTTATCTGGCCTATATGCGCCAGGACATGCGGTTCAACCCGGGTGAGGCCCTTTCCGCCAAGATCTTCGGCGATTGGCTGGGCCACACCTTCGACTGGCTGGTCACGGTGGACCCGCATCTGCATCGCCACACGACGCTTGCCGAGGTGTATCCGAACGCTGCATGCATCGTGCACGCGGCGTCTCAGCTGGCCGTGTGGATCGACGCCCATGTGACCATGCCGCTGATCGTCGGGCCGGACAGCGAAAGCGCGCAGTGGGTCACCGCCGTGTCGAACCTGCTGTGCGCACCGGGCGTGGTTGCACGCAAGGAACGCCACGGCGATCGCGACGTGGCGGTATTCCTGCCGGAAATAGACAAATGGCGGGACCACACGCCTGTCCTGGTCGACGACATCATCGCCAGCGGCGCGACCATGATCCAGACGCTGCGCTGTCTGCAGGGGCGAACATCCAGGCCACCCGTCTGCGTGGCATTGCATGGGGTGTTCACCGAGGGAGTGCTGGACAATATGCGGGCCGAGGGAGCCGGGCTGATCGCCACCAGCAACAGCATCGTCACCACGGCATCGCAGATCGATATCAGCAAGCCGGTCGCCGAAGCGATGGTCGGCCTGAGCGTGGCTCGCCCGGCTGAAGCCGCGGCGTCGGCATAACAGGAAAGTTCGCCTGCAGCAGCCATGGACTGCCGGAACATCACCGGTTCATGCCGTTCGCCGGGGCAAAGGAGCCCGTCGAAAGGCATCGCTTGCTCCCGTCGGGTTCTGTTGGTCCGTCGGCTCTATCGGCAGACCAGCACCGGAAGACGGCCGTGGGCCAGGACTGCTCGTGTCTCGCTGCCGATGAGCAGCCCTTCCAGGCCTTTCCGGCGATGCGAGGCCATGACGATCAGATCGCAATCCAGCTCCTCGGCGACCCGGATGATTTCTTCGGACGGCGAGTCGCCGCGCGTCAACATCGCGTCGCAGTCGACGCTGTTGCCATTGGCAACGCGCTTGACGAAAAGAAGACGTCCCTCGACGCCGGTTGGCACGCCGGGCTCGCTCTCCAGCTCTTCCTCGTCGGATCGATGACGCCTGGGGATGACCGTCAACCCGGTGACTCTGGCGCCGATCGCCTTGGCGAGATGAACGCCCGTTCTTATCGCCGACTCCGATGACTCGGACCCATCGGTGGGCAAGAGAATGTGTTTGAACACGGATGGCTCCTCGAGATGGCCCGGATGGGATATGCCGGTGATCGGTCGGCGAGCGCGCGAACGCGATCGCGAGGATGTTTGGCCGGGATACAGAGTACTTCCGATCGCCCGGCAGCACTGGTGCCGCCCCGATAACCCGCTGGTGGCCACGCCCACGCCGCAAACCGGGCATGAGGCGCGGAATGCCGAATTGATCAGGATCAAGACGCATCACGGGCCAGGGGTCAGAATGAAGACCATCGATGTGACAAGGCAGATCCGATCGTCCCGTCATCGAGGACGCGCGACTTCCGCCAAGGCCGGATCTTGTGAAGTGGTGGCACACGACACTGTCGAGGTCCGGTCAGGACGGCGGGCACGCCGCACACGACAGGGCAACGGGAACGATCGGCACCCGGGAGGGTGGTATGGCCGCTGATATGCCGCTGGTGGTCTGGTTCGAAGAGCTGGGGCAACACGATGTGCCAAGAGTGGGCGGAAAGAACGCCTCGCTTGGCGAAATGGTGAGCCATCTGGGCAGCGTGGGCGTGCGCGTACCCTTCGGGTTCGCGACGACCGCGGCGGCTTATTGGCGCTTCATCGATGGCAACGGACTGGAGGAAACCATCACTTCGGCACTCGCCGACATGGACGGCGGCAAGGCGACGCTCGCCGAGACCGGCGACATCATTCGCCACGCTTTTCTGCGCGGCGAATGGTCGAAAGAGGCCGCCGGGGCGATCACCTCGAACTACCGCGAACTGTGCCGGCGCGCGGGCAGGATTGATGCCGATGTGGCAGTCCGCTCGAGCGCGACCGCCGAGGATTTGCCCAACGCCAGTTTTGCCGGGCAACAGGAGACCTACCTCAACGTCCGCGGCGAGCGCGCCTTGCTCGATGCCTGCCGTCGCTGCTACGCGTCGCTCTTCACGGACCGGGCCATCAGTTACCGCCAGACCCAGGGGTTCGACCACCTGAAGGTGGCCTTGTCGATCGGCATCCAGAACATGGTGCGGTCCGACCTCGGCGGCGCTGGCGTGATGTTCTCGATCGATACCGAGACCGGCTTCGACCGGGTGGTGCTGATCAACGCGGCGTGGGGGCTTGGCGAGAATGTCGTGCAAGGTGCCGTCGACCCGGACGAGTACGAGGTGTTCAAGCCATTCCTGGCCGTCCCCTCGCTGTCGCCGATCATCGAGATGAAACGCGGGGGGAAGGCGCAGAAGTTGATCTACGCGGAAGACGGCGATCAACCGACCAGGAACGTTCCGACCTCCAAGGCGGAGCGCGCCGCCTTCGTTCTGGACGAACCGGAAATATTGCAGCTGGCACGGTGGGCTTGCGTGATCGAAGACCACTACGGCCGACCGATGGACATGGAATGGGCCAGGGATGGCCGCAGCGGCGAGCTGTTCATCGTGCAGGCGCGTCCGGAAACGGTGCAGTCGCGACGCGAAGCGGGCGCGCTGAAGACCTATCGGATCAAGCGCAAGGGCCGCAAGCTTGCGGCCGGCCTCAGTGTCGGCGATGCCGTGGTGGCGGGACGCGTCTGCGTACTGGAGCGCGCGCGCGACATCGCCCGCTTCGTCGACGGCGCGGTCCTGGTCACCGGCACCACCGATCCGGACTGGGTACCGGTCATGAAGCGGGCGGCGGCGATCGTGACCGATCACGGCGGGCGTACCTCACACGCCGCCATCGTCAGCCGCGAACTGGGATTGCCCGCCATCGTCGGCACCGGCGACGCCACGCAGGTGCTGCACGACGGGCAGACGGTAACGGTGTCCTGCGCGGAGGGCGACGAGGGGTTCGTCTACGAAGGCGTGGCCGACTACGACGTCGAGGACATCGACCTGCACGGCATCGCCAGGACGCGTACCCGGGTGATGCTCAACCTGGCCAACCCGGCTGCGGCATTCCGCTGGTGGCGCCTGCCGGCCGACGGTGTCGGGCTGGCGCGCATGGAGTTCGTCATCAACAACGACATCAAGATCCATCCCATGGCGCTGGTCCGCTATGACACGCTGGAGGACCAGGACGCCAGGCGGCGGATTGCGGAACTGACCGCGGGTTACGCGGACAAGACGGCGTATTTCGTCGAGCGGCTCGCGCGCGCCCTGGCCAGGATCGCCGCCGCGCATCATCCGGCCCCGGTGATCGTGCGCATGAGCGACTTCAAGACCAACGAATACGCCAACCTCATCGGTGGCGCCGAATTCGAGCCGCAGGAGGCGAACCCGATGCTCGGCTTCCGCGGCGCCTCGCGCTACTACTCGCCGCGCTACCGCGAGGGCTTCGCCCTCGAATGCCGCGCCATCCGGCTGTTGCGTCAGCAGCTGGGATTCAAGAACGTGATCGTCATGATCCCGTTCTGCCGCTCGCCCAGAGAAGCGGACCGCGTGCTGGACGTGATGGAGGCGAACGGGCTCAAGCGGGGCCAGGACGAGTTGCAGGTCTATGTCATGTGCGAGATCCCGTCGAACGTGATCCTGGCCAAGGCATTCGCCCGGCGGTTCGACGGGTTTTCCATCGGCAGCAATGACCTGACCCAGCTCACTCTGGGCGTCGACCGCGACTCCGAGGCGCTGGCCGAACTGTTCGACGAGCAGGACGAAGCCGTCGAATGGATGATTCGGCGCGTCATCGACGAAGCGCATGCCGCCGGGGCCAAGGTCGGATTGTGCGGGCAGGCGCCCAGCGATCACCCGGCGTTCGCGGAGTTTTTGGTCACATGCGGGATCGACTCCGTATCGGTAAGCCCCGACAGTTTCATCACGGTCAAGCGCCATGTAGCCGCAGCCGAACAAGCCGCCGCGACCGTTGCAGGCGCGGTGCGCGCGTGAATTCCGGCATGCCATGCCCGGCTGGAACGGGCATCGCACCATTCCAGGGAGCAGCCCTATGATAGAGCATCTTCAAGGCTTTCCCGGCAACACGGTCGGCTTCGCCTGCAAAGGTCACGTCACGGCGCGCGAGTATGAATCCGTACTCGGCCCGCGCGTCGATCAGGCGCTGGAGGCGCACGACAAGGTCCGTGTCTATCACCGGATCGACGACGGCTTCGAAGGCATCGATCCGGGTGCAGTCCGGGACGACATCAAGACAGGCATGCAGCATCGCCGGCAGGAGATGACCCAGGCGTGCGAGTGGACCAGCGCCCGGTAGCGCCGGCGATGAAACGGCGAATCGCAACAGGTCCGGCCGCGCACGAACGCAGCGGTCGGCGACCGAACTCGGCGGAGTGAAGCTGATGGAGCAAGCCCTGGCGAAAGGTTCGAAGGTGGTGATTTCACGGGCGGCTCTGCAGGAGCTGATCGACGCGCTCGCGGCCCGCCGATACCAGGTGATGGGGCCGACGGTACGCGACGGCGCGATCGTCTACGACCGGATCGCGGGTGTCGCCGATCTGCCGGTCGGCTGGACCGACGAGCAGGAGGCGGGGCGCTATCGCCTGCAGCGCCGCGGGGACGATGCGTTGTTCGGCTTTGCCGTGGGGCCGCATTCGTGGAAGCGTTTCCTGCATCCGCCGGTCGAAACGCTGTGGACGGCGCACAAGGAGGGCGACGGGTTCGCCATCTCGCTCCGCGACGAGGCACCGCCCCGATTCGCCTTCATCGGCGTGCGCGCCTGCGAACTGCATGCCATGGCCATCCAGGACCGGGTCTTCTGCGAGGGAGATTATCCGGATCCGACCTACCAGTCGCGCCGCCGCGGCGCCTTCATCGTCGCGGTCAACTGCGGGCAGGCCGGCGGAACCTGTTTCTGCGTGTCCATGCAGACCGGGCCGAAAACGGAGTCGGGTTTCGACCTGGCGCTGACCGAGCTGTCGCACGATGGCGGCCAGGACCTGCTGGTCGAAGTGGGCAGCGCGGCCGGCGCCGAGGTGCTCGGGCCGCTGCCGCGGCGCGACGCGGACGACACCCAGCTTGCCGCCGCGGAAGCCGTCGTCGCCCGTACGGCGGGCCAGATGGGGCGTCATCTGGAAACCGAAGGCATCAAGGAATTGCTGCAAGAGAATCTCGAGCATCCGCGTTGGGACGAAGTCGCCGAGCGCTGCCTCTCCTGCGGCAACTGCACGATGGTATGCCCGACCTGTTTCTGCACGACGGTGGAGGATCACAGCGATCTGAGCGGTGCTTCCGCCGAACGGGTGCGCAGCTGGGACTCTTGTTTCACCATGGATTTCTCCTACCTCCACGGCGGCAGCGTGCGCCACACGACCCGCTCGCGCTACCGGCAGTGGATGACCCACAAGCTCGCCCACTGGATCGACCAGTTCGGTACCTCCGGCTGCGTCGGTTGCGGCCGCTGCATCACCTGGTGTCCGGTAGGGATCGACCTCACCGAGGAAGCGGCGGCGATCCGGGCGGCGCCCCACGCAAAGAAGGAGAAGCCGGGTGAACAGCCTTGAACCGATCCTGAAAGAGCATCCTTTCTTCGCCGGCTTCGCCGCCGAGCACGTGGAGCTGGTCGCCGGATGCGCCCGCAACCGCCGCTTCGAGACCGGCGAGTACTTGTACCGCGAAGGTGAGGCCGCGGACGAGTTTTTCCTGATACGTCACGGCAAGGTCGCCCTCGAAATCGTCGCACCCTGGCAGGCGCCGATCGTATTCGCCACCCTGGGCGTGGGCGAGATCGTCGGCGAGTCCTGGCTGGTGCCGCCGTACCGATGGATGTTCGACGCGCGCGCGGTGGAGCTGACCCGGGCACTGGGCATCGACGCCGCCTGCCTGCGCGGCAAGTGCGAGGCGGACCACCATCTCGGCTACGAGATGATGAAGCGTTTCCTGCCGGTCTTCGTCGAGCGCATGCACGCCACCCAGCTGCAGATCCTCGATGTGTACGGGAAACACTGACGTGGACGTGGCGGTTTCCTCCGACGGGTTCGTGCCGCAGGTTTACCGCGTCGCGCGGGTCCATCGCGAACTGCCCGACACGGTGACGCTGGAACTGGTGCCGCCGGCAGGCCCGCGCCCGCCGTTCGAACCCGGGCAGTTCAACATGCTCTACGCGTTCGGCGTCGGCGAGGCGGCGATCAGCATCAGCGGCGATCGTCGAGAGCAGGAAGCCTTCGTGCACACGGTCCGCGAGGTCGGTGCGGTCAGCGCCGCGATCACCAGACTCGAAAAGGGGGCGGCGATCGGGTTGCGCGGTCCGTTCGGAACGAACTGGCCGATGGCCGCCGCGGAGGGCGCCGACATCGTATTCGTGGCCGGCGGGCTCGGCCTGGCGCCGTTACGCCCGGCGATCTACCACGTTCTTGCCCATCGCCAGCGCTACGGCCGTGTCGTCGTCCTGTTCGGCAGCCGCCATCCCGCGGAGCTGCTCTATCGGCACGAGCTGGAGCACTGGCGCCAGCGGCTGGACGTGGACGTCGAGGTGACCGTCGACCACGCCGACGCGGACTGGCGCGGCAACGTCGGCGTGGTCCCGGCTCTGATTCCCCGGGTAGCGTTCGATCCCCGCGAAACCGTCGCCATGGTCTGCGGACCGGAGGTGATGATGCGCTTCACCGTGGGCGCGCTGCGCCAAGCCGGTGTGTCCGCGCAGCGCATTCACGTGTCGATGGAGCGCAACATGAAGTGCGCCATCGGCCTCTGCGGCCACTGCCAGTTCGGCCCGGGTTTCGTGTGCAAGGATGGGCCGGTGATGCGCTTCGATCGCATCGCCGGCATTTTCGCGGTGCGGGAGGCCTGAGATGGACGGATCGAGGCGGCCCCGGCTTGCGGTCTGGAAATTCGCTTCCTGCGATGGCTGCCAGCTCTCGCTGCTGGACTGCGAGGACGAGCTGCTCGCGCTCGCCGAAGTGATCGAGATCGCCAATTTTCCCGAGGCGTCCAGCGCCATCGGGGCCGGTCCGTACGACTTGTCGCTGGTGGAAGGATCGATCACCACGGCGCACGATGCCGAACGCATCCGCGAGGTGCGCCGACAGTCGCGCCACCTGGTCACGATCGGCGCCTGCGCCACCGCCGGCGGCGTCCAGGCGCTGCGCAATTTCGCCGACGTCGACGACTTCGTGGCCGCGGTGTATGCCTCGCCGCAATACATCCGGACGCTGGCCACGTCGACACCGATTTCCGCGCACGTGCCGGTGGACTTCGAGCTGCGCGGCTGCCCGATCAACAAGACGCAGTTGCTGGAAGTGATCTCGGCATTCCTCGCCGGGCGCAAGCCGGCGGTCGCCGCGCACAGCGTCTGCATCGAATGCAAGCGGCGCGGCACGGTATGCGTGATGGTGCAGGGCATACCGTGCCTCGGTCCGGTGACCCATGCCGGCTGCGGCGCGATCTGTCCGGCCTACCGGCGCGGCTGCTACGGCTGCTACGGGCCAATGGAGACACCAAACATGCCGGCGCTGGCGCGCGAGTGGCAGGCGCTGGGCGCCCGGCCGCGCGACATCCAGCGTGCCCTGCGCACCTTCAACGCGGCGACGGAACCGTTCCGCAAGGAGAGTGAGGCGCATGGCGACTAAGACCATCCGCGTCGACTACCTGACCCGCGTCGAGGGGGAGGGCGCGCTCGACCTGAACATCGTCGATGGCCGGATTGCCTCGGCACAGCTGCGCATCTTCGAGCCGCCGCGCTTCTTCGAGGCATTTTTGCGCGGTCGCGGCTATGCCGAAACGCCGGACATCGTCGCCCGGATCTGCGGCATCTGCCCGATCGCCTACCAGATGAGCGCGGTGCACGCGATCGAGAACGCCTTCGGCGTCGAGGTCGGCGGCCAGCTGCGGGCATTGCGCCGGCTGATCTATTGCGGCGAATGGATCGAGAGCCACGCGCTGCACGTGGTGATGCTGCACGCGCCGGACTTCCTCGGCTTCCCCGACGGCATCCAGATGGCGCGCGAGCATGGCGACATCGTCCGCGCCGGCCTGGCGCTGAAGAAGACCGGCAACGAGCTGATGGCACTGCTGGGCGGGCGCGAGATCCATCCGGTCAATGTCAGGCCCGGCGGCTTCTATCGCGTACCCAGTCGCGCCGAGCTGGCCCCGGTCGGCGAGAGCCTGAAGCGCGCCCGCGATCTCGCCGTAAGCCTGCTGCGCTGGGTGGCGACCTTTCCGTTTCCGGAGTTCGAGCGGGACTACGAATTCGTGGCGCTGCGTCATCCCGGCGAATATCCGTTCAACGAGGGCCGGATCGTTTCGAGTCGCGACATCGATATCGCCATTGCCGATTACGAGACCGAATTCGAGGAACGCCACGTCGCCCGTTCCACCGCGCTGCATTCGCTGCTGAAGCGGCGCGGCGCCTATCTGGTCGGGCCGCTGGCGCGTTATGCGCTGAATTTCGACCGGCTGCCAGCGTCGGTGCAGCAGCTTGCGCGCGAGGCGGGACTCGGGCCGGTCTGCCGCAACCCATTTCGCAGCATCGTGGTGCGCGCGCTAGAGATCGTCTATGCCTGCGAGGAAGCGCTGCGATTGATGGCCGACTACGAGCCGCCGGCCCTCGCGGCGGTGCCGGTGGAGCCGCGCGCCAGTACCGGCTTCGGCTGCACCGAGGCGCCCCGCGGCATCTGCTGGCACCGCTACGATTTCGAAGCGGATGGCAGCATCCGCACCGCGCGCATCGTGCCGCCGACGTCGCAGAACCAGCCCAGCATCGAGGCGGACCTGGCGGCCGTGGCCGCCTCGGTGCTGGACCAGTCCGACGAGGTGATACGCGACCGCTGCGAACAGAGCATCCGCAACTACGACCCATGCATTTCCTGCTCCGCCCATTTCCTCAAGCTTGCGGTGCAACGGACATGAATGCGCCGGACCTCGATGGCATCGTGGCGTGCAAGGTGTTGGTGGTCGGTATCGGCAACCCGGACCGCGGCGACGACGGCATCGGTGCCGCCGTGCTCGAGCGCCTCGCAGGCCGGTTGCCGGCGGACGTCGGCACGCTGGCCCGCCGCGGCGACATGCTCGCCTTGATCGACGACTGTGCCGGCGTCGACGCGCTGGTCTGCGTGGATGCGACTGCGCCGACGGGCATGCCTGGCCGGATCCGCCGCATCGATGCGGTCGCCGAAACCGTGCCGCACGATGTGTCCTTCGCCTCCAGCCATGCCCTGGGCCTGGCCGAGGCGATCGAGCTGGCCCGCACGCTGGGAACCGCGCCGCCGGCGATGGTGGTCTACGCGGTCGAGGGCATGCGTTTCGACGACGGGGTAGGGTTGAGTCCTCCCGTCATGCGTGTGGTCGAGGAAGTGGCGGACCGGGTCGTGGCCGACGTCGAGCGGTTGAGGCGAGGCCCGGCGGGTTCCTAGGTTCGACGACGGAGTTGTACGGATGGCTTTGCGGCATTCAGAGGAGGCTTTGTCCCATGCATGAAACAGGTATCGTCCGTGACCTGGTCCGCCGGCTGGAGCAGGCTGCGCAGGAAGCCGGCGCCGAGCACGTTTCCGGCGTCGTGGTCTGGCTCGGCGCGCTGAGCCAGTTTTCGCCGGCGCATTTTCGCGAGCACTTCGACGACGAAGCGCTCGGCACGCTGGCGGAGAGAGCGGAGTTGCGCATCGTGGCGTCGGAGGATCCGTTGGATCCGCAAGCCCAGTATGTCGTGCTGCAGAGCGCCGATTTCGCCGTGCCGGACGAGGACGGATGAGGTGAGCGCATGAGCGCGCCGACGTCCTCGATGGCAGAAGATCGGCAGCGGTTGCGGCTGGACGTGAGCGGCGCCGTGCAAGGCGTCGGGTTTCGTCCGTTCGTCCATCGACTGGCGACCAGCGAAGGGCTGGGCGGCTTCGTGCGCAACACCGGTGCAGGCGTGTCGCTGGAGATCGAAGGACCGGCGCAGGCGATCGAACGCTTTCTCGATCGCCTCGACGCGGAAATCGCACCGCCCGCCGCCATTCATGCCCGGCAGTTGCACCGGCTTTCCGTGCGCGAAGAACGCGCATTCGCCATCGTGGCGAGCGCGAGCGACGGCGAATGTTCGGCGCTGGTCATGCCCGATCTGGCGACCTGTGCGGCCTGCCTGGCCGAACTCCTCGATCCGGCGGACCGTCGCTACCGTTATCCGTTCACTACCTGCATGCACTGTGGTCCACGCTACAGCATCATCGAGGCGGTTCCCTACGACCGCCACCGCACCACGATGCGACGCTTCGCCATGTGCACGCGCTGCCGCGACGAGTACGAGGATCCGGCATCGCGCCGCTTCCACGCCGAAACCAACGCCTGCCCGGACTGCGGCCCGCAGCTCGCACTGTGGAACCGGCAGGGCGAAGTGGTGGCGACGGCGCATCAGGCCCTGCTCCAGGTGGCCGATGCACTGCGCCGTGGCGACATCGTGGCGCTGAAGGGACTGGGCGGTTTCCAGTTGCTCGTCGATGCGCGCAACGAAGCGGCGGTGCGCCGGCTGCGCGAGCGCAAGGCCCGGCCGGGCAAGCCCTTCGCGCTGATGGTGCCCTCGCTAGGCGAGGCGCGTGCCATCGCGCAGATCGGCCACGGGGAGGAGCAACGGTTGGTCTCCGGCGCCGCGCCGATCGTGTTGTTGCGCGCGAGCCCGGCGCCGACATCGATCGCCCCTGGCGTGGCGCCGGCGAATCCGCTGCTCGGAATCATGCTGCCGTACACGCCGCTGCATCATCTGCTGATGCATGAGCTGGGCTTTCCGCTGGTGGCCACCAGCGGCAATCGTGGCGAAGAGCCCATCGTGATCGACGAAGCGCAGGCGCTGGCGCGGCTGGACGGTCTCGCCGACAGCTTCCTGGTGCACGACAGGCCGATTCTTCATCGGGTGGACGACTCCGTGGTGCGGCTCATCGCCGGGCAGGAAACCGTGCTGCGCCGCGCCCGCGGTTACGCGCCGCTGTCGCTCGATGCACCTGCGATTTCCGCGCCGCTGCTGGCGCTGGGCGGGCACCAGAAGAACACGGTGGCGCTGGGCGTCAACGGGCGGATCGTGCTCGGCCCGCATGTGGGCGATCTCGGCGACGCCGAAACACGCGCCGCCTATGCAAGCAGCGTCGAGGACTTGCTCCAGCTCTACCGCGTGCAACCGCAGGCCGTGGCCTGCGACCGCCATCCCGATTACTACAGCACGCGCCTGGCCGAAGGCTTCGGGCTGCCGGTGCGGCGCGTGCCGCATCATCTGGCCCACGTGCTGGCCGGCATGCTGGACAACGGCCTCGATGGTCCCGTGCTGGGCGTGGCCTGGGACGGCAACGGCTACGGCGACGACGGCACGCTGTGGGGCGGGGAGTTCATCGTGGTGGACGAAGCAGGCTACCGGCGCGTCGCCCAGCTGTGGCCGTTCCGCCTGCCGGGCGGCGAGGTGGCGATGCGCGAGCCGCGCCGCGCGGCGCTGGGCGCGCTGCATGCGGTTTTCGGAGAGGCCGCGCTGTCGATGGACGCGCTGGCTCCCGTCGCCTCGCTTGCGCCGGCCGAACGGCCGGTGCTGGCCCGCATGCTGGCGCGCGGCGTGAACGCGCCCGCGACCTCCAGCGCCGGCCGCCTGTTCGATGCGGTGGCATCGATTCTCGGCCTGTGCCAGAAGGCCAGCTTCGAGGGCGAGGCCGCGATGGCCGTCGAGTTCGCCGCGACCCGCGCCGAAAGCGCCGTGTCGCTGCCCACGCCCACTGTTTCCGAAGCGGGCGATGCATGCCTGGTCGACTGGCGGCCGATGCTCGCAGCGATCGTCGAGGCCCACCGCGCGGGCGTGCCGGCCGAGGCGCTCGCGGCGGCATTTCACGAAGCGCTTGCCGGCGCCATCGTCGCCATGGCGATGCGTGTCGGCCAGCCCCGCGTCCTGCTGACCGGCGGCTGTTTCCAGAACGCCCGGCTCACCGAGCGGTCGGTGCAGCGGCTGCGCGACGCCAGCCTGATACCGTACTGGCATCACCGCATTCCGCCCAACGACGGCGGCCTCGCGGCGGGCCAGATCGCGTTCGCCGCCGGCTTTCCGACCGAGGAGAGAGACTGATGTGCCTTGCCGTTCCCGGACAGCTGCTGAGCATCGATGACGGCGACGCGCTGACCCGGCTGGGCCGGGTCTCGTTCGCCGGTGTGGTCAAGCAGGCCAGCCTCGCCTACGTGCCGGAGGCCGAACCCGGCGACTACGTGCTGGTGCATGCCGGCTTTGCCATCACCGTGCTCGACGAAGCCGAGGCGCTGCGCACGCTCGCCTACCTGGCCGAAATCGAGCCGGAGGAACTGCCATGAAATACGTCGACGAATTCCGCGACCCGGCGGCCGCCCGCCGCTGCGCCGAGGCCATCGCCCGCATCGCCACGCGGCCGTGGACCATCATGGAGATCTGCGGCGGACAGACCCATGCGATCGTGCGGCATGGCATCGACCGCATGCTTCCCGACGGGATCGCCTTGCTGCACGGGCCGGGCTGCCCGGTGTGCGTGACCCCGGCCGGCATCATCGACGCGGCGATAGCCATCGCCAGCCGGTCCGACGTGATCTTCTGCTCGTTCGGCGACATGCTGCGGGTGCCCGGCGACGGCGGCAGTCTGCTGGCGGCCAAGGCCCGCGGCGCCGACGTGCGCATGGTCTACTCGCCGCTCGATGCGCTGGCGATCGCCCGTGCGCATCCCGCCTGCGAAGTCGTGTTCTTCGCCATCGGTTTCGAGACCACCGCGCCGGCTACCGCCATGGCCGTGCTGCAGGCCGAACGCGAAGGGCTGCGGAATTTCTCGCTGCTGGTCTCGCATGTGCTGGTGCCGCCGGCGATCGAGGCCTTGCTCGGCGCGCCTGACAACGGCGTGCAGGGTTTCCTGGCCGCCGGCCATGTTTGCACCGTGATGGGTTACCGGGAGTACGAGCCGATCGCACGCCGCTACGGCATCCCCATCGTGGTGACGGGTTTTGAACCGCTGGACCTGCTGCAAGGCCTCTATCTGTGCATACGGCAGTTGGAGGAGGGCCGCGCCGAGGTGGAAAACCAGTACAGCCGGTCGGTGCAGCGCGACGGCAACCGTACGGCACAGGAAGTCCTGACGCGTGTGTTCGCCGTGCAACCGCAGCGTTGGCGCGGTCTCGGCGAAATTCCGGCCAGCGGTCTCGGCCTCGCGCCGGCCTATGCGGGTTACGACGCACTGCTTCGATTCGCCGACGTCGCCGTGCCGCCCGAGCGCCACGACGAGTGCATCAGCGGCGAGATCCTGCGCGGCGTGAAGAAACCTGCGGACTGCCCCGCCTTCGGCACGCGCTGCACGCCGGAACATCCGCTGGGGGCGACGATGGTGTCGTCCGAAGGCGCCTGCGCGGCGTATTACCGCTATCGCCGGCCGCGCGCCGCCGCGCTGGCCGCCACCGGGAGAACGCCATGAGCGGCACCTCGCCCATCGCCCCGCAATGTCCGATCCCGGCGGCAACCGGCGACACCATCGAACTGGCCCACGGTGGCGGCGGACTGCTAACCCATCGCTTGATCGAGCGGTTGTTTCGCCCGGCCTTCGCCGAAGCCCCGGAAGATCTCACCCATGACGGTGCCGTGTTCGAGATCGACGGCACCCGGCTGGCCTTCAGTACCGATTCCTATGTAGTGCGCCCGCTGTTCTTTCCCGGCGGCGACATCGGTACGCTGGCCGTCAACGGCACAGTGAACGACCTGGCGATGTGCGGCGCCGAGCCGCTTTATCTCAGCGTCGGGTTGGTGCTCGAGGAGGGCTTCGCCATCGCGGACCTGCGCCGCGTGGTCGACTCCATGCGGCAGGCGGCCAAGGCGGCGGGCGTGAGGTTGGTCACCGGTGACACCAAGGTCGTCGAACACGGCAAGGGCGACGGGTTGTACATCAACACCTCGGGCGTCGGGCGTCTGCTCGCGGCGTTACCGATTGCACCGGGACGGGTCCGGCCGGGCGATGCGGTGATCCTCAGCGGCGACATCGGTCGCCACGGCATCGCCATCATGGCCGCGCGCGAGGGGCTCGGCTTCGAGGCGCCGATCCACAGCGACTGCGCGCCGCTGGCCATGCCGGTGCGCCGGTTGATCGAGGCCGGCGTCGAGCTGCATTGCCTGCGCGACCTTACCCGTGGCGGCCTCGCCACGGCGCTGATCGAGATTGCCGAGACCGGCAACGTGGGCATCCAGTTGGACGAAGCGGCCATCGTCGTGGCGGAACCGGTGCGTGGAGCCTGCGAGATTCTCGGACTCGATCCGCTCTACGTCGCCAACGAGGGGCGCTTCGTCGCGCTGGTACCGGCCGCCGACGCCGAACGTACCGTCGCCATCCTGCGTCGCTGCGGCGAGTCGGCGGTGGCGATCGGCAACGTGGAAGCGGCAAACGGCGCCGCGGCGGTCCGCCTGGGCACCATCGGCGGCACGCGTGTCCTGGACATGCTGACCGGGGAGCAGTTGCCGCGCATCTGCTAGCTTCCGCCAGCTTCGCCAGGTGAGGCGTGGACGGTCACTTTTCCGCGAGCGTACCCGGCGGACCGCGTCGTTTCCTGCCGGTAACGACGCAACCTCAGGCTGCGACTGAACCGATGTCCGTGCCTGGCCGGGTTGTCAAATGCGTCCGGTCGATCGCCTGCGCCTGCGCCTGGGGTGTCAGACGATACGCGAGGTGTATCTGCCCGAATCGCGGCGTGTCCTCGGCACCGGCCAGCTCGGCGCCCAGCTTTTCGACGGCTCGCCGCGATCGGGCATTGCCCTCGGCGACAAGGAAAAGGACTTCCGATACGTCCGTGAAGGCGTGCTGCAGCATCAGTCGCTTCATCTCGCCGTTCGTCGCGCCGCCCCAATAAGATCTGGACAGGAATGTATATCCAATGATGACCCTCAGACCCGGCACATAGCTGTGATACCGCGTGCATCCGATCACGGCCTTTCGATCGCTGTCGATGGCGACCAGGCAGCCCTTTGACTGGAGGGCGGCATGGAAAAACTGATCGAATCCTTCAAGTGTGCTGCGGGACGGATCCGGATGTTGGGCCCACAACAAAGGGTCCGATGCGATCGCGAACAACGCGCCATGGTCCTCCGCCGTCATGGGCCGCAATACAAGATTTGTCCCGGCTAAGGTCGGCTGCAGATCCAACATCGAGAATGGCTTCAGTGGGGAGCGGGGTGCCCGCGTGTTTATACACTGGATGGCCCAGGGCGTTTGCGCCATCCGATTCTTGCGCTTGTACCGGTTTCGACGGTCGACGCTCGCAAGCCCGATCGGCCGGAATCAAACGGCAGCGGCGGATCGAGATGAGCGAAAGCCGTGGCTCCCTGTCCCGGCCCTGATCGTCGCGCGGCTGTGATCCACTTGTCTTCGTTTTGATTTCGTGTCCGACGATGGGTGGCCAGATCGGGAATTTTGACCAGTCGGGCGTCGACAGCGAGGGCATGCCTACCTCCGTACCATTTGCCACCAGCAGGCCCGGCATCTTTGCGGTCGGGGATGTGCGCCGCGGATCGGTCAAACGTGTGGCCTCGGGTGTGGGCGAAGGGTCGGTGGTGATCCACGCCGTGCACAAATTCCTGAATCCCGACGGGGGGGGTGAGGCGCCGATGGTCGTCACCCATCGACTATCTTTGGATGTGGTTTCCGCAGCGATCGCAGGAGCAGGGTATGACGCGAATCTCTCTTGAAATCGACGCATCCGTGCCTCCCAGCGGCCGCGGATGCGTCGAATGCTTGAAAGAAGGTGGCTGGTGGCTGCACCTGAGACGATGCGCTCAGTGCGGTCATATTGGATGTTGTGATGCGTCGCCGAGACAGCATGCGACGAAACATTTTCATGAGACGGGTCACCCGTTCATAGCGAGCTACGAGCCTGACGAAGCGTGGTTCTACGATTATCGCCAGAACGCCTTCTTCGACGGCCCCGAACTGGCGCCTCCGTCGTCACATCCTCGCCATCAGTCTGTTCCCGGCCCCGCAGGCGCTGTTCCTTCGAACTGGATGGATCTATTGCATGACTGAAGGTCTACGTACGAACACCTCGAATACGTACCCCTCCATTCTCCAATTCGCGATATGTGCCGGACATGCTGATCCGGCGTTTTCACACAGCCATGACCCATGGCGGACACTGTCCGCTTTTTGACGATCCGGCCGTCGCGATACCCATCGATCGCAATCTGTTTTTTGCGCCGCAGCGTGACACCTTGCGTCTTCAGCGTATTAATGGCACCAGGGTTTTAGATCGATCCAAATCAAGAGCAAGTCAGGTCCGTCACCGCTGCGAAGGATCTGAATGATTTGGAGTGAGGTGGGAGGGCCATGGGATGCGCGTCAAGCGCCGCCCGGGATGTCGCTGCTTTCCGCCAAACCGGTTGCGAGGAATGGGAAGCACCGCATGAAACCAGAAACCGTCCGAATTCCCGTGATGACGAGCCCAAGCCCAGGCGCAGCGCGCGTGCCCGCATTCGAGGGGGCTGTCGCCGGCAGTTGGGATGGCCGCCGCCGTGTTTCCCGCACGAGTCATGGCATGGGGCTGGACGGCCGCCATCACTACAGCGTGCGCGTTCGTGGCTCCGGCCTTGCCCATTTATCCGGCTCCGGCTGCGCCGGGGCACGCGCCGACGTGCCGCTTTGGCGAGGCCAGACCTGGGCTTTCGCAGCAGCGCAACAGGGGCTTTAAAACTTCCACCGATGACGAGCCGAGGGCCCGTTTGGCTGTCGAAAATTTAGATCGATCTAAATCGATCGAAGGGAGGACGCCTTCCGCCATAAATCGCGTATCGCAGCAGTGATCAAACGGGGGGTCACCGCGCCGGCTTCCGCACGGCGCACACCATGTATGGGAATCAAGAAAAATGACTTATCTGCCTCACGTGTTTACGCGCAAGCCGCTGTACGCGGCGCTTGCCTCGGCGATCCTGTCATTTGGCGGCTGCCTGGGAATACCCGCGGTCGCTTTTGCACAGACATCGGCGCCCGCTGCAACCTCGACGACGACCCCGGCGCCGGCATCGGCATCCGATAGTGCAAAGGCGAAGGAGGACGACAAGGACAAGAAAGCCGATAAACAGAAAACCGGGGACGCCACCCATCCCACTACGCTCCAAACGGTCGTCGTCACGAGTTTTCGCCAGTCGATCGACCAGAACCTCCAGGACAAGCGCAATTCCAATGCCATCGTCGAGGTCATCAACGCGCAGAACATCGCGCAGTTCCCCGCCAAGAACATCGCCGATGCGCTGGCGCACGTGCCCGGCGTGGTCATCACCCGCGAATCCGGCGAGGGCAAGACGGTCAGCATCCGCGGCCTCGCGCCCGAGCTGACGCTGACCGAATTGAACGGCAACTACGTGGCCTCGGCCGATACCTCGGCCGGCCTGACGCGCTCGTTCAACTACTCGATGATGCCGGCCAACATGTTCTCTGACATCAAGCTCTACAAGAGCCTGGAGGCGCGCCTGGACGAAGGCGGCATCGGCGGCAACGTGGACCTGCGCACGCGCCGCCCGCTGGAGATGAAGGCGAACGACGGTTTCGTGTCCGTCAACGGTGCGGGTTCCGACAACAGCGGCAAGATTACGCCCCAGGTCTCGGCGCTGTGGTCGTGGAAGAACAAGGACGAGACCTTCGGCGTGCTGCTCGCGGGCACGTACCAGAAGCGCCGGGATATCGATTACACGGCCAACGCGTCGAGCTGGCACTGGTGGGCCGACAACTGCGCCGACCACGCAACGTGCACCCAGCCGCCCACGGATGTGCATGGCAATCAGTACGACCCCGCCGTGGCCTCCAACATCGACCTGTGGGGCAACGGCGAGGTCGACCAGGCCGGCAGACAGTATTCGGGCTACTGGATGCCGCAGCAGTTCTCCACCAGCCGCAACCAACTGGACCTGAAGACCAAGGGTGTCCAGGCCACCATGCAGCTCAAGCCCAGCGACCATTTCCTGCTGACGGGCAACTACTTCCGCTTCCAGCGGCAGCAGACCCAGATCACCAATACCCTCGAGGTTCCCGAATGGGGCCTGCCCAGCAACAACAATTATGACGACCAGCAAGGCCGGTTGCTCGCGCCCAATGGCCTGACCTTCGATCCGTCGGGTACCGTCGTCACCGGTGCGAACTACGTGCTGCCGCCCGCGGGCCAGGGCTGCAACTCGACGACGAACCCCAGCACCGGCGCGCAACGGCAGCCGGTGGACGTCTGCTCCACCGAGATACCGTGGCTCAACGGCAACTACTCCGTCGAGAAGGCCACCTCGCAAACCCTCAACCTCGAAGGCGAGTGGGATAACGGCGGCAACCTCAGCGGATCGTTCAACATCGGCCGCACGTGGGCGACGGGCGGTCCGTCGGTGGAGCTGGGCATGGCCGCCAAGCCGCGCAACTTCGTCAATGGCCAGTGGGTGGACGGCAGCAACGGCGCAGCGTGGACGCTGAACGGCACGCCGACCATCACGGCCACGCCAGAGGTGCTGCAGAACATGCTGGCCGGCCGGGGCCAGGTGGACCTGGGCTCGACCGGCTCCAACATGGTCAACACCGATACCTCGCAGAATTTCGCCCAGGCGGACTTCACCTGGGCCTTCGACAACGGCTGGCTGCAATCGCTGCAGTTCGGCGCGAAGTTCCGCGACAACCACGCCGAGCAGCAAGGCAACGAACTGCGCTGGTACTGCAAGGGCACCACGCTGCAGTTCCAGTCCTGCGATCCGAATGCCGGCCAGCTGCCGGCGGGCTTCCTCGAGCCGGCCATGCTCGACGGCCACACCGAGGCCTACAACGACAACGTCTTCCCGGCGATCAACTTCCCTGCCTACTACAACCACCTCAACTCGACCTACGACCGGGTGCTCTACAACCATCCCGAAAACAAATCCTCCATCCAGGAAAAGATCTCGGCCGCGTACGTGCAGGCGAACTTCGATACGGGCTCGCTGCGGGGCAACGTGGGCCTGCGCTTCGTCAGCACGCAGCAGGACCTCACCGTCGCCGACGAGATCACCACCAACAACGCGGTGTACTACCACGACGCGAACGGCAACATCCTGATCTGCCCGGCCAGCGGCGTGAATGCCGGCGGCGGCCCGTGCGCGCCGGGCGACTTCCAGTACCTGCCGCGCGAGCAGTCGGTGGTGCAGACCTTCTCCAACGCATCCACCAGCAAGCGCTACAACAAGCTGCTGCCCAGCTTCAACGTCGCGTGGACCATCGCGGACAACTTCGTGCTGCGTGCCGCCGGTTCGCAGGCGATGGCCCGCGCCAACTACACCGACCTGGCGCAGCTGGGCAGCCTCACCGACAACACGCAGGCGTACTACAACGACCGCAAGCAGTTCGGCGCGCCCCCGCCGGGCTGGTACGGCAGCGGCGCCAACGCCGGCCTGAAACCGTTCACGGCCACCCAGTTCGACCTGGCGGGCGAGTGGTACTACGCGCCCGAATCGGTGGTCGGCCTGGATCTGTTCGAGAAGAAGGTGAAGAACTTCGTCGTGCCGGTCACCGTCAACAACATCAACGTGGACGTCGGCGGCACCCAGGAGAACTTCCTGCAGTACAGCACCAACGCCAACGGCCGCTCGGGCACCTCCAAGGGCGTGGAGCTCTACACGCAGCACACCTTCAAGTGGGGCTTCGGCTACATCGCCAACTACACGCTCAACAAGACCAACGAAACCGCGGTTTCGCTCGGCGACACCCAGGTGGGCAAGTCGGAACTGATCGGCAGCGCCAAGTACGCGGCGAACGTGTCGCTGTTCTACGAGAAGCACGGCCTGCTGCTGCGTGCCACCAGCAACTGGACGGGCCGCACCATGCAGGGGCTGGCCGCCGGCCTTCCGGTCTATACGGAGCCTTACAACCAGATCGATCTGAACGGCGACTACGAGTTCAACAAGCACCTGATGGTGACCGCGTCGATCATCAACCTGACGCGCGCCAAGCCCCGCTCGTACCTGGGTGGCGACACGACGGCGCGGCTGAACCAGCTCGAATATGCCGGACGCCAGTACTACATGGGCGTGACGTACAAGTTCGGTTCCGGCGATTGAGCATCACGGGCGGGACGAGCCTCGACCCCTCTCTCCTCCGGGACGCGGAGCAGGGCCATGGATGGCCCTGCTTTGAGGAGCGAGGCAGAGGGTCGGGAAGGGGCTGGCCTCGCGGGAAAACTTCGTCGAAGTGCGTTTCCTGACGCTGCGTTCCCGCGAGCACCCGCCCCCTCATCCCGGCCTTCTCCTCGCGCCTCAGGGCCGTGCACATCCATGTGCGTTCCCCGCGTACCTCGGCGGGAAAAAGGAGAAAAGCGCCGCCGGCGTGCCAGATGACGCGCCTTCATTCATTGCACGCACCGGAGCGGACCATGCATCCATTTCCCGCACTCTCTTGCCACCGCGCTTCGTCGATCCGCAAGCACGTTGCACAGGTCTTCGCGTTGGCGGCCCTCGCGCTTGGAACCATGGGCGCGGTCCATGCTCAAGGCGGCAACACACCGCAGCGCGCGATTCAGGCCGTCGACGAAGCCAACCCGCTGGTCGGTACCGCACCACTGGATCGGCAGGTACTGATCGGCAACGCGCCGCCGCCGGGCGAGCCGCTGTATTCGGGCATGACGTCGCCGGGTGCGAGCCTGCCGCAAAGCTCGACCGAGGCGACGCCGGTCAACCTCAATGTCGATCTCAGCTATCCCGCGGGCGTCGGCATGTCGTACTACTACCCCAATCCGACCATGATCGGCTTCACCGGCGGCGGCTCGACCTATGGCGGACAGGCCTCGCCGATGATCATGCCGGTGGTGGGCGACTGGACCGTGCCGCCCGACTACGCGCAGTCCTACTACGACAAGGCGAGCGAGAAGGCATCGCCCGGCTACTACACAGTCGACCTCGCCACGTTCCGCACAAGGGTCGAGCTGACGGCGACAGCGCGGACCAGCCTGATGCGCTTCACCTTCCCGGCGAGCCATCGTTCGAACGTGATCGTCAACCTGCGGCGCCCGGGCGGCGACGTGGAAGTGGTCGATGACCACACCATTCGCGGCGTCACCGCGGGCAGGCGCCCGCAGCGCGACCCGGATGGCTCCTGGTTCGTCGCCGAGTTCTCGCGGCCGTTTGCCGGCTTCGGCACCTTCCGCGCCAATCGCGATCAAGAGGGCTACGGCATCGGCGACGCGGACGTGCAACAGAACCGACGTACCGTGTCCGGCAGCTATGCCGGTGCCTACGTCACCTTCGATACGAAGGCCGGCGAGCAGGTGCTGGTGAAGATCGCCCACGGTCACAGTGCCGAAGAAGCCGAACAGCGCTTGCGCGAAGAAGATCCGGACTGGGACTTCGAGCACCTGCACAGCGCAGCGCGCGAGGCCTGGGCGCAAGTGTTCAGCCGCGTCGAAGTCACCGGCGGCACGCCGAAGCAGCGCATGCTGTTCTATTCGACGCTGTACCACTCCTTCGCCAGTCCACGACTGATCGCGCGCAAGGGCGACCGCTTCACCGACGCGGACGGCCGCGTCCAGGTCGCCGCCCACGACCGCTACGGGCCGGTGCCTTTCTGGGATACCGGCCGCAACCAGGTCACGCTGCTGATGCTGCTGGAGCCGGATGTTGTGCAGGACATCATGCGCTCCGAACTGGACCGGGCGCGCGAACGCGGCTACATGGACACCTCGTTCCACGGCGACCATGCGGTGTTCCTCTACGACGGCGCGTGGCAGCGCGGCATTCCGTTCGACTACGCCGCCGCCTACGAGTATCTGCGCAAGAACGCGACCGACCCGAAAGGGCCGCGCAGTTACCTGGCCGAATACATGAAGAACGGCTGGATCGCCGACATCGTGCCGCCGGGCAATCCCAGCCCGCCCTACGCCGGCGGCAAGGCGGGCGTCGCCACCACGCTCGAATACGCCTGGGACGATCACGCGCTGGCCGACATCGCGCGCCGGCTCGGCAAGACGGACGACGCCAGGATGTTCCTGCGCCGCGCCGCGAACTACCGCCACGTGTTCGATCCGTCGGTGGGCTTCATGCGCGGGCGCACCGCGGACGGCAAGTGGATCTCGCCGTTCGATCCGGGCGAGCCGTACTACAACTTCATGATGAAGGAAGCCTCCGGCTGGTCCACGCTGTGGCTGGTGCCGCACGACGTGCAAGGCTTGATCGGCCTGCTCGGCGGACGCACCGCGTTCAACGCCAAGCTCGATGCATTCTTCTCCACGCCGTACCGGGCCAAGGGCATCTGCCGCGACTGCACCGGCCTGATCGGCCAGTACGTGCAGGGCAACCAGCCGGACCAGCAGGCGGCCTATCTCTATGCGTGGAGCGGCCAGCCGTGGAAGACGCAGGCGCTGATACACCGCATCCTCGCCGAGTTGTACGGCAGCGACGCCAGCGGCTACGGCTTCCCCGGCATGGACGACCAGGGCTCGACCTCTTCGTGGTATGTGCTCAGCGCGATGGGTTTCTACCCGGTCGACCCTTCGAGCCCCGACTACGTCATCGGCAGTCCGATCTTCGACCGGGTCCGGTTGCGCATGGGCAACGGCAAGATCTTCGAGATCGTCGCGCGCAACAATTCGGCCCGGAACATATACATCCAGTCCGCTACGCTCGACGGCAAACCGTGGACCAAGCCATGGTTCAGCCATGCCGACATCGCCAGCGGCGCCACGCTGGTACTCACGATGGGACCCGAGCCGAACAAGGCCTGGGGTGCGGACCCGCGCGATGCGCCGCCATCGATGTCGGTGGAGCGGCCATGATTACCGGGGTATTGCACCATCTGATGAGGAAAAGCGAATGACGGGAAACGGCAGGGTACGTGGCGCCGGCATCTTGATGGGCATGGCGACGGCGATGAGCTTCGCCTCGATGGCGATGGCGGCGCCGCATCAGGCAACGGTCTGGAACGGCAAGGTGGCGCCATTGGCGACGCGGTGGACGGCTGAGGTGTCGCCCGGCAACGCGTTGCCCGAGTATCCACGCCCGCAGCTGGCGCGTCCGTCGCTGGAGCATCCGCAATGGATGAACCTCAACGGGCTGTGGCAGTACGCGCCGGGCGACGGGCAGGGCGCGCCGCCGTTCGGCCAGACGCTGAAGGGCCAGGTGCTGGTGCCGTATCCGATCGAGTCGGTGCTCTCGGGCGTGCAGAAGCATGCGGACTTCATGTTCTACCGCCGGCTGGTGAATGTCCCGGCTGCCTTCACCGCGCATGGCCAACACGTGCGACTGAATTTCGGTGCGGTGGACCACGACGCCACGGTATACGTCAACGGTACGCAAGTCGCGCGCCATACAGGCGGCTATACGTCCTTCAGCGCGGACATCACGCCGGCGCTTCGCCCGCACGGCCCGCAGGAGATCATCGTCGCCGTGCATGCACCGGTGGACGGCGCCAACGTGATGGTCGGCAAGCAGCGCCTGAAACCTGAAGGCATCTTCTATACCGCGGCCTCGGGGATCTGGCAGTCGGTGTGGCTGGAGCCGGTGCCTGCCGCCAGTCTGGCGCAACTGAACTTCATCCCGGCCCGCGGCCTGGACGCCTTCACCGTCACTTCAAGGCTGCACGGCCGCCGCGAAGACACCACGCTGCATGTCATCGCCTACGCGGATGGCAGGACGGTGGGCGAGGCGAGTGGACCGGCCGGCCAACCGCTGCATCTGGCCATCGCGCATCCGCGCCTGTGGAGCCCGCAAGATCCCTTCCTGTACACCTTCAAGGCCACGCTTACACAGGGCGATCAACGCGACGAGGCGACCAGCTATGCCGGCCTGCGCACCATCGCCGTCGAGAAGGTGGGCGGGCGCAATCGCATCGTGCTGAACGGCAAGCCGACCTTCTTGCTGGCCACGCTGGACCAGGGCTACTGGCCGGACGGCATCTACACCGCGCCCACCGACGCGGCGCTCAAGTTCGACATACAGAAGACCAGGGACCTGGGCTTCAACACCATCCGCAAGCACATCAAGGTGGAGCCGGCGCGCTGGTACTACTGGGCCGACCGCATCGGCCTGATGGTATGGCAGGACATGCCGGCGCTGCCGACCGATCGCAACGACAAGCTCAGCGATGCCGACAAGGCTGCCTTCCGCGCCGATGTCTCGTCCATCGTCGAGCATCTCAAGGGCGAAACCTCGATCATCGGCTGGATCCCGTTCAACGAGGGTTGGGGCCAGTGGAGCATTCCGGCCGCCGCCGAACTGGCCGCGCAGATCAAGCAACTCGACCCTTCGCGCCTGGTCGACGCGCGCAGCGGCGCCAACTGCTGCGACACCAAGGGCGACCCGCACGCCGGCGACGTCTACGACGTGCATGACTACCAGGGCCCCGGCCTGCCCAGCCCGGATGCAGAGCGCGCCGCCATCGACGGCGAACACGGCGGCCTGACCCTGGGCATTCCCGGCCATGTCTGGCCCAACACGCCGATCAACCCCTACGGCGCAGTGAAGGACCGCGCCGCGCTGAACGCCGGCTATGTCGCCAATACCGCCGTGCTGCGCGACAAAGGCGTGGCCAGGGGCATGTCCGGAAGCGTCTACACCCAGATCACCGACGTCGAGGGCGAGCACAACGGCTTGTTCACCTACGACCGCAAGATCGAAAAGGTGGACGAGGCCAAGGTGCGCGCGATCAACGAGGCGACGATACGCGCAGGCGGACAGCCCTGAGGTCTGCGCGTGGCGGGGCGATGAGGTTGCGAGTCATCCGACAGCTCCCGCGTCGTACACGGCGACGTCCTTCCGGTCATGCCGGGACTTCATGTCGTGACCAAGGGCGGACGCCGGACATGGTGATCAGGGTCGATTATCCGGGGTACGACCCCTGCAGGCCTGAAAAGCACGACACGCCACCTCCCGCCTCGGCTGCACAAGATAATCCCACGCAGCCTTCGATGGTTCGACGGCAAGGTCGGCTTCTCCCGCGCGAAAGAAGTCGATGTCCACATCCACTCATGCCAAGCCTTTCCTTTGTCAAAGGCATATTGCAGACTGTTGTTTCGCCACCGTTAGAGCAAAGTAAGCGAGATCGACTTTCAACGCATCGCCGAACTGATGCTTAAGGATGCCGTGATTAGCCTCTGTTTTTGTCATTCCCGCGAAAGCGGGAACCCAGTGGCTTTTATGTAACACGTTGATACACACAGGCACTGGGTCCCGAAGATCGCTTCGCGATTCGGGATGACGGGCAAGATCAGAGCATTCTTAGAGAGACGTCCGTTCCGGCGGTGCCTCTTTCGTCCGGAATTTCAGCGGGAGCATCGCAAAACCATGACGTTTGAGGAGCGGCTGAAGCAGTGGTGGTCGCGAAGCCATAGTGCAGAAGCAGCTGCAGTTTCCAAACACCAGGAAGCCTGGCCAATGGCGAGGCACGTCGCTGGCGACCCTATGGCTATCGCTGCAACGAGTAACCCAAGGCCGTGGAACTCCTTCGATCCCACGCGATGCATGGCTATTGATTCAATCTCTGCAGGCCACTTGTCCAATACAAGGGAGTCAGCAGCGAAGGCGCAGACCGCGTATTTCGAGCAGATCCGGCTATAGCCATGCGCTGCCCCGTCGCTTTGTTTGAAAGGATTGTGCAATGGCGCGCCATCGCATCGGTGATCGTTCTGCTGTGTGGATTGCTGATGGCGCGCGCGGCAACGGCCGTGGATTTGCCGATCGCCATCCTTGGACGCGACGTCAGCCTCGACCGGCAGGGCATTCGCGTCCTTCATCAGGATCGCGGTGGACTGGTATGGGCCGGTACGAACACGGGCTTGTACGTGTTCGATGGCGTGGGCTTCCTGCGCATGGACCGCGCGGAGGGATTCGAGCCTTCTGCGGTTATCGGCATCGTCGAGGATGGTACCGGCGATCTCTGGGTCGCCACACAAGCCGGCATGCAGGTGCGCCATCAGGGCAGCTTTGCCACCGCCGCGCCCGCAGGGCGTCCGCTGCTTGCCGACCGTGGCCAGACGCTGGCGATGCAGGCCAACGGCGATCTGCTGGTGATCAGCCACCATCGCCTGATGGTCGTGGCAAGGCAGGCCAATGAGCGCTGGACGGCGCTGCCGCTCTTCTCGCTGCAGCAGCGCCGGCAAGACCCGTCGCTGGACCGGATCGGCAGCGTGGCCGTGCAGGGGGATGCCACCTGGTTCGGCTGCGGCGATGAGCTGTGCCGGCTCCAGCAGGCACGAATCCAGCATTTCGGGATCCGCGAAGGCGTAACCGCGGATGCATGGCAAGACATCCTGCCCGCGCGCGACGGCAGCCTGTGGGTGCAAGGGCGGCACAAACTGCTGCGCCAGGCGGTCGGCGCGCCGGGTTTCGTAGAGCAACGCCTACCCGGCGAACCCGCGTGGGTCGCTGGAGCCAGTGGACTGCTGGTGCAGGATGCCAGCGGCAACATCGTCGTCGGCACGAAGACCGGCCTGCTGCGTCTCGAAGGAGACAGCTGGAAGGTTTACGACAGCAGGCAAGGCATCATGCCCCAGCCCATCCAGTCGGTCTCGACCGTGCTGGCCGACCGCGACGGCAGCCTGTGGATGGGCGTCCCCGGTTGGGGCGTACTGCATTGGGTGGCGAGCAAGGCCATCGAAAGCTGGAGTTTGTGGCTCGGATCGAGCCAGCCGGGACGCGCGACGCTCGATCGCATCAATGCACTCACGCTTTGGACTCCCGACGACAGCCGCCTACCGTCCACCGCCGGCGTCCCGAGCAATCAACGCTGGCCCCTGACCGCGCTGCCGCCCGAGGAGGCGCACATCGAGCACGCCTCGCCGGATGGTTCCAGGTGGAATTTCCATTTCGACGGACGGATCACGCGGCAACTGCCGGGAGCCAGCCGCCCGACGACGGTGGCCGTCCTCAAGAACTACATCCGTGGCGTGCTGGTCAGCCGCACGAGCAGGTTCTGGATCTACACCCAAGGCGGCGTCGACTCGCTGGATCCGAAAACCGCCCTGGTGAAGCACACCGACGAGTTCCAGACGGGGACCAGCTGTTCCGATGCCGTCGAAGACAATGCCGGCCGCATTTGGGTGGCCTGCAATACCGGCCTTTACCGTTACAGCGGGCAGTGGGAGAACGTCCTGATGTCTCTCGCGGGCAGTCGCCAGCGCGTTCCAATTACGCCCGAGCGCATTGCCATCACGCCCGATGGGCGACTGTGGGTCGGCACCATCGATGCCCAATTGCTGGTGTCGCAGATCAGCATGTCCGACAAGTTGCTCATGCAGCCGGCCAACGATGTCTTGCAGGCGGGCACTCGGCTGGATTTCCTGGGAACGGACAAACGCGGATGGCTGTGGGCCGGCAATGCCACGGGAGTAGGTGTTTTCGACGGCATCCACTGGTCGCGCCTCACATCCCGCGACGGCTTGCTGCTGGACGAGGCGGGCAACCTCGCTTTCCACGCAGACGACGACGGCTCCGTCTGGATCGCCACCAAAACCGGCCTGTCGCATCTGCTCCATCCCATACGACTGCTTGTTTCGCCTGTCTGGCAGGCCGAAGTGGTTGCGGCAGACTACGGCGGCAAGGATCTTTTCCCCGATTCCACGGCGCCCTTCGATCAGCACAAGGTCGCCACCTTGCACCTGGCCACGATCGGCAACAGCAGGGCCGACCCGGTGCGCTATCGCTACCGGCTGGAAGGCGTCGACAAGGGCTGGCACGAGACCGGCGAGCGCAGCGTGGCCTACCCATTGGCCGGCCCCGGCACCTATCGTTTCGAAGTGCAGGCGATAGACGTGAACCATGAGCGCACGTCGGCGACGGCAACATGGACATTTGCCTTGACGGCGCCATGGTGGCGTTCGCCCTGGGCGTCGTTGCTGGCGCTGCCCTTGCTGATTGGCGCGGGCGCGACGTTGGCGTGGCGTTGGCGCAACACCGCCCTGATCGCCAGGAACCGGCAACTCGAGCAAACGGTGGATCGGCGCACCGCGCAGCTCAAGCTGGCGCTGCATGCGCGCAACGACTTGCTCGCGCGGATCAGCCACGACCTGCGCTCGCCGCTGGCCAACATCATCGAATGCGTGAACCAGTGGCGTGCCGGCGACGCCAAGCGCGATTATCCGCGCATCATCGAGCAGAGCATCTGGCAGCAGATCGGGCTCATCGACGATCTGCTGGAATTCTCGCGGGACGAACACGCCAGCACCGGGCTGGAAGAGACAGCGGGCTACCTGCATGCCTTCCTTGCCGAGATCGTTGCGCAGGCCGCGCTGATGGCGGAGCGCGGCGGAAACCGGTTCGCCCATCGCTTCGACGACAAGCTGCCGGTGCTGGTCAAGGCGGATTTCCGCCGCCTGCGGCAGGTGCTGCTCAACCTGCTCGGCAACGCCGCCAAATTCACCCACGGTGGCCTGGTCGAGTTCGAGGTGGCCGTGGGGCAGGGCGGCGACAGGGACGTCCGAATGCGCTTCGCCATCCGCGACAACGGCATAGGCATCGAGGAAGAAAAGCTCGAATCGCTGCTGAAACCGTTCGTCCGCGGCAGCAACGTCGAACACCGTGAAGGCAAGGGACTGGGTTTGTCCATCGTGGCGCATTGGTTGGGTCGCATGCGCTCCCGACTGCAGGCGCACCGGCTGGACAGCGGCGGCAGCGAATTCTCCTTTACGGTGGATCTCGACACGGCCAGCGAATCCGAGGCGGACTTGAACCCGCTCGACGACACCTCGATGGACGCGGGCCACGACGGTGGCGGCCGAACCATCGTCGTGGTCGACGATCAAGCGCAGAACCGCGACATGCTCTGCGACCTGCTCGACAGCTACGGCTTCGCGAGCTTCCCCGCCGGAACTGGCCGTGAGGCCTTGAAGATCGTGGAGGAACAGCGTCCTGCCATGGTCATCACCGATCAATACATGGACGGCATGGATGGCTGGGGGCTGCTGAAGGAACTGCGCAGGACCCACGCGGACCTTCCCGTGATTCTTTGTTCCGCCACGCCGCCCCGGCGTCCCGCCGCGTACGAGCCCGAACTGGACTTCGACGCGGCCTTGCTCAAGCCCGTCAGCGTTCGGCAGCTGTTGCTGCTGGTCGCCGCCCAGCTCGTGAAGACAGCCTGACGCCGGAATGGCGGGCGTGCCAGCTCAATCGTCGCCGTCGCTCCTGGCTTGCATGCTCAGGCGATACGCCGTGGGCGTCACGCCCATGCGCTCGCGAAAGGCGGTGGCGAAGTTGCCTGCGTCGCGAAAGCCGATCTGGTCGGCGATGTCCTGCATGCCCAGGTGTGAATCGGCCAACAGTTCGCGGCCGCGACGCAGGCGTTCTTCTCTGATCCAGTGGAACACCGTGACGCCCAGGTTCTCGCGGAAAATCGCCGACAGTCGCTTGCCGTGCGTACCGGCCTTGCTCGCTATCTCGCCCAGTTCGGGCAAGTCGCCCAGGTTCGCCTGGATGAAGCGCATGGCCGCGCGCAAGGTCACCTCTTCCGGCGACAGCAGGGTCTCCGGCTCTGGCGATGCCTCGTCCCTGGCGCGGCGTGAACTCAGCTTCAGGTGGATGCGTACGCGCGCCAGTACCTCCATGGGCAGGCACGGTTTGAGTATGTAGTCGACGCCGCCGTTGACCAGGCCTTCCAGTCTCTCCGCGTCGGCATTGGCCGAACTCAGGAAGATCACCGGGATGTCCTGCGTTTGCGGATCTGCCTTCAGGATGCGGCAGGCCGCGAAACCATCCGCGCCCGGCATGCGCACGTCCAGCAGGATGAGATTCGGCTGCAGCGCCTGCGCGCGCTGGCAGCCCTGCCGGGCATCGGTGGCGAGGTTGATGCGCATACCCTCGGCGCGCAGCAGTTCAATGGTGCCGCGGATGTCTTCGGGGTAGTCGTCGATGACCAGAACAAACGGTTGCTTCGGAGTCATGCCATGTCCATGTGGATGCCCGTGGTCGCCGGCGCGGGGGCAGGCGCTGCGGATTTCGATTATAGATGCAGCCGCCGATCGCTCCAGCAAAGCCAACGTACCCTCCGGCAAAAGTCCGCGCCGGCTGGCGCAGGTAGGCTGGCGGTACAGGGTGGCTCGGGCGTGATGGTCCCGCCATACAGATCAAAATCTTGACTTGCCGCGCGCGCATGCGCGCGGATGAAACGATCAGGTTGCGAAGCCGCCCTTTCATTTGCTGAAAGCCAGGAGGCGCTTCGCCATGAACCACATTTATCGACTCTGCTGGAACCGCTCGCTGTGCGCCTGGGTTCCGGCTTCCGAACTGGCGAAGAGCAAAGGCGCCGGCACAAGCCGCAGCCGCGGCGGCGCGGTGGTGCGCGTACCGTTGATGCTTTCGCTATTGTCGGCGTCGCTGGGCATGAGCGGTTTCGCCTGGGCGGGCAATGCGCCCACGGGCGGCCAGATCGTGAGCGGCTCGGGCCAGATCACGCAATCCGGCAACGTCACCACCATCCAGCAGGACAGCCAGACGCTCTCGATCAACTGGCAGAACTTCGGCATCGGCGCCAGCCAGACGGTCGACTTCCTGCAGCCGGGCAGCAGCTCCATCGCAGTCAACCGCGTCCTTGGCAACACCGCCAGCGACATCGAAGGCCACCTCAACGCCAACGGCCAGGTGTGGCTGATCAATCCCAACGGAGTGCTGTTCGGCAAGGACGCGCAGGTGAACGTGGGCGGCATCGTCGCCTCCACGCTGGATCTCGACAGCGGCACGCCGGGCACCGGCAACGTGCACTTCGCCGGCAACGGTCGCGGCAGCGTGGTCAACCTGGGCAGCATCACCGTCACGCCGGGCGGTTACGCGGCGCTGCTGGGCAATTCCGTCTCCAACCAGGGCGTGATCCGCGCGCAGCTGGGCACGGTGGCGTTGGCCGGCGGCACCGCGATGACGCTGACCTTCGCCGACAACCACCTGATGCGCCTGGTGGTGGATGCCAACACCGTTCGAAGCCTCGTCGAGAACCGCCAGCTGATCGTCGCCGACGGCGGCAATGTGCTGATGACGGCGGGCGCGCGCAACTCGCTGATCGACAGCGCGGTCAACAACACCGGCACGGTGCAGGCGCAAACCGTGGCCGAGCACAACGGCACCATCACCTTGCTGGGCGGCATGGATGCGGGCACGGTGAACGTGGGCGGCAGGCTGGACGCCAGCGCGCCGAACGGCGGCGATGGCGGCTTCATAGAAACTTCCGGCGCGCAGGCCCATATCGCCAATGACGCCGCCATCACCACCAGGGCGACCAGCGGCAAGACCGGCGAGTGGCTGGTCGATCCCACCGACTTCACCATCGCCGCCAGCGGCGGCGACATCACCGGCAGCCAGCTTTCCAGCGAACTCGCCAGCAGCAGCATCACGCTGAGCAGCGCGGATGGCGCCAGCGGGACATCCGGCAACGTCAACGTCGACGACGCGGTGTCGTGGAGTGCCGCAAACACGCTCACGCTGACCGCAAGCAACAACGTCGTCATCAACAGCGGCGGCTCCATCGCCAATACGAACGCCGGCGGCAAGACGGTGTTGCAGGCGGGCAACGCCTTCGTCAACAACGTCGGCGCTTCGGCGTTGAGCGGCAACTGGGCGATCTACAGCTCCAGCCCCACGGCCACGGGCGCCAATCTGGGCGGCCTCGCGCCTGCTTTCATCCAGTACAACGCCACGACGGGCACCACGCCCGCAGCCAGCGGCAACGGCGTGTTCTACAGCACCAGGCCCGTGCTCTCGGTCACCGGCCTCAGCGGCACCGTGACAAAGAGCTACGACGGCACCGCCACCGCGCCGCTCGCCGGCAGCAACTTCACCGACTCCGGCCTGATCAACGGCGACACCATCGGTTCGACCTCGGGTACATACAGCCAGTCCGACGTGGGCACCAGCCTCACGGTGACCTCGCCGTCGTCCATCAACGGTTTCAACATCGTCAACGGCAGCATCCCGGTTTACGGCTACACCTTGTCCGGCACGGGCAAGACGACCACCGGTTCGATCACCGCGGCGCAGTTGTACGCCACCATCGTCGGCGACCCCACCAAGGTCTACGACGGCACCACCACCGCACCGCTGGCTTCGTCGAACTACTACATCACCGGTCTTGCCACGGGGCAGAGCATCACGGTGAACCAGCCCAGTTCGGTGGGCTACGCCAGCGCCGACGTCAATACCAACGGCGGCACGACCCAGAATGGCGGCCTGGTGGCGGTCGGCGCCACGTTCGCCAGCACCAACTTCGCGGCCGGTTCGGGCACCAAGCTTTCCAACTACGTCCTGCCTGCAGCCACGTCGATCACGTCCGCCGCGCTCGCTGTGGACTCGACAGCCGGCTATGGCACGATCACGCCCGCGCCGGTTTACCTGAGCGGCGTGCAGGTCACCAGCAAGACCTACGACGCCAGCACCAGCGATGCGCTGAACATCAGCAACGCCAGCATTTACGGCGTGGTCAACGGCGACAACGTCACGCTCGACACGAGCGGCGCCATCGGCAACTTCGCCAACCCCGATGCCGGCAACAACCTCGCTGTTGCCCTCAGCGGCTTCACCCTGACGGGCAGCAACGCCACCAAGGTCGCCGACTACGCGCTGATCGCGCCGACCAACCTCACCGCCGACATCTACCAGAAGGCGCTCACCGTTGCCGGTGTAACCGCAACCGACAAGGTGTACGACGGCACGACTGCCGACGCCCTGGGTACCGGCAACGCCGTACTCAGCGGTTTCGTGAATGCCGCAGACCAGGCGTCGACGACGCTGTCCACGGGTTCGGCCGCCGGCACATTCAGCCAGGCAGACGTAGGCAACGGCCTCGCAGTGGCCGTCAGCGGCCTGGCCGTCAACAACAGCAACTACACCGTGACCCAGCCGACGGGCCTTGTCGCGAACATCACGCCGGCGTCGCTGAGCATCGCGTTCAGCGGCAGCGCCGACAAGATCTACGACGGCACCAGCTACGCGACGCTGCCCACGGGCGACTTCACGGTCACGGGCATGGTGGGCGGCCAGACGGTGTCGGTGAACCAGGCTCCGGCGGTCTATACCGACAGCAACGGCGTCCAGCAGTCCAACGTGGGCAGCTACACGGCCGCCGCCACGCTGCAGTCGTCGGACCTCAACTTCGCCAGCGGCGCCAAGGCCGGCAACTACATCTTCAACACCTCCGTCAGCGGCGCCGGCGACATCACGCCAGCGCCGCTGACGGTAACCATCACCGGCAACCCCACCCGCACGTATGACGGCGCCAGCGACACGTCAGCCACGCTGGGCGCCGGCAACTACACGCTGAACGGCCTGATCTCGGGGCAAAGCATCACGCTGAGCGGACCCTTCACAGGCAATTACTACGACACGACCAACGCCGCCGCTCCGGGCGCGCCGAGCTACGAAGGCAACGCCGGCACCTGGGGCGTGGTGTCCACCCTCGACAACAGCACCACCAGCGGCAACTACGTGGCAGGCAGCGGCACCTCGCTATCCAACTACATCCTGCCGGCCACGGCGCTCGGCTACGGCACCATCACGCCCGCAGGGTTGACCGGCCAGCTCGTCACGGGAGCCAGCGGCAGCAAGGTCTACGACGGCACCAGCACGATCGCCGTCACCGGGTCGAGCATCACCGCTCCAGGCTCGGTTCCGTTGGGAAATGCGGTTCTCGTGCTCGGCGGCGTGCAGTCCGGCGACAGCGGCATGACGCTTTCCACGAATCTCACCGGCGTTTTCGCCAGCGCCAACGTCGGCTCGCAGCCGCTCGGCGTCAGCGGGATCGCGGCGGCGGACTTCACCTGCACCGGCTGCTCCGCCAACTGGCAGAACAACTACACCTTCCCGGAAAGCGTCACCGGTACCGGCACCATCCTTGCCAAACAGCTGTACATCTCGCTCACCGGCATCACCAAGCAGTACGACGGCAATACCACGGTGCTGCCGCTCGGCAACGGCAACTTCACCGTCTACGGCTATGTCAACAACGACTCCAGCGGTACGCAGGACAGCGGCTGGGTCGGTGGCCAGGGCGCAACCATCACCCCCACGGCCTCGTTCGCCTATGCCTCGCCGAACGTGGTTCGCGACACCAACGGCAACGTGGTCGGCAACGCGATCGGCGTGACCGGCACACTCACGCAGAACAACTACACGCCCGTCAACGGCAACACGCTGTTGAGCAACTACCAGCTGGTCTACAACGTGAGCGGGATGGGCAGCATCACTCCGGCGCCGCTGTACGTCGACGGCGTGTACGCGCAGGACAAGATCTACGACGGCGGCACGGGCGCGCTGGTCAACATCGGCAACGGCCAACTGGCCGGCCTTGCCGACGTGGACAAGAACGCCGGCAACATCACGCTGAGCGTCGGCAACTCCGCCAGCAGCACGGCCGACGGCATCAGCAGCAGCACGGGGGGCACCATCGTCCCCAACAGCAACGGCAGCTTTACCGCCACCGGCTCGCCCGTGGGCGGCACGTTTGCGAGTGCGAACGCGGGCAATGGCCAGGTGGTGGCCACCACCTTCACCCTTGGCGGCAGTTCGGCTGGAAACTACAGCCTGGTGACACCTGCTCTCACGGCCAACATCACGCCGCGCCCCTTGGCGGTTACGGGCATCTCGGCCAATGCCAAGGCCTACGACGGCACCACTTCAGCCACCTTTACCTTCACCACGCCTACCTTCAGCCAGGCCAGTGGCAGCGGCGCGTCGGTCAGCGGCCTGCTGGCGCAGGATGCGGGCAACGTTTCGCTGAACCAGGGCAGCGGCACGGGCAGCTTTGCCACGGCCAACGCCAACACGGATCCGGGCGGCGCCTACCTGTCGCCCAACGGTCAGCCCATTGCGGTGACCGCCAGCGGCTTCACGTTGAACGGCGGTGCGGCCGGCAATTACGTCCTGGCCCAGCCCACGGGCCTCAGCGCCGACATCGCGCAGGCGCAAATTTCCGCCAGCCTCACCGGCAACATCGCCAAGGCGTACGACGGCACGTCGACCATCACCATTCCCGCGGCCGACTACGGCACCAGCGGTTGGGTGAACGGCCAGGGCGGTACGATCACCCAGACGCAGTCAGGGTATTACGGCGCCCCGAACAGCCCGCAATCCAACGTCGGCACCTACGACGTCACCGCCAACCTGGTTTCCTCCGACTGGACGCCGAACGCCGGCACGTCGCTCTCGAACTACGCATTGCCCTCGCAGGTGGTCGGCAACCTGATCGGCACCATCACGCCGCTGGCGCTGAACCTCAGCGCCACGCGCGTATACGACGCCACCGCCAACATCTACGCCAGCATTTCCGGCAACGTCACCAACGCCGACAACAGCAACGTGTTCGGAACGTTGAACGGCATCAACGGCGACCAGTTCACCGTGACCGGCACGGGTGCGACATCGGCCAAGGACGTCGGCACTTATACGGGTACCGGCGCAAGCGGCAGTCCCACCAGCGGCCAGGGCTTCAACCTCGGCACGCTGGCCCTGGTCGCCGTCGGCGGCGCCAATGCCGGCAACTACACCCTGGTCGGCGGCACGGACTCGTATATCGTCACCCAGGCGCCGTTGAACGTCACCGGCGCGACGGTCGCTTCGAAGGTCTACAACGCCAGCACCGCCGCGACGGTGACCGGCGCGACGGTGACGCAGGGCAACGCGGCGGGCGACGTGCTGGGCAGCGACGTCGTCACGGTGAGCAACGGCAACATCGCCGGAACGTTTGCGTCGGCCAACGCGAACGCGGGCCTGACGGGCACCGCCGCCACGCCCACGGCGGTCACCATCGACAGCGCGGACATCACCGGCACCGACGCGATGGACTACCGCATCGTCCAACCCGCGGGCCTGGCCGGCACCATCAATCAGGCGCCGGTCACCATCGCGGGCGTGCGCCAGTACGACGGTACGAATGCTGCGGCCGCCACCGGTTCCACCTGGACGATCTCCGGTCTTGTGGGCAGCCAGACGCTCAAGGTGAATGCGGGTACCGGTACGGTAAGCGGCTCGAACAGCCCGAATGTGGGTACGTACACCGATGCGGCAGCCACGTTCGGCGTCGGCAGCCTGAGCCTGGGCAACGGCACGAACGGCGGCCTGGCCGGCAACTACGCGATCGCCGCGACCGGCAACCAGTTCCAGATCACACCCTATACGATCGACTTCACCGGTTCGAGCACATACACCGGCAGCACCACGGTCGGTGTCGGCGCCGGCAACTTCTTCAATGGTGCCCATGCCGTCGCCAGCAACGGCGCCTTCGCCACCGGCGTGAACGGAGAGACGCTGGATCTCGTTGGCCCCTACACGCTGGCGAACGGCGGCAATGCCGGCACCAACGGCACGGGCGCCAACAATCTGACCCTCGCGGCGGGTACCGGCAGCGCCGGCAACTACCAGATCGGCACCGTCACCTACACGGTCAACCCGTACGTGCTCAGCTTCAGCGGCACCCGCACTTACGACGGTACCGCAAGCGTCGATTCGGGCGGTCTCGTCGATACGACCGCCGGCAGCGCCACGGCAGGTACCGCCACGTTCAGCGGCCTCAACGGCGACACGTTCACGGTGGGCGGTGGGGGCTCGCTGAGCAGCGCAAAGGCCGGCAGCTACGGCAGTTCCTCCACGGCGAGCGGTGTCGGCGGCACGCCGTCAAGCACGACGCAGATCGGCGTCACCGGGCTGACGTTGAATGCCACCGGCGCGAATGCAGGTACGGAGAAGATCAGCAACTACACCCTGGTGGGTGGCAGCGACACCTACGACATCAGCAAGGCAACGGTCACCCTCACGGGCGTTCGCCAGTACGACGGAACCACGGGCGCGAATGGCAGCGGCAACCTCATTTCCAGCGCCTCCGGCGCGTGTGCCGCCGGCAGCACGTGCTGGGTGGTCAACGGCATCGTCAACACCGACCAGACCGGCCTGAGCGTGAACGGCAGCGACGCGCTGTCGGGTGCGGACGTCGGCACCTACGACAATGCCGGCACCGGCGGCCGCACGTTCACCTCAACCGGGCTGAGCCTCGGCGGCAGCGCCGCCGGCAACTACACGCTGGCCACCTCGGGCAACCAGTTCGTCGTCGACCCATACGTGGTCGACCTCACCGGCACGCGCGTGTACGACGGCACGACCGCCGCCAATGCGGGCGTGCTCGGAAACCAGACGGGCGTGACCGCCCAGGACGGCACGATCATCGGCGTGAACGGCGAAACGCTGTCGTTGACGGGTTCGGGTGTGCTGGCGGGCAAGGACGTGAACGGCGGCACGCCGTACACCGGCACGGGCGTGAGCGGGGCCACCAGCGGCGCCGGCTTCAACCTCGACAGCCTGGGCCTGGCCAGCGGCACCGGCAACGCGAGCAACTACACGCTGGCAGGTGGCAGCGACTCGCTGGTGCTGACGCCGAAGACCATCGCCGTGAACGCTACGGCGGCGAACAAGGTGTACGACGGCACCAACACCGCGACGGTGACCTCGCTTACCAGCGGCGGGGTGATTTCCGGCGACACGGTGACCTTCGCCGATGGCGGCGCGACGTTCTCCGATGCGAACGCGGCGAACGGCAAGACGGTGACGGTGACCGGCATCGCCGCGGGCGGTACGGATGCGGGCGACTACGCGCTGGGCAGTACCAAGGCCACGACGACGGCAAACATCACGCCGTACGTGCTCGGCTTCAATGGCGCGCGGCAATACGACGGCAGCGCGAACGTCGATGGCAGCGACCTCGGCACGCTGACCGGCCTGGGCGGCGACCAGTTCATCGTGAGCGGCCAGGGCACGGCGTCGAGCGCGAACGCGAACACCTACACGGCCGGCAGTCCCGCGGGCACGCCTGCAGGCGGCCAGCAGATCGGCGTGAACGGGCTGACGCTGGCCGCCGCCGGCAGCAACGCGGGTACGGAGCTGACCAGCAACTACACGCTGGAAGGTGCGCCGACGAACGGCCAGACGGACTCGTACACGATCACGCCCTACGTGATCGACCTCACCGGCACGCGCGTGTACGACGGCACGACCGCCGCCAATGCGGGCGTGCTCGGAAACCAGACGGGCGTGACCGCCCAGGACGGCACGATCATCGGCGTGAACGGCGAAACGCTGTCGTTGACGGGTTCGGGTGTGCTGGCGGGCAAGGACGTGAACGGCGGCACGCCGTACACCGGCACGGGCGTGAGCGGGGCCACCGGCGGCGCCGGTTTCAACCTCGACAGCCTGGGCCTGGCCAGCGGCACCGGCAGCGCGAGCAACTACACGCTGTTAGGTGGCAGCGACTCGCTGGTGCTGACGCCGAAGACCATCGCCGTGAACGCCACGGCGGCGAACAAGGTGTACGACGACACCAACACCGCGACGGTGACCTCGCTCACCAGCGGCGGGGTGATTTCCGGCGACACGGTGACCTTCTCCAACAGCGGCGGCACGGCGACTTTTGCCAGTCCGAACGTGGCCTATGACACCAACGGCAACGTGACCTCACAGGCGGTGGCAGTGACGGGGATCGCCATCCTGGCGGGTGGCGACTCCGGCGACTATCAGCTGAGCGGAAGCACGGCGAACACCACGGCCAGCATCACGCCCTTGACGCTGAACCTGACCGGTTCGCGTACATACGACGCAACCACGAACATCTACAGCGACGGCACGAGCGGCGGCAGCTTCGGCACCATCACCGGCCTCAATGGCGACACGTTCACGCTGAGCGGCGAAGGTTCCACATCCGGCAAGGACGTGAACAACCGGACGCCGTATACGGGCACGGGTGCAAGCGGCAGTCCCAGCAGCGGCCAGGGCTTCAACCTCGGCACGCTGGGTTTGGTCGCCGCCGGCAGCGCCGGTGCGGGCACCGACCTTGCCGGCAACTACACCCTGGCGGGCGGCACGGATTCGTACACGATCACGCCGGCCACGCTGACCGTCGTCGGCACCACAGTCAACAGCAAGGCCTACGACGGCACCACCGCCGCGACCCTGAGCGGCGCGACCCTGAGCGGCGTGCTGGGCAGCGACGGCGTCGCCCTGGGCAACGACACCGGCGGCAGCTTCGCCACGCCGAACGCGGGCCGGAACATCGGCGTGACCGCAAGCACCATGACGATCGGCGGCGTCGACGCTGGCGACTACACGCTGGTGCAGCCCACGGGCCTCAGCGGCACGATCACGCCGAGGGTGCTCGACCTGACCGGTTCGCGCACGTACGACGCAACCACGAACATCTACAGCGACGGCACAAGCGGCGGCAGCTTCGGCACCATCACCGGCCTCAATGGCGACACGTTCACGCTGAGCGGCGAAGGTTCCACATCCGGCAAGGACGTGAACAACCGGACGTCGTATACGGGCACGGGTGCAAGCGGCAGTCCCAGCAGCGGCCAGGGCTTCAACCTCGGCACGCTGGGTTTGGTCGCCGCCGGCAGCGCCGGTGCGGGCACCGACCTTTCCGGCAACTACACCCTGGTGGGCGGCACGGATTCGTACACGATCACGCCGGCCACGCTGACCGTCGCCGGCACCACAGTCAACAGCAAGGCCTACGACGGCACCACCGCCGCGACCCTGAGCGGCGCGACCCTGAGCGGCGTGCTGGGCAGCGACGGCGTCGCCCTGGGCAACGACACCGGCGGCAGCTTCGCCACGCCGAACGCGGGCCGGAACATCGGCGTGACCGCAGGTACCATGACGATCGGCGGCGCCGACGCCGGCGACTACACGCTGGTGCAACCCACGGGCCTCAGCGGCACGATTGCGCCGAGGGTGCTGAACCTCACGGGCCAGCGCGTATACGACGGCAACACCGACGCCGGTGCCGACCTGTTCGGCAACAACGGCGTGCTCACCGGCATGAACGGCGAGTCGCTGACGCTGGGCGGCACCGGCACATTGTCGACCAAGAACGCCGGTACGCAGCAGCCGTTCGGCGGCAATGGCCTGAACGGGTTCACGCTGACCGGCAACGGTTCGGCGCTGGCCAGCAACTACACCTTGGTGGGCGGCACGGATTGGGTGACCATCACGCCGCTGACCATCGCCGTAGATGCCTCCGGCCAGGACAAGACCTACGACGGCACCACGACGGCGGGCGTCACGCTGGGCAGCTCCGGCGTGCTGGCCGGTGACACGGTGAACTTCAACGACGGCGCGGCCGACTTCAACTCGCCCGACGCGGGCGGCAACGTGGGCATCTCGGTCAGCGGGATCACGGCAAGCGGCGCCGATGCGGGCAACTACGTGTTCAACACCGCGGCCAGCACCAGCGCCACCATCAGCCCGTATGTGCTCAACCTCGCGGGTCAGCGCGTGTACGACGCGACCACCCATGCCTACGGCGGCGATTTCGGCACGGTCGCCGGCCTAGACGGCGACACGTTTACCGTGGAGGGCACGGGGTCGCTGACCAGCAAGAACGTGGGTACCTACACGGGCACCGGCGGTTCGAGCTTCGCGCTCGGCAACCTGGCGCTGGTGGCCGGCGGCGCGCATGCGGCGACGGAGTTGACCCGCAACTACACGCTGGTCGGCGGTGCGGATTCATACGCGATCACGCCGGCCACGCTCACCGTCGTCGGCACCACGGTGGCCACCAAGACCTATGACGGCAACACCATGGCAAGCCTGAGCGGCTCGACCCTGAGCGGGGTGCTGGGCGGCGACAGCGTCACGCTGGGCGACGCCAGCGTCGGCACGTTCGCCTCGGCGAATGCAGGCACGGAGGGTGTCGCCACCGGCATGGCGATCGGCGGTGCCGGTGCGGGCAACTACATCCTCGCGCAGCCCACGGGCCTGCGCGGCACCATCGATCCGTACGTGCTGGACCTTGGCGGCACGCGCGTGTACGACGGCACGCCGAATGCGGCGGCCGGCCTGTTCGGCCGCAACGGCGCGCTGTCCGGCATCGACGGGCAGACGGTGCTCCTGGGCGGCACGGGGCAGGTGGTCGACAAGAACGTCGGTGCCGGCAAGCCCTTCATCAGCCTGGGCTCGCTGGCGCTGTCCGATGGCGCCAACGGCGGCCTGGCCGGCAACTACACCCTGGTCGGTGGCGTCGATACGCTCAGCATCACGCCCAAGACCATCGTGGTCGACGCCACCGGCACCAACAAGATGTACAGCGGCACCACGCCGGACGCGGTGAAGCTGGACAGCGCCGGCATGGTGGCGGGCGACTCGGTGCAGTTCGTCTACGAAGCGGCCAGCTTCTCCGATCCCAATATCGGCAACAACAAGCCGGTCATGGTTACTGGCGTGCAGCTGAGCGGGGCAGACGCAGGCAACTACCTGTTGGCGAGCCCGACCGTGTACACCGAAGCCGACATCACCGGCGCCCGGGCATCGGCGTTCGGGATCAGCAGCGGCACGCTCGCCAGCGTGAACCGCGTGCCGGGTCCGACGGAACTCGCCACGCCTTACGGGCTCGCCCCGCAGGAAACCGTGGGTGCCTTCACCGGCAACAAGAAGCGGCTGCATCACCCGGTGGAACGCAACGTGTCGCGCGGCGATTTCACTTCCGGCCTGGCCCTGAAGGTGATCGACGGCGGCGTGCGCGAACCCGTGATGGCGCTGCCATGAGGGAACCGGACCGCAGGTTCCGCACGATCCGCTTCCCTTCAGTCAATCATCTTCGAATGAAACCCATGCATACCAAGACCTTCCCCGTAGCGCGCTTCGGCACGCTGGCCGCCATGATGTCGCTGGCGTTGTCCGGCGTGACGCATGCCCAATCGGCGCCCGCCGGCATCCCCGGCACCGGTGGCATCAGCAGCGGCATGTTGCTGCAGCAGGTGCAACAGCAGCCTTCGACGGTGCCGCCGTCCGACCTCGACCTGCACATGCTGCATTCGAAAAAGCAGCCTGCTGCCGATTCGCGGGCGTTCATGGTCAAGCGCATCCAGATCACCGGCAACACCTTGCTGCCCGATGAGCGCCTGCGTTCGCTGGTCATCGGTTATGAAGGCAAGATGTTGACGCTGGGCGATCTCGGCGACCTGTCCGACAGCATCAGCACAGCCTACCTGCGTGCCGGCTATCCGCTGGTGCGCGTGTACGTGCCGGCGCAGACCCTTGCCGACGGCGTGGTGAAGCTGGCGGTGGTCGAGGCGCGCTATGGCAAGGTGGCGTTGCAAAACCAGAGCGCCGTCAAGGACGGTCCGCTGCAGTCCACTCTGGCGCCGCTGCAGCCAGGCCAGCCGGTATCGAACTACGCGCTGGAACGCAGCCTGCTGCTGCTGTCGGACATCCCCGGCGCGCAGGTCAGCTCCGCGATCAGGCCAGGCGACGAGCCAGGCACGTCGGATCTCGTGGTAGGCGTGACCTCGGCGCCGCGCTACACCGGCACGCTCGGCGTGGACGACTACGGCAGCGAATACACCGGCCGTGCGCGCGCCACTGGCAGCTTCGACGTGAACGGCCTGCTGCACGAGGGCGACCTGCTCGACTTCAGCGCGGCCAGCTCGGGTGGCGGCATGAATTATTTCCAGGGCGGCTATCGCTACCTGCTGAACGGGCAGGGCACCACGCTGCGCGCCGGCGTGTCGTCGCTGCACTACAACCTGGGCGGCCGGCTCTCGCCACTGGACGCGGACGGTTCCGCGCTGGTGGGCAGCCTGACGCTGACCCAGCCCATCGTGCGCAACACAGCAGCCAACCTGTACGGCCAGATCGAGTTCGACCACAAGCTGTTGAAGGACGACATCGGCCTCGTCGGCATCGACACCGATCGCCGGGCCAACGTGTGGGTGGCCACGCTGGCCGGCGACGAGCGCGATGCGCGAGGCATCACTAACTACAGCCTCGGCATGTCGCACGGCGACATCGACTACACCAACGGTCTCGCCAACCTCATCGACTACATCACCGCGCGCACCCGGGGTTCGTACAACAAGTACACCTTCTCACTGTCCCGCCTGCAGAAGCTGGGCGACAACGACGCGCTGTACGCGGGCTTCACCCAGCAGTGGGCGAGCAAGAATCTCGATACGTCCGAGCAGTTCTTCCTCGGCGGCCCCAATACCGTGCGTGGCTACGACGTGGGCGTGCTGGCCGGTTCGCAGGGCAACCTGTTCTCGCTGGAATACCGCCACGACTTCACCATCCCCGGCATGGCGGGACAGTGGCAGGCCAGGCTGTTCGGCGACACCGGCCGCCTGACGGTCTACAAGGACACGTTCGAGCGGGGCATCAACAGCGGCCGTCTCAGCAGCGCCGGCGTCGGCCTGAACTGGACGGGGCCGCACAACTGGACCGCCTCGGCTTCGGTAGCCAGGCCCATCGGCGACACACCGGACATCCTGCCCAACGCGGACACCAAGACCCGTCTGTGGGTGCAGGTGATGAAGGGTTTCGACTGATGGCTCAATACCTCTCCCCCCGCTTGCCTGGGAGAGAGATACGAAGCTTCCACGCATGGTTACCTTTCCCGCAGCCGGGTAGGCCCACTTAGGGATGGTCTGAATAAGTCCACTGCGGTCTGGAGAAGGGTGCCCTTGTGGGAGCGACTTCAGTCGCGATCGCATAGCAGCGCGCTGCGCCGTCTGACTGTGCATCGAGCCGCTGCAACGCCGGGATGCTGCAGGCCGCTGCCGCGGCCATCGCGACTGAAGTCGCTCCCACGATGCAGGCCACGGCCGGTGTGTACCTTTCTCCGGAACGCAGGGACGT